>NZ_JAJNAY010000001.1:2924147-3259839 GCF_021010565.1 Chryseobacterium turcicum
TTATTCATCGTTAAAACCAAAGCTTTTTTAATCTCTTCGCTGTTTCCTGAAATAATCGTTACTCCTGTATAGGCTTCAATTCCTTCAATCACATATTTAGTAATCTGACTAGCCACGAGATACGTCATAATTGCATACAAAGCGGTTTCAAATTTAAGAAAAACGGTTGCGATGATAAAGATAATCACATTCATTCCTAAAATAATTTCGGTGATACTGAAACTACTTTTTTTGAATGTTAATAATGCTAAAACTTCCATTCCGTCGAAAGTTCCGCCACCTCGCATAGATAAACCGATTCCAATTCCCATGAAAAATCCGCCAAATACAGCGACCAATAATTTGTCATGGGTCACTTCCGGAAAAGGGACGAAAAAAATGGTGATGATGATTAGTAAAATCGTTAAAAAACTTCTGATGGCAAAGTGTTTTCCGATTTGGAAGTACGCCAGAATGATAAATGGTAAGTTTAAAACCAATAGAACGACTCCGAGATTCCAATGGTAAACTTCGTGAAGTAAAAGTGAAACACCGGTAACACCACCATCTAAAAAGTGATTGGGAACGAGGAAAGATTTTAAAGCAAAACTCGCAGAAATAACTCCTAAAACGAGATAAATAATATCTGAAAGAGTAAAAAGCGGGCCATGTTTAGTTGAAGCAGAGCTCATAAAGTAATCAGTTGTTTTTTAGTTTTGTTTTAATAATATTCAGGTTATCCTGTTTTTTTTCTTTTCTGGTATTGATGGCAGTTTCTGTGAAATAATGATGGCTTTCTAAGAATTTCTCCTGTAATAAATTCCAATCACGCTCGGAATTGACAATTCCGAACATCGAAAGTTCTTCAAACAACTTATCACCAATTACAAAAAAGTCATCTCTTCCCAAGTAATCTAAATCGGCATCGGCAACGATTTGTTCTAAATGGTTTTTCGGAGTCTGAGGAATTTTTGTCGCCATGATCATTCCTTTTATTTTATCTAACTGATCTTGCGAAAAGCCATATTCTAACAGATATTCTGCAGCAATTTCACATGATTTTTCCTCATGATTTTTTGATCCGTATAAAAATCCGGTATCGTGAAACAACGCCGCGGTTTTTAGCAATACTAAATCTTCATCACTAACTCCTTCAGATTTAGCAATTTTTTCTACAGCATCGATAACGTCTTTTACGTGCATCACGCTGTGATAAGAAAGATGCTCAGGAAGGTTTTCTCTGAGTCTTTTTAATATGAGTTTATTTAGTTTTTCGTATTCCATATTTAAAATAGAAAATGTTTTTTAAATTTTGTGAACTTTTAATTTTCAAAGATAAAATGCTTTAAATTCAGCAAGAAAACTTTTGTTTCTTTTGTGGTTAAATATTTTTAGCTTCCAATGCAAAATACATATCCATATCTCCTTTTCCTTTTGTATGAATTTTACCTCGGTATTCGCAGGTAATTTTTTCTTTTATCAATTGGTAAGTCGATTCTGAAATATTTATTTTTCCTCTTTCGCTGTTTTGCTCCATTCTTGCTGCGGTATTTACGGTATCGCCCCAAATGTCGTAAGCGAATTTTTTCACCCCAACAATTCCGGCAATTAAAGAACCAGAATTAATCCCGATTCTGATATCTAAAACATCAGGATTGGTCTTTTTTCTTTCTTCAATAAAATGAATAATATCTAAAGCGACCAATACTGTTTTGTAAGCGTGGCATTCATTTTTAATAGGCAATCCGCAAACTGCCAGGTAAGCATCACCGATGGTTTTTATCTTTTCTAAACCATGCTTCTCCATTATCATATCGAAAGCGGTAAAACATTCGTTGAGTTCGACAAGCATTTTTTCAGCACCCATTTTTTCGGAACTTTGGGTAAAATTAACAAAATCGGTAAATAAAACACTTACTTCATCATAATATTTAGCTTCAGAGCTTCCATTTTCCTTCAGTTCTTCGGCCACTTCATGCGGAAGAATATTGAGGAGTAGATTTTCTGTTTTTTGCTTTTCTTTCTGCAATTCAAAAGTACGCTCATCAACCTGTTGCTCAAGCAAATCATTTTGATCTTGCAAAATCTGCTGTTTTTCCTGTTCCTGTTTCAAATTAATATCAGAAAGTCGGTTGACTTCATCCAGCTGTTTTACCAAACTTAAATTCGTTGAAGCAAATTGCCAACCCAAATAAGCCGAAATAGAAATCGGGAAGCTTACAAAAATAACAATCAAGACTATTATTCCGAATGTATCTCCTGAAAACATTTTTGGGGCAACAATATTTAAAGAATCTAAAATATTAAAAATGATGGTAAGAATAATGATAGCAACGAAAGTAAGAATTCCGCCACCAACTATAAAAGCCGATTTTTCTTTTCTTATCATGGCTCTTATGATAAGATACAACGATTCAGACCAAACGAAAAACAGATAAAACATAACCAAACTGATCGCTACTTTTGCACTGAAGTAATACAGTATCAGAAGCAGAGCTGCAAAAATCAGTAAGATTTTTAATCTAATTTTACTTCTACCAAATAATGTATTAACAAAACCAGTGAGCGATGCTCCAAAAGCCAACATGGAAAGAAAAGAAAAGAAAGCGTAAGCATCTATTTTCTCAGGATTATTCATTTCAAAAAATAAAAGAACCATATAGCTCATTAAGCCAATAGAGAGGTTATATATTGAGAAATACAGATTATAAATCGCTTTTCTATAAAATAAAAATAAGAGCAGGTGTATGAATCCCAGTGCGGAAAAAACGCCACAAATCAGCATCGATACAAAGTTAAACCCCTGTTCCATTTCTACTTTGTCATGAATAAACTCCTTGGCATCTATTAATTCTATATCTAATGCTACAGGACTGTAATTGATCGCCATTTTTTTTCCACCGACGATAGGCAGAAAGCGAATCGCCAAGACATTGACTTCTGTATTATTTAACGAAAACAATTCAGGAATATCATTTTTCATTCTAAATTCTCTTGCACCGCTTTTTCCTATTTTCCCTATCGTTTCAATCTTTTTACCATTGAGATAAATTTCGGAAGCTCCTACTTGTTTGATATCAAAACACAAAGACTTATTTACAGAGGCCGAATCTATTTTAAAGTAATATCGGATCCAGTAAACCTGATCTTTATCGTAGGCTTTTTTAGAACTAAAATCAGCATATTTCCAAGCAGAATCATTGTAGTTTGGTAATGCAAACGCGGGGTTATCGTCGGCAATAAATTTACTCTCTTCATCAATCAATGCTCCATACATCAGATTTTTTTCAGTAAACACTTTAGGTTTATCAAAAGAGTTTTGGGCAAAACAGAATGTCTGTAACACCATTAAAACCAAAAATGCAAAGAGTATATTTTTTTTCAATTTTTTAAGATTTAGCTAAATGATTGACAAAATACATATCCATATCACCTTTTCCTTTGGTATGGATTTTCCCTCTGTATTCGCAATTAATTTTCTCTTTTATTAATTGGTATGTAGATTCTGAAATATTTATTTTTCCTTTTTCGCTATTTTGCTCCATTCTTGCTGCGGTATTCACCGTATCACCCCAAATATCGTATGCGAATTTTTTAACCCCAACAATTCCGGCAATTAAAGAACCCGAATTAATCCCGATTCTGATATCTAAAACATCAGGATTGGTCTTTTTTCTTTCTTCAATAAATTCAATAATATCTAAAGCGACCAAAGTTGTTTGATAGGCATGATTCTCATTTTTAATAGGCAATCCACAAACTGCCAAATAAGCATCACCGATGGTTTTTATCTTTTCTAAACCATGCTTCTCCATAATCATATCGAAAGCGGTGAAGCATTCATTGAGTTCTACAAGCATTTTTTCAGCACCCATTTTCTCTGAACTTTGGGTAAAATTAACAAAATCGGTAAATAAAACACTTACTTCATCATAATATTTAGCTTCAGAGCTTCCGTTTTCCTTCAGTTCTTCGGCCACTTCATGTGGAAGAATATTGAGGAGTAGATTTTCTGTTTTTTGCTTTTCTTTTTGCAATTCAAAAGTACGCTCATCAACCTGTTTTTCAAGCAAATCATTTTGATCTTGCAAAATCTGTTGCTTTTCTTGTTCCTGTTTCAAATTAATATCAGAAAGTCGATTGACTTCATCCAACTGTTTTACCAAGCTTAAATTAGTGGAAGCAAATTGCCAACCCAAATAAGCCGAAATCGAAATCGGGAAACTGATGAAAATAAATATAAAAACATAAGTAATAAAATCATCTCCGAAGAAATTATTTATATCAATAGTATTCAGTTTATTTAAAAGCATGAAAATAATGACCATTACAATAAAAAGGAAGAATACCAAAACTCCGCCTCCAACAATGAAAGCCGATTTTTCTCTCCTGATCATCGCTCTGATGATTAAATAAAAAGATTCGAAAGCAACGAAAGCAATATAAAAAAACGCAAAACTTGCTGCAGTAGTGGCACTAAAATAATAGAGCAGAACAATAGAGGCAGAAATAATCAACATTACTTTCAGCCTTTTTTTTGTTCTTCCAAACAATGTATTGATAAAACCTGTAAGTGAAGTACCAAATAACATCACCGCCAAAAATGAAGCAAAGGTATAAGTATCCAGATTTAAAGGATCTGTCATTTCAGAAAAGAGCAACGTTAAATAGCTCATCAAAGAAATAGAAATATTGTAGGTAGAGAAATACAGGTTATAAATCGCTTTTCTATAAAAAAGAAACAACAATAAATGAATAAATCCTAATGCACCAAATATACCGCAAATCAGCATCGTATAAAAATTAAAATCCTTCCACAATGAGACTTTATCTTTAATAAAATTGTGAGCAGAAACAAGCTCTATACTTATTGCGACAGGACTAAGATTGACAGTCTTTTTTTTGACTACTACAAATGGTAAAAAACGTATCGCTAAAACATTTACATCGGTTTTATCTAAAGAAAACAACTCTGGAATTTTGTTTTTCATCTTAAACTCTTTCAACTTTATATTTCCGATGCTTTCTATCTTTTTACCATTTAGATAAATCTCTGAAGAACCAAGTTGAGTGATATTCAAACACAAAGGTTGATTCAGTAATGTAGAATCTATTTTAAAATAATAACGAACCCAATAAACCTGATCTTTTTTAGAAGCATTTTCAGGACTTAATTTAATAGGATTCCAAGAATAGATTTTTTTAGAATTAAAATTGGCATGTTTCCATGAAGAATCATCAAATTCTGGCAAAGCAAAAGCAGGGTTGTCACCGGCAAAAATTTTACTACTTTCATTGATTGGTGCACCAATTATAATTTCATTTTCAGTAAAAATTCTGGGTTTTTCAAGAGAATTTTGAGCAAAACAGAATGTCTGTACCACCATTAAAACCAAAAATGCAAAGAGTATATTTTTTTTCAATTTTTTAAGATTTAGCTAAATGATTGACAAAATACATATCCATATCACCTTTTCCTTTGGTGTGGATTTTCCCTCTGTATTCGCAGATAATCTTTTCTTTAATCAATTGATAGGTCGATTCAGAAATGTTTATTTTTCCTTTTTCACTATTTTGTTCCATTCTTGCAGCTGTATTTACGGTGTCGCCCCAAATATCGTATGCGAATTTTTTCACCCCAACAATTCCGGCAATTAAAGAACCCGAATTAATCCCGATTCTAATATCTAAAACATCCGGATTAGTCTTTTTTCTTTCTTCAATATATTCAAGAATATCTAAAGCTACCAAAGCTGTTTGATAGGCATGATTCTCATTTTTAATGGGCAATCCACAAACGGCCAAATAAGCATCACCGATGGTTTTTATCTTTTCTAAACCATGTTTTTCCATAATCATATCGAAAGCGGTGAAGCATTCATTGAGTTCAGCCAGCATTTTTTCAGCACCCATCTTCTCGGAACTCTGGGTAAAATTAACAAAATCAGTAAATAAAACACTTACCTCATCGTAATATTTAGCTTCAGAGCTTCCGTTCTCTTTCAGTTCTTCAGCCACTTCATGCGGAAGAATATTGAGGAGCAGATTTTCTGTTTTTTGCTTTTCTTTCTGCAATTCAAAAGTACGCTCATCAACCTGTTGCTCAAGCAAATCATTTTGGTCTTGCAAAATCTGCTGTTTTTCTTGTTCCTGTTTCAAATTAATCTCAGAAAGTTGGTTGACTTTGTCCAGCTGTTTTACCAAGCTTAAATTAGTGGAAGCAAATTGCCAAGCCAAATATGCCGAAATAGAAATTGGGAAACTGATGATGATTAATATCAAAAAATATGCTCCAAAATCGTCTTTTGAAAACTTCCCAGAGAAAGATACATTAAGATTGTCTAAAACATTAAGAATAATAATGAGTAACGTGAATACAAAAAACGACAATATACCACCTCCAACAATATACGCCGCCTTTTCTCTTCTTATCATCGCCCTAATTACCAAATAAAAAGATTCGAAAGCTACAAAAGCGAGATAAAAAAAGCCAAGAATGATTGCGAATGTATCATTGAAGTAATAAAAGATAACTAAGATGACAGCAAGAATAAGCATCACTATTAATCTTGTCTTTGATTTTGCAAAAAGAGTATTAACAAATCCGCTTAAAGCTGATGCAAACAACATCATCGATAAAAACCCAATAAATACGTATGTATAAACTAAGTCTGGATCTCGCATTTTATACAAAAGGATGACCAAATATCCAAACAACGCAATGGAAATATTGTATATGGAAAAGAACAGATTATACAATGCTTTTCTATAAAAAAGGAATAACAAAAGATGAATAAAACCCAATGCAGTAAAGACTCCACAGGTAAGCATCATATAAAAATTAACTTCTTCTCCAACTTCCAATTTATCTTGTACAAGATAATCTGCCTGTTTAATTTCGATATTGAGAAGCCTTGCATTATTGATCACTCTAGATCTGTTAAGTAGTGGTAAATATCGTATCGCTAAAACATTGACATCCGTATCATTAAGTGTAAAAATAGTTGGTATCGTATTTTTGATGACAAATTTTCGGGATTTCCCTTTGCCTATTTTACCAATGCTTTCTATTTTTTTGCCGTTGAGATAGATTTCTGATGCGCCAAGCTGACTCAGTTCCAGACCAAGTGGTTTGTTGACAGATGAAGAGTCTATTTTGAAGTAATACCGAATCCAATAAGGTTGATCTTTTTTATAAACTTTTTTGGAGTTGAAATTTTCATATTTCCATAAAGAATCATCAAATGTAGGTAATGCAAAAGCCTGATTATCATTCTCAGAAAATTTACTTTTCTCATCAATTAAAACACCACTTCTTATTTCTTTTTCAGTAAAAACTCTAGGTTTTTCAAGAGAATTTTGAGCAAAACAAAAAATTTGCAATAGAAATGATACAGAAAGTAGAAATTTAAAGAGTAGATTTTTTTTCAATTTTTTAAGATTTAACTAAATGATTTACAAAATACATATCCATTGCCCCTTTTCCTTTGGTTTCGATTTTTCCACGATGCTCAAAACTAAAGTCTTCTTTTATTAACTGATAGGTTGCTTCAGAAATATTTACTTTTCCCGCTGAACTGTTCTGCTCCATTCTTGCTGCCGTGTTTACCGTGTCACCCCAAATATCGTAAGCAAATTTTTTCACACCCACGATTCCGGCAATCACCGGTCCTGAATGAATTCCTATTCTGATATCTAAAGCATTTGGATTCTCTTTTTTTCTTTGCTGAATATAAGAAAGAATTTCTAAAGCTGCATTCACTGCATTTTTTGCATGCTGTTCATTAGAAATAGGTAAACCGCTTACCGCCAAATAGGCATCACCAATGGTTTTTATCTTTTCTAAATTGTATTTCTCCATGATTCTGTCGAATTCTGTAAAACAGATATTCAGTTCATTCAAAACTTCCTGCACCCCAATTCTTTCTGAATTTGCAGTAAAATTGACAAAATCGGTAAACAAAACAGAAACCTGATCAAAATGTTTGGCACTGGTTTTTCCTTTTTCTTTTAATTCTTCGGCAACTTCATGAGGAAGGATATTTAACAATAAATCATCCGATTTCTTTTTCTCTTCAGCGATTTTTTTATTGTCTTTACGTTTTTGATTGTAAGAAAATCCGGCAAAACCTAATAACAGCAAAGATAAACCGGCTCCAATTGCCCACATATTTTTTTGTATTTTAGAACTTTCTAAATCTGCTTTCGCAAGGGCATCTTTTTTTTCCTGATTGATTTTAGCAATATTTTTTTCCTGAGCATATTTTAGAGCCACTGCTTTTTGCTCTTCATCAAATTTAATCTGAATTTCTTTTCTTTTTAAATCTTCCTCTAGCGCAAGTCTTTTTCGTTCTTCCTCAGTTTTTGCAGCCGCCTGTTTTTTTTCGTATTCAAAACGGAGTGCTTTTAGTTCTATTTCTTTTTGAAGCTGGATGCGTTTGGTTTCTTCTTCTAGCTTTATCCGGGTTCTTTCGTTTGCAAGTTCCGTTTGTGACTGTATATCGGAAAGGTTTCTCATATTATCCAAACCGTATGTTTCTTCCTTTTTATCTTTTGCCTTTTTTAGATAAAATAAAGCTTTCTTATAATCTCCCAATTTTTCATAGGCTTGCTGCAAAATATCATAATTTTGAATAAAAACTTCAGCAGAAACCACTGTTTTTAAATTCAAAAAATATTCTAAACTTTCCGATTGTTTATTCGTAAGTTTTTGAAGTTCTTGTGCTTTTGCAACGTCTTGACCAAAATCTGCTTCATCATCAATCAAAGTTTTTAACTCAATCAATCCTTTTTGGTGTGTAAAATAATGATACATTGGATCTTGTTCACTACTCAATTTCAAAGCTTTATTAATGTAGAGCAAAGCATTTGTATAATCTTTCTGTTTATAATTTATATCAGAAAAATAGTAATAAAGCATCTGTAAACTACTATTTAATTGATGTTCTTCAAAGTAATTTTTAGCATCATTAAAAAAAAGTTTTGCTTTTTCGTACTGCTTCGTTTCAGAGTATATATTGCCTATAAACATTTTAGAATTAGCAACTTGCTGCTCATTCTTACTTTTCTTTGCAATTTCAAGTGACCTCTGATAGTAGTCTAGTGATTTTTTAAAATCTTTATTTGAAAGATAAAATGTTCCTGCGAAAAAGTACGCATCATAAATAAATTCTGGAAAATTATTTATTGTAAACTCGATATATGTATTTAAAGATTTGTAGGCTTCAACTGGGTTTTCTTGAAGAAAATTATTTTGAAACAATCGTTGATATGCTGTCAGAACTAACTTTTTATCTTTAATTTTATTCTGATTATAAAGATTTAGGATTTGATTACAATAATCGTTTGCTACTTTATTTTTTTTATTAACCGAATTTAC
The DNA here is from genome assembly GCF_021010565.1 of Chryseobacterium turcicum. NCBI lineage: Bacteria > Pseudomonadati > Bacteroidota > Flavobacteriia > Flavobacteriales > Weeksellaceae > Chryseobacterium > Chryseobacterium turcicum. The sequence goes on from NZ_JAJNAY010000001.1 coordinate 2,933,506, forward strand.
TGTAGCTAATAAATAGTAAGCCCAAGCTCTTTTGTCATAATTTTCAGTCTTATTGAGATATCGCTCTCCTTCCACAAGATATCTTTCGCTATTCGCAAAATCCATTTTTTGTAGTAATAACCCACCAATAAAAAGATTAGACCTACCTATTTGTTCAATATTATTTAATTTTTCGTAAATAGGTAAACTCAATTTAGAATATGCTAACGCACTGTCAATAATCTTACTATCTGAGTATTTGTTCGCAAGATCATCATATAATTTAACTTTTTCTCTGTCATTTTTTGTGGTAAGCAATTTATTTTTAAGGTCTAAAATCTCTTTAGATTCCTGCGCTTGAAAAACTGTATTCCCATAAAAAAGGAAACAGATAATTGCAAAAGAGGTAAATTTATTTTTCACCGACTAATTATTGAGTTCGCACAAAAATAAAAAAATCATTCTATTAAATAACAGAATGATTTCAAATTGATGAGAAATATTTTTATTTACTTCAAAGAAGCGATAGCGGCTTCGTAATTAGGCTCTTGTCCTATTTCCGGAACTTGCTCTGTGTAGATCACATTAGTTTTTTCGTCTAAAACCACAACAGCTCTGCTCAAAAGCCCTTTTAAAGGCGAATCTGTAAGAGTAACTCCATAATCTTCACCAAAATTTCCTCTGAAATCTGATAACGTTTCTACATTCGTTAAACCTTCAGCTGCACAAAATCTAGATAATGCAAAAGGTAAGTCTCTAGAAACATTGATAACAACAGTATTATCAAGAGTAGAAGCCTCTTCATTGAATTTTCTTGCTGAAGCTGCACAAATTCCTGTATCAATGCTTGGGAAGATATTTAATACTACTCTTTTCCCTGTGTAATCAGCAAGATTTTTTTCAGATAAATCTCCAGAAACCATTGTGAATTCCTGAGCTTGGTTTCCAACTTGTGGAAGGCTTCCTATTGTATTTATTGGGTTTCCTTTAAATGTAATTGTAGACATAGTTGATGTATTTATAATTTTCTTCAAATTTATTTAAATTTAGAATGATTAAGGCTGAAATAAAGGTTAAATAATTCTTAAAGTGGAAAGCAAAATTTTTTATCCCCACAAATGTGAAATTTATTTATATTAGCGGTCTTAAATAAATATAAATGCGAAAAAAAATTACCCTCTTATTATTTGGAGTTCCTTTTTTCGGCTTTGCCCAGTCTGTGATTGGAGGCATCAATTCCGGAGCAGTTTCTGCAGATAACTTCAACCATTCGGTTGGTGAGATTTATGTAATCCCGACCGATCCCGACCAAGCAAATTCCGGAACAATGGGAATGTTTTATCAATCTGTCCTGCAGGTTTTAGGAGTTACCGAACTTGAAAAAGACAATGTAAAAATTTACCCGAATCCTACCGCAGATTTCGTTTACGTAAAATTGAACTCAAAATCAAAAATCGAAAGTGCTGAAATCTATGATCTTTCAGGGAAGCTTGTCTTCAAAACAAAATTAGAATCAGAGAAACTGGATCTTAGAAACCTTCCTCAAGGTGTTTACATGATTGTTTTCAGAAATTCTGATATCAAGCCTATTAAAATTATCAAAAAAAATTAAAAACTCATTGAAATGAAAAAACTTTACACAAGTATAGGATTATTTTTAGCTACATTATTAAGCGCACAGGTTCCACAAGCTTTTAGTTACCAAACAATTGCTTTTAACGCAGCTGGAGCTCCAATTGCCAATGGAAACGTAGCTTTAAAGATCAGTATTTTAGAAAACTCAGCTACAGGAACTGTTTTATATACAGAAACACACAACAAAACAACCAATGCTAAAGGTTTAGTTAATTTAAATATCGGACAAGGAACTGCAACAACAGGAACTTTTGGAGGAATTAACTGGGGAGCAAACACAAAATTTTTAAAAGTAGAGATGGATCCTGCGGGAGGTTCTAACTATACAAATGTTGGAGTAAATCAACTGATGAGTGTACCTTATTCCCAAGTTAGTAAAACAGTTGTAACTGGATCTGGGCAAGGAATTACACTTACTTCTCCGAATGGAACACCTTATACTTTGAACGTAAGTGACTCAGGAACGTTGAGTTTACCGACTACATCAAGTTCTAGTTCAACTGCCCCTACAAATCTTTATATGTATGGTTCACATAACAGTTTTAATGCTACCACTGCTGAATTATTAAGAAATGTTGGAAATAAAAAAATCGGATATAGATACTTACCTGCAAATACTCAATTAAAATTCATTTCATCACAAGCTAATGGTGCCCAAGTTTATGGAGTGGGTAGCCAATCTGTTTTAGTGCCCAATGGTAGTGACTTTAATATTTCTTCCAATGGTTTCTACGAAATTGCCATTACAGATTATGGTCTATCTGCAACTATAGCAGCAGAAAATATTATGCCTTCTGTAGATTTCATTGGTAGTTATCCGTCATCAATGACACCTTTATCGTATAATGTAACAAATAATACATTTTCTACACAAGTTTTTGGAATTACAAATGTGATGGCTTCTACTTTTGTAATTACTGTAGGTGATGAAGAATATGGTGATAATTTAAGTGATGGTAATATTGATGTGGGAGGAGCTCCTATTACATTTCCAAATTTGACTTCAACTCCTAAAAATTATCAAATCACATTTACAATAAACTTTAACGGCACAGGAACATATACAATCACACAATTATAAATTTAAAGAGGCAATAGCCTCTTTTTTTATGTAAAGATTCCAAATAAAACAATCATAATCACTAAATTTGTGAAACTAAAAATTTAAATAATAAATTACAGTATAATGTCAGACAAATCAAAAATCTATTACACACTTACGGATGAAGCTCCAATGTTGGCTACACACTCGTTTTTACCTATCGTAAAGGCATTTACAAAATCGGCAAACATTGAGATCGCCGTTCCGGATATTTCTTTGGCAGGAAGAATTCTAGCAAACTTTCCTGAGTTTTTGAATGATAATCAAAAAGTTGGTGATGCTTTGGCTGAATTAGGTCAATTGGCAACTCAACCTGATGCAAACATTATCAAATTACCAAATATTTCTGCTTCTGCTCCTCAATTGGATGCGGCTATCGCTGAATTACAAGGAAAAGGTTTCGCAGTTCCAAATTATCCTGCAGAACCTAAAAATGACGAAGAAAAAGCAATCAAAGCTAAATATGCTAAAGTTTTAGGAAGTGCTGTAAACCCTGTGTTAAGAGAAGGAAATTCTGACAGACGTGCTCCAAAAGCAGTAAAAAATTACGCAAAAGCAAACCCTCACAGAATGGGTAACTGGGCTTCAGACAGTAAAACTGATGTTGCTCACATGAACAACGGAGATTTCTACGGTACAGAAACTTCTACGACTCTTGAGAATGCTACAAAATATAAAATCGTTTTCAAAGGAAATGACGGTGCTGAAACTTTATTAAAAGATTTCGCAGGTCTTCAGGCTGGAGAAGTAATTGATTCTTCTGTAATGAACTTAAATGCTTTGAAAGCTTTCGTACAAGAAGCTATTGAAGAAGCTAAAAACAGAAACGTACTTCTTTCTGCTCACTTGAAAGCGACGATGATGAAGATCTCAGATCCTATCGTATTCGGAGCGATTGTTGAGACTTTCTTTAAAGATGTTTTCACTAAATATGCGGATACGTTCAAGTCTTTAGATGTTAATCCAAACAACGGTTTAGCTGATCTTTTCGATAAAATTAAAGGAAATGCTCAGGAAGCTGATATTAAAGCTGATATTGAAGCAACTTTGGCAAACGGACCAAGAGTAGCGATGGTAAATTCTGACAAAGGAATTACCAATTTCCACGTTCCTTCTGATATTATTGTTGATGCTTCTATGGCTGCTTTAGTAAGAGGTGGTGGAAAAATGTGGAACAAAGACGGAAACGAAGAAGATACCGTTTGTATTATTCCAGACCGTTCTTACGCAGGATTCTATCAATCTGTTATTGATGATATGAAAGCGCATGGGAAACTAGATCCTACAACAATGGGTTCTGTTCCTAATGTTGGTTTGATGGCTCAAAAAGCTGAAGAATATGGTTCTCACGACAAAACATTCCAAGCTTCTGCTGAAGGAACAATTGAAGTGCAAGACGAAAACGGAAACGTTCTTCTTTTTCAAAAAGTTGAAACGGGTGATATTTTCAGAATGTGCCAGACTAAAGATGCTCCCATCCAAGACTGGGTAAAATTAGCGGTAAACAGAGCGAGACTTTCTGATACGCCTGCCATTTTCTGGTTAGACAAAGGAAGAGCGCACGACAGAGAAATGATTAAAAAAGTTGAAAAATATTTAGCTGATCACGATACTGAAGGATTAGAAATTGAGATCCTTGATGTAAAAAATGCAATGACTGAAACCTTAATCAGAGCAAGAGAAGGAAAAGATACTATTTCTGTTTCAGGAAACGTATTGAGAGATTATTTGACTGACCTTTTCCCAATTCTTGAGCTTGGAACTTCTGCGAAAATGCTTTCTATCGTTCCATTGATGAATGGTGGTGGTTTATTTGAAACTGGAGCTGGAGGTTCTGCACCAAAACACGTTGAGCAATTCTTGGAAGAAGGCTACTTAAGATGGGATTCTTTAGGTGAATTCTTAGCTTTACAAGCTTCTTTAGAGCATTTAGCACAAACTCAAGGAAACACTAAATCTCAGGTTTTAGCAGATGCTTTAGATGAAGCTAATGCTAAATTTTTAGCGACAGATAAGTCTCCAGCAAGAAAAGTAGGACAAATTGATAACAGAGGTTCTCACTTCTATTTAGCAATGTATTGGGCTGAAGCATTGGCAAATCAAACTGCAGATGCTGAATTAGCTGAACAATTTGCTCCGGTTGCAGAAGCAATGCAGGAAAATGAAGAAGTAATCAATGCTGAATTAATTGGTGCTCAAGGAAAACCTCAAAACATCGATGGTTATTTCAAAACTGACACTTATAAAACGTATGAGGCAATGAGACCAAGTACTGTTTTAAATGAAATTATTGATCAGATTTAATTTTCAGATTTAATATAAATTGAAAGCTCCTTTTTTAAGGAGCTTTTTTGTTTTTTTAAACACGAATGACACGAATATTTTTCACGAATTACACAATTTTATTTTCAATAAAGAATTGTAAAAAGTTTAAATTTTAAGTTTCTGCTAAAGCCAATCTTTCTATTACAAAGAAATAAGCGGGCTAAAGCCCGCTTATATTGATATTAATTAGCTCAAAAATAGAGATTTATCAAAAAACTAATTCCTAATTAATCAAACATGTGCCTTTCTCCATTTAATCATACTCAAAATAAACAATCCTAAAACTCCTAGCAGAAAATATCCTTCAGCTACTTCCATTTGGATTTGAGGTTTGATAATCGCAACAATTCCATAGCTTAGTGCTGAGGTGATGATAAAGACTACTCCACCGGTCATTCCGCCTGCAAGTCCGGCAGAATTTGGAAATCTTCCGATACAGTAAGAGAAATAATTATTAAAAATAAATCCGGCTGTGACATGAATAACAAATGCAAAAGCAACGAGACTGTAGATATTATTAGAAAAATAGGAAGCCATAAACATCAAAACAATTAAAAATAATTGAATAAAATTCGCATATCTAATCTTAGGTAAAAATGCTTTCTCAATCAGTGCTTTCCCAAGAAAACCACCCGCCATCCATGCAAATCCTAAAATTAAAGAAATATAGCCTGCGGTTACTTCAGAATAGCCCATTTTATGCTCAATAATAAAAGATCCGCAAAGATTAAAAAACATAATCATCGAATAGCTGATTCCGCACATCACCATTCCGTAGAAAAAATCTTTGGCTTTAAACATAGAATCATATTCTTTCAGTAAAAATTCTACATGAAAAGGGTTTCTTTTCTTTAATGTCTCACCAGAAAAAATCAGTTCTAAAATTAAAAGAACCAAACTATATCCTGCCAAAACATAGAAATTCGACTGCCATCCGAAAATTTTCTGTAAATAACCACCAATAAAAGGGGCGATTATCGGACCGACAGACCAAACAATCGTCATAATACTAAGATAATGTTTCCGCTCATCACCTTCATAAACATCGACAAAAAAAGCCCGTTTTGAAACCACTGCAAATCCTGATAAAATCCCCTGCAAAACACGCATTGCATAAATAACGAATATATTTTGTGTCGTTGCAGTAATCAAAAAAGAAACGACAAACAAAGCTAAAGAAGCCATTGAAATTTTGTACCGGCCGAAAGAATCAACAATACTTCCTGCGAAAAACTGAGTGATCCCGTAACTAATCAGAAATATCGATAATGTAAGCTGAATATTGCTTTCCGGTTGATGAAGTTCAGTTGCCATACTCGGCATAGAAGGAAGATAAATATCGGTCGTCAAACCCGACATCGGAATCATTGCAAAAGCCAAAATCGTTGCAATGAATTTATTTTTCTCTTTGAGTGTTACCATTCGTTATTAAATCTTTTCATAGAAACCCAAATTGTCGGAAATTTTATCAGCAATCTGGATTTTGTTTTGGAAGTTTTTAGTTATTCACCAATTTCATAGAACCTTCACTATATCTTTCCCCGATATTTGGATATTTTTTAAGAAGAGAATCGATAGTTTCTAAATCTGATGGAGAAAGTTCAAGATTAATTGCTTCAATATTTTCTTCAAGATATTTTCTACGCTTTGTTCCCGGAATCGGAATAATATCTTCACCTTGATTTAACACCCATGCAAGTGCTAACTGTGTTCCCTTTACTCCTTTTGAAGCAGCAAAATCATTAATTTCTTTAGCTAAATTTTTATTGTTTTCCAGATTTTCGGACTGATAACGAGGTAAAGATTTTCTGAAATCTTCATCACTAAAATTTTGAGCCTCATTAATATTAGAAAAAAGACCTCTCGCCAAAGGGGAATAAGGAACTAAAGTAATTCCTAGTTCTCTAATTGTCGGTAAAATTTCTTTTTCAACATCTTTAGTTAAAATAGAATATTCTGACTGCAACGCTGTAATCGGATGAATTTTATTGGCTTTTCTAATTGATTCTGTAGAAGCTTCAGACAAACCTAAATATCTCACTTTTCCGGCTTTTACTAAATCTGCCATTGCACCAACTGTTTCTTCAATAGGAATATTAGGGTCTACTCTGTGAGCATAATACAAATCAATCTCATTAATTTTCAATCTTTGAAGACTTAAATCAACTGCTTTTTTAATCCATTCCGGGGAGCCATCAAAATAGGTTCCGGGAGCACCACTGTGATTGGCTTTTCCATCTTTAAACCTAAATCCAAATTTTGTAGCAATAAAAATTTTGTCACGGTTCGGAACTAATACTTTCGAAATCAACTTTTCATTTTCTCCGTTGGCGTACATGTCTGCAGTATCCAAAAAATTCACACCTAAATCTAAAGCCCTGTGCAAAGTACTGATACTTTCCTGTTCATCTGTTGGTCCGTATGCAAAACTCATTCCCATACATCCTAAACCGATCGCAGATAACTGCTCTTCTGTTTTTCCTAATTTTCTAAATTTCATGATAACTTGTGATTTAAAATTTATTGTACAAAATTATAACTGAAATTTCCCGATTGTAATATACAATTCAAACGAAGAATTATAAAATTCAAACAACCGCTGTTCGAACAGCATTGGGTGTTATTCCTGTTTGTTTTTTGAAATAATTAGTAAAGTATGCTGGTTCTTCAAAACCTAATCCGTAGGCAATTTCAGAGATATTCCAGTCAGTGTGTTTAAGCAATGCATTGGCTTCCTGAATAATTCTTGAGGTAATCTGCTGACTGGTTGTTCTTCCCGTAATTTCTTTTACAGAACGGTTTAATGAGTTGACGTGAATTGACAAATTTTCTGCATAATCAACCGGACTTTTTAACTTTAAAAAACTTTCAGGACTATCGATTGGAAATTGCCTTTCCAATAATTCCATAAACAATGACGCGACTCTTTGTGAAGCATTCTGATAATGCTCAAAACTTTCAGCAGGACGCATCTTTATTGTTTCATGAATCAAAAGGTGAAGATAAGCGCGCAACATATCGTATTTATGCAAATAATCAGATTGAATTTCGGTCATCATTTTAATGAAAATATCGGTAACCGTTCTTTGTTGCTCTTCATCGATAAAGAAGACAGGAGTTCCTCCAATTCTGAAAAGCGGTGACTCCTGAAGGGTTCCCAATCTATTTCCATCGTGCAGAAAATGATCGGTAAACAAACAGAAAAATCCTTTTTGATTATCATTCTCAGCTTCCCATGAATAAGGAATGACAGGATTAGAAAACAATAAGGCAGGTTTATCAACGTAAATCCACTTATCTGCATAATGAAGTTTACCTTTTCCGATAATTAATGAAATTTTATAATAATCTCTTCGGCTGTACGGCGTAATTGACGAACAATTTTCTCGCGAAAACACATTAAAATGACCTACTCCGGGAGTTTTTATACATTGTAAACCTTGATTCTGAGCATTGCGCTCATAAAAGCCTTTTATTGTCTCTCTAGATTCCATGGTTCAAAATTATAAAATTCAAACAACAACATCATCGCTCAATAATAATCATTGATAAATAAAATTTAAACACGATCTAAAATATAATTTCGTTAAGATTATTTAAATATGATCTTATTATCACTAAAAATTTGTAATTTTAAAGAAGAGTTTCACCAAGAATCAAACATTATGGAAAATATAAAATTTGAATTATCACCTTATCAAGATGAGCTACAATTGTTAATTGATGATAAAAAAGTAGGTTATATGTCGATTTCCGTAGACGGAAGATTGCTTAATGTATATTACACCAAAATTGATGAAGATCTTGAAGGACATGGCTACGCAAAGCTGCTTTTAGACAAACTGGTTAATTATGCAGAAGAAAAAGATCTAATGATTGACCCAGAATGTGATTTCGTAAGACAGCAGCTGGAAAATCATCCGAAAAGATATAAAGGAATTTGGCACGAATAGAAATTTGTTAAGCTTTTCTAAATATTTAAAAAATTACTTTTGTAAATTTTTAAACGCAAAGATTTAATTATAAGTAATTAGAATAAAATAATGTCGTATTTAATTGTTTGCAATGGATAAATTCGGTATATTTATCTCATTATGAGATATGTAACACTTAAAAAAGGAGAGATTGAGTTATTAGAGCACCTTCATCAAAATAGCCCTAATAATACTGTTAGAAAACGCAGTCAATGCCTTGTTTTATCAGATCAACGGCACAAGATTAAAGAGCTAGCTTCTATTTTTAAAGTAAGTCGCAGAACAATTGAACGTTGGTTTGATAATTGGGATAAAATAGGGGTTGATTCCCTTGCTATATCAGAGGGAAGAGGTGCGAAAACCCTTTTGAAAGACTATTCCAAAGAGGTTTCAGAGCAATTAGAACTTCACAATAGAAATTTAAAAAATGTATTAATTTACTTTGAACAGCAACACAATATTATCATCTGCAAAAAAACATTGCAGAATTTTTTAAAAGTTACTGGGTTATAAATGGAAAAGAGCTAGGCTCTCTTTAAAAGGGAAACGAAACGAAGAACAATTTCGATTTAAACAAAAGCAAATAGAAACATTAAAGAGTTTGGAAGATATCGGTTATATTGATGTATATTTTGGAGACCAAAGTCATTTTGGACTCCATCCTAATGTACCTTATGCTTGGCAAACAAAGGATAATCAAATAGTATTACCTGCTGCTAAAGGCAAATATCAGAATGTAGTTGGGTTGATGAACCGTAAAAATAAACTTCATTTCGAAATACTTGAAACAACCTTTAATTCAGATAGACTTATCTGCTTTATGAATCGTTTTGTGGAACAAACCGTTAAAAAAACGATCGTCATTCTTGACAATTCACCAATCCATAAATCAAAGAAATTTATGGCTAAAATAGAACAATGGAAAGAAAAAGATGTTTTTATTTACTTTTTGCCACCATATTCTCCAGAGTTAAATCTAATTGAAATTCTATGGCGAAGGATAAAGTATCAATGGTTAGATTTTGAGGCTTATCAATCATTTCAAAATCTCAAAGAAAATTAAATCTTGCTTTGACTAATTTCGGAACAAAATACGACATTAAATTTTAACCATTACTTAGTATTATTCTCCTGAACGGTAGTGTCTGATAAAACAAAATTCGAAGTATTCATTTTTGCATCGTGCATTCTTACGCTGTACGCGAAGATTTTTTCGATGCCTTCTTCTCCAATTCTTTTTCGAAAATGAACGAAATTGCTGGAATCACAAGGAAATTCGTGTTCAAAGAAAACGCTACCAGAAAAATACTGCATGTAAGGATTCATCATCCAGGCTTTTTCCAAAGTTTCATCGCCCAAATTATAAAGATGTTTCAGAAGCAAACAGCCGACCATAAACCGAATCGGATGGCTAGGATTGCCTACTTTCGAATACAATGGCGAAAATTCTTTCTCAAAATAGTTCCAATCAATTTTTCCTGAAAGCAAAACGAGTTCATGCTTATCATCAATAAAATCCACCAACATCGGGCGGAATAATTCTGGCAGTTTTTCTGGATTTTTTCCCAACATATTTGCAAGGTTTTACACCTCTAAAGTACAAAAACCTGCAAGAAAAAACAAACAAATTAACATTTAAAACACTATAATACAGCGGTTTAAATGCATTTTAAGGAGCGACTAATTATTGTCAAAAATTACAATACCAAAGATGGTAAAGAAACTTATTTTTACAGACTCTAAAAATAGAGGGAGTAGTAAATAGCAAGGTATGGGAATTGTCACTACAATTATACTTCGTTTCATTGTAAACATATTCCCGACCTTGCCCCTAAAGGGGAAAATTTTTTAACGGCTTTGCCTAAAATTTTTAGTTTATAAATATTTTTTTTACCAAAAGAAATAATAGTGAAATTTAAAATTGAACAAAAATAAAATAGTTGCTAAATACAAATTATATGGGTCTTATTTTATCAGAATATATAAGACAATTTTGCATATATGGGGATGTGGATATGCAAATAAAAACTCCAGTTAAAGTTAAGCTACATTTTGATAAATTTTGTTTTGATTATTAAACTCTTCTATTGTCTTAAAATTTAGTTTACCATGACGTCTTTTTTTGTTGTACCAAATTTCAATGTATTCAAAGATTTCTAACTGCATTTGTTCTTTTGTAATGAGCTTGTTGCCATAAATGAGTTCCGTTTTTAATGATTTGAAAAAACTTTCAGCCACTGCATTATCCCAACAATTTCCTCTACGGCTCATACTTCTTGTGACGTTATAAAAATCTAATGTATTTACAAATTTTTTGCTTGCATATTGAACACCTCTGTCGCTATGAAAAATTAATCCATCTGCTGTTTTTCTGTTTTTGACAGCCATTTTCCAGGCTGTAAGACTTGTTTCTTCTGTACTCATTCCCTTACTCAAACTCCATCCGATTATTTTTCGGTCGTATAAATCAATAACAGTTGTCAAGTACAAAAATCCTTCTTTGGTCTGGATATAAGTGATGTCTGAAACTCAAACTTTCGAGGATTTATCTGCTGTAAAGTTTCTGTCTAAGATGTTGTCTACTACCAAATAATTGTGTTTAGAGTTCGTAGTTACTTTAAATTTCTTGCTTAATTTACTTCTCAAACCCAGCTCCTTCATATATTTCGCCACCGTGATTCGCGATATTCTGTATCCTAATGAATTTAATTCAAAGGTAATTCTAGGGCTTCCATAGCGTTGTTTTGATGAAAAATAAATCGAAGTTATTTGCTCTTTTATTTTTTCTTTCAAAAGCAGTCTACTGCTACTACATCTATTTTTCCATTTATAATAACCGCTGGAACTTAATTTTAAAATATTGCACATCTTTTCAATCGGGTCATATTATTCATCCTTGAATTTAATAATATTATATTTTCCACCATAATCATCAAAACTTATCATATACCCTTCTAAAAACATTTTATATAAAATTGTTTGCATATCACTAGTCGAAAAACCTTTAGAATAAAAATAATATTTTTCTTTAATATCGGTCTGTTGAAAGTATTTTTCTATAATGAATTTTGTTGATAACTTCATAATTTCGGGATTCACTGTAAAAGTCTGGTATTTGTATTTAGCTGCAATTTCCGTATTTATTTCGAAACTTTGTCTTAGGGACATTTGTAAAAAACTATGAAAATCTTTAAACCTATTTTTATAATGCTCATTGTAAAGAGTATTTAAAAAATTCACATTAGTCACTAAAATCAAAGAATTATCTGTTTTGACATATAAGTTATATACTACATACTTTGAGGGTAATGATTCCTCTACCAATGCTATTTTTTCAATAAAAACATCTGAAATACTTGGGCTTGAACTTTGACTTTTTGAACACCCTATTATTAAAACAAAGGCAAAAAATATAACTTTTGATTTCATATATATTATTTATTATTTCCGTTTTTGACTAGGAAGAATATAATTTTTAGGATTTGGATTTACTTTTTCACCTCCATATGAAGTTCTTTTTTTTATTTTTTCCAAACCTCTTGCTCTATTTTCATCTTTTACAGCTCTTTGTTCTCTAGGAGAACTTGCTCCAGATAATCCGTTACCATCCGCATGGTTTCCTTGATCATAATCAAATTGATGTCGCATTTCATGAGCTACTGTCGAAAAATCCGAAAAGGGAATTTCCTCTAATTTTGTAAAGCTATCCTTTTCTTTTTTACTAAAATTGAAAACTGTCTGTGTTCCTATTTCACCTAAACCATTCCCATTAGGATAAACACCACTACCTTCTGTAGTAGTTCCTTCTACCCAATGTTTTTTTTCACTTGTTTCAAGAGTATGAAGCATCCCTTTTAAAACTTCGTCTTTGGAATGTTCTATTTTTCGGTATTGAACAGCTAATGTAAATAATTCGGGGCTTCCTTTATGAGTTCGTCCATCATACTTAGCTCCAAGCTTTCCATTTTCCCAACGACGAAAACTCCCATTAGAATATTTCCATTGTTCTGTAGACTTTCCTTTGGAATCTCTTACTATATATATTATTTCTCTTCCATCTGGATCGATTGCATTTACCGGATTATCAGCCACGTAAACATATGGAGAAAGACTCGGATACTTCTCTGCCAGCGGATCCACACCATACCAAATACTCAATCTTGGGTTATAATATCTCGCTCCATAATAGTACAATCCGGTGTCGTCATCTAACTCTTTTGCATTAAACTTAAACGGATTATTATACGTTCCGTCTGTCTGTTCATACATTGTTTCTCCAAAAGGTAAATTTAAGAAAAATTGCGTTGCTTCCGATTGGGAGTTGGTTACAAATGTAGCCGTTCCCAAATGATCGCCATGCAGATAGTATAAACCAGTATGCCAAGGTGTTTCTTTCAGTTCTACCGATAAATCACTACCAAGACCAGATTTTTCTAGATATTTTTCAAAATCTGACTTTACATCTGCTGGTTTTGCAGTGGGTTTATCTTCTGCTGTTCTATTGGTGTATAATACCGCAGGATCTTTAAATCTACCTGCACCGTCCATCACTCTGCTTGCAAATCTTTTTGGGCCTTCAAAGTAATGCTTTGTATACTGTCCTGTTGAGCTTACGGTAACGTAAGGATTAGGATATAATTTATACTCGAAAAGTTTCAGTTCATCAATTTTAACAGGTATACCGTTTTGATAAAGCTGTGAAGGGATTTCAAGTCCGTATTTAATAACCCTTTCTCCTTTATCATCGTAAGTATAGTACTGGTAAACACCTTTATAGTCATCATAAAAAGCTCTTAAACGATCATGCTCGTCCCAGAACATTTGCTTTATTCCGTTCATATCTGTGTGTCCAATAGCATTACCATTCAGATCGTATTCAAAATATTCCATAGCTCCGGAAGTATCAGCTACCTTCTCTAGACGATGAGATCCGGCAATATATCCATAATTATTGTCATAAGTGTTTTCCGGTACAATATTCTGATCTTTTTCATGGTGCTGGTGTTTTCGTGTGATTCCACCTACATTATTGTATTCCATCGCAAGATTATAGGTCGATGGCGTAAAAGAAGTAATAGGTATTGGTAGGTTTTCTTTACCACGAATGATGACCTCTCCAGTTTCTGTGCCAATCAACCTGTTTAGGGTATCATAATTCAGATTAAACTGGAATGCTCCGCCCATACCGTTTGCCAAAGGATCTGCCTCATTTTGAATCATACTGATATTGGAGAACTGATCGTATTTATACGTATTCTCCAACATCGTTTTATTGGTATTATTCATGAGGTAATATCGTTTTAATTTTCTATTTTGTAGATTATAGACATAATTCTGGTGTGTACCATTACCATATTTAATTTTTAAACGTTCCTCATAATTATCATATTTGATGTTCTCTATCAACGTTTCACCATAATTATTATCAACAGATTTAAGATTCCCTCCAAGATCATAATGATAAGAAACGATTTCATCATCAGGATACTTGATTTTCGTCAAACGGTTCCAGCTATCATAGTTGAAATATGTTTTAAAATACATTTCAGGAATATGGTGACCACGAACTGTTTTCAGTTCCGAAATTACTTCTCCCATTCTTCCATACTTGTATACTGTATCTCCGGATCCGTCTACTTTTGTAACAATCTTACCTGCATTATTACCCGCGGTTGAAAGCCCATATTGATACTCTATGTTATTCGGGTTTTGATCTCCCGAAGGAAGATCAGGCAAGAATATTCCTAGTAATCGATCATAATCGTATTTATATTCTATATAATGGGTATTAATGCTGGAGTCATTTAATAAGTTATCGGTTGTTAGTCTTCTGAGATTTCCTGCAGGATCATATTCGTAACTTGTAATACCTTTATCCGGGTGACGTTGCTGAATACGTCTTCCTGCAAGATCATAAGAATAACTTGTTACCATCCCTTCAGGGTCTTCAACAGAAGACAACTCACCAATAGGATTGTATTTAAAAATTGTTGATAATGGCACAGTGTAGAAATAATCATCTTTCTGAATTATTTTACCTTCGGTATTGGTATAAGATTCAGACTTTTGATTGCCAAATTCTTCTGTGGTTTTCAACAAATTCCCAGAAATAGTATAATTGGTTGTTTTCGTATTAGTATCTTCATCTGTTGCAGTAATCACTCTGTCCCGATTGTCATATGTTTGAGAGGTACTCGGACCGCTAAATCCGTTTACATTAAGATTTGTATTTACAAAAATTTCAAATTTAGGATGGTACTGTTTGATTGTTCTTCCCAATATATCAAAAACAGCAGGTCCGGATACAGAACGTCTTTCATAACCATCAAGTTCAATATCTTTTTTTACCTGTACCACTCTTCCCAAAAAGTCGGCATATGTATCGGTCATGATCGTATTATTGGCACTTGCATATTCGGGATCATAATTTGAGGTTGATGCTCGATAGATTTTAATCGCACTGTTATTATTAGGAATTCCTGCATGATCTGTCCAATATCTGTATTTCACAGTAGGAACGGTAGAGTTGTTTGCAATCTCATTAGGCCCCATAATCGACGAAGTTCTTCCGAAACCGTCATAATAAAATACCATTGCATTACCTCCGGTATCTACTTTTCTTGTTACCACATCGAATAGCGGATTGTATACTGCTGTAGACTGAATATCATGAATATCCTTTACTTTCGTAACATATTTTCCGGTGACTGTGTCATCATAAGTGTATTCGATCCAGTATCTTGCATTATTATGGTTAGGTGGAGAGGTTACTTTTTTAATGTTTCCAGAAGAGTAATATTCAATATCAGTAGGAATGTCATTGGCGCCATCAAATACTAAGAATGTTCTTACATCTCCTGTGTAAGGATTAATATTATCTGATTTTCTTCTTCTTAATAATACCGATTGAGTGCTACCTTCGTATACTTCCATAAGAGTTGGAACTCCAATAATATTATTAAAAAATGACTGATATTTTATATTGGTATTGTAAGATGTAGATGGGCTGGTATATTGATAATTTGTAATTAAACCACCAGGTGTATATTTAAATTGTTCCTTGGTCGTTATACTCCCTCCTGATTCATAAATTGTTCTTATTTTGTCAGTCAATAGAGTAATAGCCATTTTTCTCCCTTCTCTACCACCAGTATCATAATCGGCTCCCAGATCTGAATTTAAATCAATCTGAGATGTATTATTGATAAATTTATGTAACTTATATTCGTAATTTGTTTCAGAAATCGTATTTCCATTGGCATCCGTAACAATACTGCTCTTCGGAATACCGTTCATCAGATAGCTATTGTTATAGTAATAATCGGTTGAAACTCTTTCAGCAGAACCGCCATTCATTTCAGATTTGGTTACTGTTTCAAATCCAAAATCATCTCTTTCTCTTCTGTCATATTTTCTTTTACTGAAAGAATATTTAGTTTCCATTTTATTCCCTTGATCAGTGGTATAATTCTGAGAAAATACATCAGGCTCTACAACTGTAATTTTATTTACAATCAATTTAGCATGAGGGCTATCATAATTAGCTCTTTCAAATTGATAATCCAGGTTATATCTACCTTTTGAGATAGTATTTGTTATTGCCTTTAGTTTGTTTGTTCTACCAATCTGCGAATAATTGACAGTAAAGCCATTATTGTTATCAACTACGAGGTCAGTATATCCATCGCCGTTCATGTCTTTAAATGCCTTTCTGGTCTCAGAAACATTAAGACCAATATTAGCTGTAGCTCCCCCTCCGGCTTTAATCCAAAGTGTTAACAGTATAAAAGGTGGAATTAATGTGATTGGTCCTATATTAAACATATAAGTACCTCCGAATGAGAATGAACCGTTGAATGATCTTGTCTCATCGGTAAAATTAATTGCTCCCGCAGATTTTAGTAGCGGAGTTGGGCTGTCAAACTTGTTTCCAAGATTGTATCGTACCGTGGTTGAATTGTTAGAATTATTAATTTCAAGAATATCAATAAGACCATCTCCATTAATGTCTTCATACACTGTTTCTGCAGTACCTATAGAGGCTGATGCACCTGCACTTGCACTGATTCCAAATCCAAAGCTGCTTAATGCACTTAAATTGGCAGATCCGCCTAATGAAGCGCCAATTCCTAAACTTAAACTGCCTTTAGGACGTGAACGGTATGTAATTAGGTTTTCATAAGATGAATATGTGCTTAAACTTTTACCTAAATTTAAAGCATAAGACATATGGGGTGTACCTCCATCCTTTATTCTGTCTGGAAGACCATCCCCGTTAATATCCATCCAGAAAGTTTTTCCAGAATCATAAGAATCGTAGTAATCATTTACACCAGCACTTATGGAGGCTCCTCCTGACCAAGGCATACCGCTATCAGGCTGTGTGTTTGTTCCGTTATCACCTTGTGCTCCTATTCTTCCTGTTACTGAAAATGCATTATAAGAAAAACCAAGAGAATTCATTTTCTGATAACTGTTCGATCTCGTTGGGTAGTCTCCTGAATCTAAGACTTGTATATTATTTAAGCTTCCTGTTGAATTCGTGAACTGAACAGATTGTGGATACACGATATCCGGATAACCATCTCCGTTAAGATCCGAAAATGTTTGGGTTTCTATACTTCCAACCCCGGCAAGTTGGGTAATAGAATTACCAGCACTTCCCATACCATAACTCAGACCTTGTGTATTGTTGTGAGAGCCACTTTTATTTACTCTATCAATCCCTTTCATGGTAGTGTCTATAGACAATTGCCCGGAATTAAAGGTAATTGGAGTAACAGGAGGCAATGCAGGAACGGGACTAGTGAAATAATTGACTGTTTCATCATTATTAAAACTAGATTCGTTAGTATACTGGTCCGGCCCAATACCCACCCAATATTTTTTGAAGCCTCCTCTTGTTATTACCAGACTAGGTTTCATAATAGCGATTGTACTAGCAACAGTATTATTACCTGTATTTGGATTGTTGTTACTTGCATTTAAAATACATGCTGCCAAATCTGCCTGGTTTGTGATTCCCTGACATTGTGGATATGTATTTTGTGTTGTCGTATTTGTGGTAAATGCTGCAACCTCTATTGGTGGACCATAAGTATAATCATTAAAGCTTCCGGGCTGATACAAGACTTGCCCCCAGTTATTGTAGAAAACAGATTTTGTATTATACATTGCCGTGTTAACTGCTGTGGCTGAAGTATTTCCATATACATTTGTTGTATCATAATATACTACAAATGGTTTACCTTGAAAATAAGCTGAATAATTATTAAATAGAGTAAAGTCTCCACCTGTCTTACAATATACCTGTACCGTTATAAAATCATTATTATTGGCCATAACTGGATTCCCTGTATAAAAATCAATCGGCAATATGCCGTTTATTGCTTGTCCTGAAGTCATATCTTCTTCCTCTAATATATTATTGGTATGAGACACAACAACTCTTCTTTTTGCAAGAATATCATTTCCTTTTTTAATGACATAATAAAATGAACCCGTACCAAGACTAGAGAAATTTCCAATATTTTTATTGATTTGGACACCAAAATTGTGACTACCTGATACACCAAGATTAGACATCTGATTTATATCTAACTTATTTGTTAACTGATCAACAACAAATGAAGGATATTCAGCTACAGGAAAATAGCTAAGGTTCACATTGGAATTATAGGTGGTCGAAGCATTATAAAATACATTGATTTTCCCATTCCAGCTTGTACTATAAAAATCGGTATGTGAATCAGATTCTACAATAAACCTCAAATGAACAGGGTTTGATGCAGTAGTTGATAATGTGAGTGAATGAGCAAGGGTGCTTAAATGAGTTGAATCATAAATTTCTGGAGTAATCAGATTAGTAAGATTTCCTGCACTATCCTCTGTAACAATTCTGAAAGTAACCTTGTCCCTAAGATATGGGAACTTAAATTGTGATACTTGAATAGACGCAGTACCGTTTGCATCAAAATAAATAGGAGCCGAAATGTTATTTAAAAACATATTATTACCGTAAGTCCCGTTATTTAACTGAAACTGATCTTGAGAAAGTGTAGAATTATTTGGTATTTCAGTACCAGAAATAGGATCAACATAAGCCACTTTTGGATTAGAAATCACCGGATAATTCCCATCCATATTTTTATGAAGTCTCACATATATTTTATCACCGCTTTTTACAAATAATCTATTAGAATTATTGATTCCCCAATGGCTGTTTACCCCATTTTGAGGAATATTATTTTGTATATAAGGTAAATAATCATTATATCGCTCAATAAGAACCGATTGTGACAAGGCACCTGCTTGCAGTTGGGTTAAATAAATTCTACCATTAGAATAGGTAACTGGATTATTTCCAGAAGGTGTAGGATTAAGAATTTCTACAGAATAATACAACTTTGGTAACTTTTGAGCTATACCATTATTATACTGAATATTATCCGTAAATCTTACATATCCATCTTTTGGAGCTATCCATACTTTTACCACATCCGTTATTGGTGTTGGAGGGAGAACGATATCCTGAGGGCATATCTTCGGATCAGGACATGCGACTAAAGCGCTTTGTATTGCTTTAGCTTTAATGATCATATTCTCTGTATGCTCAGAATGCTTGGTCATTTCAGATTTGCCACTTGCGATATCGAATTTGTTGAACCATATTTCTCCATTGTGTACGATATCTGTAAGGCCGTCTGAGTTGGCATCAACCAAGTATGTTTTGGTAGTGCTTGTTGAGGAAGATTTAATTTGTGATTTACTATATATGATTGCTCCCATGTCCCAGCCTGAATTGCTGGTCTTTGTTTCTGTAAATGAGAAGTCACCGCTATAGTTTTCGATAGGCTGAGAAGATTTAAAATTTAAATTTCCGAATCCATCAAGATAACCTGTTCTTAAGAATAATCGTTCACTTGGCACCCTGTAAATCATATCCTGAATACCATCTCCGTTAAAATCGATAAGCTGCTGGGCATTTCTTGCTTCAGCATTGGAAAAACCGAAAGGAAAACCAAACATCAGATGACCGTATGCATCATTGGAAGGATAAAAGAAATTTAATCCTGCAGCAATTCTGAAATTCACTCCTTTTTCAGTGCTGATATTTCCATTTATTTTTGATGGAGTAAGCAGTCCACGAACAAATCCTGAATATGCTTCTTTATCATTTTGTAAGCTTATATTGGTATCAGAGCCATAAATTCGTAAACTTCCCTGGCTGTCTCGTACATCATTGTAATAATCAAACGTGTAGCTGTCTGTAATTTCATTACAAGTAGGCTCAATACCTCCGTCTGTACCTCCGGTTCCACCACTTCCATCGTCAATATCGTCTCTTTCGCCTTTGCTCTCGGTGCTATTTTCACTTCTGTTTGCAAGAGTCGTTGAGCAAGGATTATGAGGTACTATATATAAACGTTTTAACAAGGTTTTGTAAAACTCCCCGTCGATGTAATCCATCTTATAAGTCCTTACAAGCTCGGTTTTATATTTTACTTCAATATCCTTTAGAAGGTAAGGTTCTGATCTGGGAAATCCTTGCTTCGCATTGATGCTGATGTCTTTTCTGGTAACAGAGCTTTGTCTGTTGAAATTTACCGTATAGTCTTTATTTTTACCATAAGCTACTTTTTTTATTTGAAAGAAATGTCCACCACTGGCTGCCTCGTTATAATAGGTAAATTCCATGGTGTTTCCGTGTACATCTTCAATCAATCTCAGGCCCCAATGAGAACCTGAAAGCATAGAGTCCGGAGATCCGCCATAATAACTTTTTGTTCCGTCTGTTGAAGTAACCTTCCATGTATAATTACCTGGAGAATCTCCTATTCTTTCAATAAGACTAAAATCATGATTTTTCCTTAGATAAAACTGTTTTATACCATTGTTTGTAAAATCAACCCTTTTTTGTCGGTCAGTTGTTATTGCTGTATTATTTTCACTTATATCGTTGTGTCTGTGCGGAAGGTATGAATTAGGATACACCAACATTTCTCCATCTAATGAATAGAGTTCTGTTTCACCTGTTGCATCAAATTCAGGTGTACCCCAGCGGGTATCCACAGTAATGGCAGAGACTCCATTAATATTCCAGCCATCACCCATCCAACCGTTGCCACCACCGCTGCTGTAGCCTATCGACATTGAAGGTTGTAAACCTCCTACTCCACTTGGTACTCGAATTGGATAATTAGCACTTGCATCTCCTTTTTGTGTAGCAGTTGGAACTGCCATAAGTTGTAAACCAGCTGTTGGATCAGCAGCTTTCAGCCCACTGATGCTGGTTGGAGCAAAGGCTTCCAATTGTGATGATTCAGGAAGAGAAATTACACCATTAATATAGTCTGTATCTCCATCACCTTCTACAGTAATTACTTTGTTTTCGACATCTACTTTTCCTGTAGGTTCTACTTTCCATTTTTTTGAAGCGTAATCAAAATAAAAAGCTTTAATCTCTTTTGATGATCTTGCGCCCAGCTTTTTATCATCGTAAGGTATTGATAGTTTGACTTTTTTGTTTAGTGTACCCGAAATTTTATTTAATCGATACGCGTAAGAACTAGGAGTCATGTTTTTTATTTCTCCAGTTAGGGAAGGGTAGTCTTTTTTTCTCAATTTTAAAACCTGAATGGTAGCAGCTTCTAAAACAGAATTTTTTTCTATATTGATTACAGTTCCTTCATAGTTCTTTGTGAACTCTGTATCTTTTCCTACTTCAAAAGTTACTGGGCTGAATTTTTCATCAGCGATTGTTTTAAATGAATCAGTACTTTTCGGAATCTTATACTGTTTGCTCTGCGTACCATTTACAATAGAAACAAAGCCTTTCGCTTTATCCTCTTCGCTAAGGTTTACAAGAGTTTCAAACTCACCGTTTGTTTTTGTAACGGCCGTATTATGTATTTGCAGTGAACTTAGACCGGAGGAGTTCTGTACCCCTTTTACATAGAGTTGATTGCCTGATAGCAATGCTGAAATAGCATCTGCAGTGTAATCTGCTTTTGCAAAAATAATCTTTACATTTTTTACCTTGTACTTAATGCCATTAGCTGCAGCGGTAAATAAAATACTATTCTTGCCTTTCTGCAGCGAGTTGATACTAATCAGCTCTTTTTGAGTGCTCCATTTGTTTGAAGGAACAATAATATTTCCTCCAAACGCAAGATTTTTGTTGATTGAACGGGATACCGAATGGTAACTTTCCATACCAAAAAGCTCATACTGCAAAAATGCTTTAGAAGAGAGATTCTTTATTTCAGGAATATTGATGGTAAAGAAGTTATCAGAAGGATTATCAGATTCTTCTTCTGATAGCTCACCAATAAGTCCCTGCTTTTCTTCAGAATCAAATTGATTTAAAAAGTCATCAGCATTAATCATGTTATTAGAAGATACTGCTTCAAAAGAAGCGTAATCTTCTAAATTTGTATTTTTAGTTTCTTGAAGTACATAATCTGTTAGGGTCTCTGATTTCTTATTTTCTTTAGAATTTTCTTCGGATAAAATTTCCTCTTTATGAGGGAAATATTTTTCCATCATCTTAAGTTTGAATTCTCTTACCTTCTGTCTATCTTCTTTTGTTAAGCTTGCAAAAAGAAACATGCTTGCAAAAAAACAAATAAGCAGTACCGACCTTTTTGTAAAAGGAAGTTTATTAAATGGTATTTTCATGATTATGGCTTAGTTGACAATAATTTTAAATGTTTTGATGACTTTTCCGTCTTTTGTAAGACTAATAAGATAAAAACTTTGAATAGCAAGTGAACTTGAATAAGACTTGGCCTTATGATCAATTTTCTCTAATCTCACTAATCTTCCCCCACCGTCGTATATAGAAATATTTAGGTTTTCCATAGCTGGAAATTTTATCGTAAATAATTCATCTTTTTTTACAGGATTAGGATATAAAACGATTTGTTCAAAATCAAGTGAAATCTGATCTGGGGTAATTTCTGAAATAGGAGATGTTTTTATATCATCTTTTTTATCAAGTCGTAATGGTGTTACTGCAAATGTGAACTTGTTAAATAGATTAGTATCGTAATCATTGATAAAGTTTACTTTAGAAAAATTAATGAAACTATCATCGGCTATACCTTGTATTTTAATTGTTTCACCATTTACACTCTTGAGAATCATCCAGTATACCAAAGGTAAATTATCTGGATTAACGGATTTTTTATCAATTCTTACTTTATAATCTTTTTTTGAAATAGTTGGACCTATGAAATTAATTTCCCAACTTCTTTCAAGAACATCAAAATTTCCATCTTTTTTAAAAGACATTTTTTTGTTATCATCAGACCACATAACAAAGTTATTATGATCAAATATGCTGGGATTCTCAGCATTGAGATTTTTAATATAGGTTTTACCAATCGTTAAAAATTGATCTTCCTGATTACATGACTGTTTTTGATATAATTCATTTCCATCATCTCTTCCAAGTCCGGTAGGTCTGTGGATAAACTCTTTCTGTTTTTCAGGATCCCAAATAATCTTTCCATCGCTCCCATAATATTTTCCTCTTTCTAGAGATATTCCATACTTTATTGATAAGTAAGAATGTATTTTGTTAAGATCAATTGGCTTCGACTTTTTAGGAAGAAAAATTAGTTCATACAGATTATGATCATCAAAAGAGATTTGTAAACTGTCATTTTTTCCTTTTTCTCTTTCAGCATTGCTATTTAAGGTAAAAATGCTAGGCTTTTTTTTAATTTTAAAAACTTTTTTACCATCTCTAATTTCATATGCATTATTACTTAAAGAGCTCTTTCTTTCTTCTCTCTCCCAAATTTTATCATCTTCTTTTGAGGTATGTACAAGACTTAATGTATGACTTTTATTTATACTGTGTTTAATATACTTTTTGAAAAGTCGGTTTTTTATTCCTGGGTGAAAGTTCACTAGAGTTTCTTCACTCCTACTGGAGGCTTCACGAAGTGTAGGTGCCGATTTTTCCCAGATTTGAGCATCCGATCCAACCAGTTGCGAGAAAACATTCGATGAACACATGAGGATGAGTATCAACGTCGTTTTTAGACATAAAAGTTTTGACATAATAGTGATTATGTATTAATATTATTGGAGGTGAATTTTTTCAGTAAAAAATGAGGAGAATTCCTGAAAGTTAATGGAATATTGTATGTTTTGGCTTCATATTATGGTGAGTTAGTTATTAGTGCCGCAAAAGTAATAAAATAATCATAGTAAAGTAAAAAAAATATTAAAATATGTTAAATATCTTTTTTTTAGTTAGTTATCGTACAAAACTAATAGCTTAAAGCGACAAAACTCGACGTATTTTTTTCCTATACATAATACATTGGATAATAAAACGGTTAGTTTATACAGATACATTTTTAAATATTGAAAAAGCAAAAATTTTTGCTAATTTATTCAGAAGTGATATTAATGAAAAATATGATTGGAAATACTTTTTAGGGCTAGCCGATTGCCTTAATAGTATAAACATTAATGCTTTTTATTTTCTTAAAGAAATGGCGGAAATAGATTATGAAATTTCCAAAACACCAGAGAATAGAAAACTTCCTAGAAATGGGGAAAAGGAAGCCTTATTATATTCTTGTGGAATTGCACATGAAAGGAGTGGCTGGAGCTCTAGTTTTAATATATCTCAAGTTGGAAAAGATCTCTACGAATATGTAATAAAAAATTAAAATAAACTTATAAATAGGATTTATATGTCAAAAATGACCATACAGATGACGAAAAAAAAATGTCTAATGCTAAAAGCGGTTTTGCAAAATTTGCGTTTCCGGGTTTAAATTAAAATTTGTTTTGAACTTTAGACAAATCAAGTCCCAAACTTATTAAATTCCAGAAACATACATATAAGTAATGGTTAAAATTTAATGTCGTATTTTGTTCCGAAATTAGTCAAAACAAGATTTAATTTTCTTTGAGATTTTGAAATGATTGATAAGCCTCAAAATCTAACCATTGATACTTTATCCTTCGCCATAGAATTTCAATTAGATTTAACTCTGGAGAATATGGTGGCAAAAAGTAAATAAAAACATCTTTTTCTTTCCATTGTTCTATTTTAGCCATAAATTTCTTTGATTTATGGATTGGTGAATTGTCAAGAATGACGATCGTTTTTTTAACGGTTTGTTCCACAAAACGATTCATAAAGCAGATAAGTCTATCTGAATTAAAGGTTGTTTCAAGTATTTCGAAATGAAGTTTATTTTTACGGTTCATCAACCCAACTACATTCTGATATTTGCCTTTAGCAGCAGGTAATACTATTTGATTATCCTTTGTTTGCCAAGCATAAGGTACATTAGGATGGAGTCCAAAATGACTTTGGTCTCCAAAATATACATCAATATAACCGATATCTTCCAAACTCTTTAATGTTTCTATTTGCTTTTGTTTAAATCGAAATTGTTCTTCGTTTCGTTTCCCTTTTAAAGAGAGCCTAGCTCTTTTCCATTTATAACCCAGTAACTTTTAAAAAATTCTGCAATGTTTTTTTGCAGATGATAATATTGTGTTGCTGTTCAAAGTAAATTAATACATTTTTTAAATTTCTATTGTGAAGTTCTAATTGCTCTGAAACCTCTTTGGAATAGTCTTTCAAAAGGGTTTTCGCACCTCTTCCCTCTGATATAGCAAGGGAATCAACCCCTATTTTATCCCAATTATCAAACCAACGTTCAATTGTTCTGCGACTTACTTTAAAAATAGAAGCTAGCTCTTTAATCTTGTGCCGTTGATCTGATAAAACAAGGCATTGACTGCGTTTTCTAACAGTATTATTAGGGCTATTTTGATGAAGGTGCTCTAATAACTCAATCTCTCCTTTTTTAAGTGTTACATATCTCATAATGAGATAAATATACCGAATTTACCCATTGCAAACAATTAAATACGACATTATTTTATTCTAATTACTTAACATTGAAAATTTAAGAAGCAAAGATTATAAAACAAGTCGATTAAGCATGAACTATTCATGAGCTTTATCATTCATCTTTACTTTCTAAAATATTTGCGTGAAAAATATAATCTATATCGATTAAGATATAAACTGCTTTAAATTATTCCCACCAATTCTGAAAATGATGATTGGTTTTATTTAAATCTAAAACTTCACCGATTTTTGGAGTAAGAATCTGTAGATTTTTTTCTTTTCCAAGCGATGTTACCTTTTGCAAAGGCTCATTCCAGGGATGTAAAGCCAAAGCAAATTTTGCGGAATGTACAGGAATAATATTTTTTGCCTGGATATCTAAACTTGCCTGAATAACATCTTCTGGCAAAGCGTGAATGTATTTCCAGGCAGGATTGTACTGTCCGTTTTCCATAATGGCAAAATCAAATGGTCCGTATTGTTCACCAATTGTTTTAAAATGAGTATCATAACCGCTATCACCACCTAAAAATAGTTTTTTCGTAGGAGTTTCCAAAACATAAGAAGTCCACAACGTTGTATTTCTTTGGAATTTTCTTCCCGAAAAGTGTCTTGCCGGAGTAAAAGTTATTTTAAAATCATTTTTTAAAGCTACCGTTGCGCCCCAGTCTTCTTCAATCAACTGGTTTTCAGAATAACCCCATCTTTCAAAATGCGCTCCTACTCCCAAAGGCATAATTACTTTTCCTACTTTCTCACGAATGGCTTTTACCGTCGGAAAATCTAAATGGTCATAATGATCATGTGTAATTACCAGATAATCGATATTTGGAATATCTTGAGGTTTAAACAAATCTGAACCGTCAAAAGCTTTATTAAAAAACTTAAAAGGCGAACCAAAAGTGCTCAAAACAGGATCAATCAGAAAAGAAACTCCATTGATTTTTATGAAATAAGAAGAATGTCCCATCCAAATGAAAACATCTTCACTATCAGAAATTTTACTTAAATCGGTATGAATTGCAGGAATTGCTTGTAATGGCTTTAATAATGGGTCTTTTTTACCAAACAAAAAATTGACCATTACTTTTGGCATCGAAAAACCTTCCGCAATCTGTGGAGTAAAACTCTGATTTTGGAATTGTTTATTCTTGTAATTTTTAGAATTAAGTATTTTTTCAAGACGTTTTCCTTTTGCTTCGGCACCAAAAACCTCCTGAGACATTACAAAATAAGTTGCTGCTACCAATACTGCAATCAATATAATTAAATAAACCATCATTAAAATTTGAAATTCAAATGTAAAAAACTTTCTTTAAGTTATCTACTCTTTCCTCAATGACGAATGAAAATGAATTTTACTTTTTTAATAAACAATTAAAATGTTGGTAATCGCAAAGAGCGCAAAGATTTTTAATTTTCATACTGTTTTTAAGGCGCAAGAAAATCAAAGATTTTCAGTTATTAAGTATTACATTTTATAAAAATAGATATCTGATTGTAAGAGCTTGTTTAAGTTTTATTAATTTAAATTCTGTACGATTGGCTTTTGATTTTTTTTAATCATTTTTATATAATTCTCGCAGATACAAAGATTTAGCTGATTAAAAGGAGAGTTATTAATCTGCTAAATCAGCAAAATCAGCGAGATAAATTATTTTTATTTAATTTTTCACAGGCTCTAAGTCTTCTATTTCATCTACTTATTTTGCTAAATTAAATATAAAATGATATTGTGATTCTAAAATTTTAGCTTTGATAAAATCCTTGCGCCTTAATAATTTTAAGTTTTAAAAAAGTTCTTTGCGCATTTGCGAAAACCAGCAAAAAGAAGACTTCAATATCCATCAAAAATATTTAAATTCGTTTACCGAAAAAACTTTCTATTTTGAAATATTTTATCTTCACTTTATTGGCGTTAAGTTTTGCTTCATGCAATTCTGTGAAAAAATATAATGAGCAAAGATTAAGCATGGTTTCTCCTGAAAAACTGCGTGATGATGTCGATTTCACTTACCAAAAACTTCAGGAGATGCATCCTAATCTGAATTGGTATATTTCAAAAAAAGAACTCGATTTTAAATTTGATAGTTTAAAGATGGCTATCAATAAGCCTTTAACGCCTACTGAGTTTTATTTTAAACTACAACCTGTTATCAGTCAAATCCGCGAAGGTCATTTATCTTTAAAAATTCCTGCAAAAAGGTTTTCAAAAAAAGAAATTAAAGCTTTAAAAAATAAAAAAGGACTCTTTGGAAGATTTGAATATCATGTAGTAGATGACCATTTGTATTTCATTGAAAATAAAGATTCTATTCAAAATATCAAACCGGGAACAGAACTTTTAAGTATTAATGGAGTTTCTGTGGCAGATTATCTTAAAAAATATCGTGAACTCATAAGCAGTGACGGTTACAATTCTACTTTTTATCCTTATTATTTAAAAGATGTTTTCTTTAATTTTTTTACTGCTGAAAAAGGGATTTTAGACAGTGCAAAAATTGAAACTCTTTATGAAGATAAAAAACAAACTCTGGTTTTAAAAAGGGAAAGTAAAAACAAAACAGAAATTGAAAAAGAAAAAATCGATAAAAAGAGAACTGCCGAAAAAAAACTTAATGATTATGTAGCATCAACAAGCTCTTACAATAGAAATTTCAATTTTTTAGACAAAGACAGTACGATTGCTTATATGAAAATTAAAAGCTTCACAAGAACATTTTCAGATAAATTTTATAAAGAATCTTTTGCCAAAATTAAAAATGCGGAATCTTCTTACCTCATCATCGATATTCGTGAAAATTATGGTGGCTCGTTGTATGAAATCAATCAGCTTTATTCTTATCTCGCTCCTGAACCTTTTGTTTTGATAAAACCTTCTCAACTTACCTCGAGAGTAAGCCCGCTTAAAACCAATTATTTTAGAAAGTCAAGCCCACTGCAATATACTTTTAAAAGCCTTGCTTATCCAGGATATTTCTTTTATCAGACGTTGAATGTGTATAAAGGAAAAGATGGTGTCGCTTATTATAAAATGAAAGAAAATAAATCTACCAAGCCAAAACAAGATGCTTTCAAAGGAAAAGTGTATGTTTTGATTAATGGCGGAAGTTTTTCAGCGTCGTCTATTATTTCATCTAAATTAAAATTTGACAAGCGTGTAACATTAGTTGGTGAAGAAACCGGCGGCGCCAATGACGGAACGGTTGCAGGATTTTATTCTTATCAAATGCTTCCCAATTCTAAAATAGATTTACCTATAGGATTACTTTTGGTGCAGCCCAATATTGATTTTACACATACAAAAAAAGGAGTCGTTCCTGATGTTGAAATTTCTCAAGGCGTTCAGGATATTATCGATAAAAAAGATGTACAATTAGACTGGATAAAAGCTGAAATTGAAAAAGAGAAAAGTTTAAAAACTACTAAGTGATGAAAATTTTAATCAAATCATTTAAGTTTTTAGTCTTCCTGATGATTTCTTGGTTCATTGCACATACCATCTACATTGTCGTTGACGGGTTATCTGATGAAGGTAAAAAAGCAGATATTGCGATTATCCTCGGAAGCAAAGTAAATGAAGACGGTACTTTATCTACAAGACTTGAAAAACGTTTGGAAACCGGAATTAAACTGTACAAAAATCATCGTGTCAAAAAAATTCTGGTCAGTGGCGGTTTAGGTAAAGAAGGCTTTTATGAAGGTTCAAAAATGAAAGAATTTTTAGTTAATAAGGCAGTTCCGGACTCTATAATTTTAGTGGATAATTATGGTAATAATACCAGATTAACTGTAGAAAACACTTTGAAATTTCAGCAAAAATATAAGTTTAAAAACATCATCGTTGTTTCCCAATATTTTCATGTAACCCGCACAAAAAAACTTTTTAAAGAAAAAGGTTTTACACAGGTAGAAAGTGTAAGCCCAAGATATTTTGAATGGCGGAATTTGTATTCAATTTTAAGAGAATTTCCGGCTTATTATACCCAATAAGTGTTGATAGTTTTAATTTCAGCGCATTAAAATTTAATTTTAGCATTAAAAAAGCTCCCGAATTGGGAGCTTTCAAACTACATATTGATAATTAGTTGATATGTTCTACGCTAAGAATTTCAATTTTTCTATCACCATTTTCAAAAGGCCAATCGATAATTTCGCCTTCTTTATTCCCTACAATCGCCAGTGCAATATTAGATAATACAGAATATTTTCCTTTTTTTACTTTGGCTTTATCCTCAGAAACAATCACAAATTTCTGCTCTTGAGGATGTGAAGAATCTTTTATTTTAACTTCGCAATTGATGGTTACAACATCTTTTGGCAAATCACGACGTAAAACCTGCTTTGCGTTTCTTAATTGAGCAAGAAGTATTTTTTCTTCTTCAGCAGTTGTTTTTTTTCTTCTTAAATGTTCTTTTATTAAATCATATACTCCTGTGGTTAAAATAATCTGTTCTGACATAATTTTATTTTTTAAAAATTGAGATTTCTGAATGCAGAATATTGACTCAGACATAACCATTGTGCACAAAAATTTGTGATAAGGTATGCAGAATGCACATTCAGAAAAAAAAATGAATTGGTTCAAACACTTAATAATGCCCTGTCCCGAGTCTCGACAGGGATACTAAATAAACTCTTTAGAATTTTTTAAAAATTTATCATCATGCAGATATGACAAAGACAACGAAAGTGTAATCGAAGTATACTTTACCGGAAAAAAGTACTTTTTTGTCATTTAATTGAATTGTTACGAAGATACGACTTATAATCGACATGATGAAAATCGTAGCTTCGTATCAATTTATTTTTTTTGAAATTCAATCAAAATATTTTCTATTTGCTGAACGTATTTTCCATAAAACATTTTATACCAATATTTCCCCAGCAAGAAAAGACCAAAAAGACCGATAGCAAGTGTAGAAAGAATCGTAGTCGCTACCTTAAAATCACTCATCGGTTTGGGATGCGGGATAAATTCGACAACGATAATAAGTTCACAGACCAAAAATGGCACAAATGAAAGCATAAATGATAGATAATACTGCTTATTAAGGTCAAACTGGTACATTAAATCTTTCAAAGAATCGTAGGTATTCATCATTGGGTTGCCTATATTATTGTATAATTTAAAAAACTTACTGAAGAAAAATGATACTACAATTACCATTGAGAAAAGCAAAACCGTCAAATAAAATTTAAACTTAAATGGAGCTTCCGGCACAGGAATCCAGACTACAGCGAATCCAAAGAGTAATATTCCTACGGTAGACCAAAATTCCATTCGCATGTTTTTTCTGATTTTTTCTAGCGGAAGATTAATTTTATTTTTCTGTTCAATACTGATTTCAGGCGTTTCATCAGAAACATCGTCATTCCATGCATTTTTTAGGTCATCTATATTCATAATGTTTATTTTTTTGTTTGGAGATACAGGATTCGAGTTTCGGGATTCGAGATTCGAGATTCGAGATTCGAGTTTCGGGATTCGAGTATTAAGTCTCACTTTCGAATCTTGTATCTCGTAACACGTATCTCATATCTAATTACTATTTAAAATCTCTTTCAATTTATTTTTGGCGCGATTCATTTTCACTCTTACATTTCCTTCCGAAATACCCATTTGCTCGGCGATTTGCTTTCCGGAAAAATCTTCTAAGTAATAAAAAATAAATGCTTTATCGATTGGGTTTAGCTGATTGATTGCTTTATACATTTCGGCAAGCTTCTCTTCTTTTTCATGGTCGTATTCATCCTCTGTAATTTTATAATTCGAAAAATCTTCGTTGGCTATAAAGCTTCTTTTCTTTTCAGATTTTAAGAAAATAATGGCTGTATTAAGTGCAATTCTGTACAGCCAGGTTGAAAATTCACTTTCACCCTTAAATTTTGGATAAGCTTTCCAGACCTGAAACGTAATCTCCTGAAAAAGATCATCGCGGTCATCTTTATCATCCATATACATTTTAGAAATCTTAAAAATGATTCCTTTATGCTTTTCTATTTTGGTAATAAATTCTTGTTCTGAGGTCATGGTTTCTTTACGCTCTGTAGAGTTAGTAGTTTTTTGAAATAAATGTTACATTCTTTTTTATTTTTTTTTAGAAAACCCGATTAATAACTTTGTCAGCGTTATTTCCAGGGTACTAATTAAACTTCATAAGGTTTAACAAATATAAAAACTCATTTTATTGGCTAAAAATATTAAAATCATCATAAATACATACCAAATCAGCATTTCACATCATTCGTGGCGTAAAATTTGTGTTTTATGCTGAACATCACAAAAAAATATTAATATGCCTTACCTTACAAAACAAGACAGCAAAAATGTTGAACTTTACTACGAAGATTTCGGTTCCGGACAACCCATTATTCTTATTCACGGATGGCCGTTAAGCGGAAAATCCTGGGAGCTACAGATTCCTGTACTTTTAGATTTAGGATATCGTGTGATTACCTATGACAGAAAAGGTTTCGGAAAATCTTCTCCTACTTTAGATGGTTATGATTATGACGGTTTAGCGGCTGATTTACACGAACTCATTACTCAACTAGAATTAAAAAATGTCATTCTTTTTGGCTTTTCAATGGGTGGTGGCGAAGCTGTACGTTATTTAACCAATTACGGTTCAGAAAATGTAGATAAAGTAGCCTTGATTTCTTCAATTATTCCTTTGGTAAAACAGAAAGACGATAATCCGCATGGCGTTTCTGAGGAAGAATTATATGGAATTTTAACCAGCCTTAAAACCGACAGAGTTACTTTCCTTGAAAGTTTCCACAAAAACTTTTATAATTACGGATTGCTTTCTCAAAAAGTGAGTCAAAAACAGCTGGATTATGATTGGAATATTGCCTCTCACGCCTCTCCTATTGCAACAATAAAGTGTGCTGAAAGCTGGGCAAATACAGACTTCAGACCAGAGTTAAGTAATGTTAATGTAAAAACGCTTATTGTACATGGTGACGATGATCAGATTGTCCCAATAGAAACCGCAGGGAAACAAGCTGCCGCAGGAATTGCCGATAATGATTTTGTCATTATTGAAGGCGCTCCACACGGATTAAACATTACACATGCAGATCATTTAAATGAAATCTTAACAAGATTCCTTACCAACAAATAAAACTTTGTTCAATCAGATTGTTTTTAAAATCAGAAAAGCGCAATTAAAAATATTGCGCTTTTATTTTGTATGATACTTTATACCATCAAGTATACAAAAAAGCAGTACAATTATGAAAAATTGTACTGCTTTTTATAATTTTTTGAGAGAGTTACAATTGTTTTAATTTTTTCAAAGTAATCCCGAAAATTATCTGTAGAACCCCAAACATAATGATGGAGAAAGCCGTATAATACACAATGGTTAAACCTCCAATAAGAGGGTTAAAAATCATTAATAACGAAAGTAAAATTCCTAAAATTCCGAATATTAAGGGTGCTATCCACGCAGAAACATTCATTTCTTTAAGTGCAATAGCATGTCCAATCCCTGTAATAGAACGGAACATTATAATAAACCCAACGTATATCGGAAGAAAAGTAGCCGTTAACATGGGAGAAGCCATTAAAATAATCCCGAAAATTAAATCTATAATTCCGCCAACCAATGCCCAACCCCAATTTTGAAAATGCCTATTGCTGAGTGCATTTACAATTTCAAAAATCCCACTAATAAAGAAGATTGCAGCAAAAAGCATCGTGAGCGCCAAATAAGATGACAACGGGGTACGGAATATGTAGATTCCGCTAATGATAAAAATAATCCCAGTAATAATGGGTAAAAACCAATATTTGTAAGGTTTAGGGTAAGATTCGTTCATAATAAAATTGTTTTTTTTGGTTAGATTTATAAATAATTAATGTGTTCTATTTTACTGTGTATTTTACGTTAAAAACTATAGCCAGCTCCCAAATTCAAATATACTGGCCTCATGGTAAAAGTTATGGTTTTAAAATCTGATTTAAACATATTATTTAAGCCAAAACTGAAATCACCAAAGACATTGAGATGTTTAGAAAACTGCCAAGTAGTACCCAACTGAAGACCATAGGAAAACTTTCTCAAATCATTTGAAAAATCATAAGAAGCTGTTTTGTCATCTTCAAAAATAACTTTTACGCCGGTAGGATCGCCTTCTCTAAGATAACCATCAAAAACATATCCTGAAAAATTCTTATCCATGAGAAAAGACCAAAAAGCACCACCCGAAAAAGACCAACAATCATTTACTTTAAAAATAGCTAAAGTAGGAATGGTGATGTAAGAATTTGCGATGTGAGTCGACACGCCGCCCGTCCAATTTCCGGCTACCCTCTCACCTTCTCCGCCAATAATTTCCATTCTGTAATTTTTAACCATAGAATTGGCTTTCATCCCTTTGTTTTCTAATTTAACACCCGTTCTAATTCCCCAAGAACTAGGAGTTTGTTTGAACAAATAAATAATGCTTCCTTCAAGACTGATATTCAGCATCGGATTAAAACTGCTCAGTTCTCTAATTTCTGCAGGAATCGGGATTGGAGTAAATCCGCCAATATTAATCCCAGCACGTAATTGATACTCAATAACTCCTTTTTCTTTTTTTTCAGTATCTAAATCTTGCGCAAAGATTAATGAGCTTCCTGCAAAAAGAAACACGAATGAATTGATGAAAAGGCGATAGAAATTGTATTTCATTTTTAATGTATTAATTCGACTTCATCAATTAAAAGAGTACTTTCTACGGCACCTGCAAAAGTATCTCCGTCAATACTTGATGTAAAAACCAAAGTCAGGCTATATTTTCCATCTTTCAATTTTTGCTGATCGATTGTTTTATTATTTAATACATTAAAAGGAATATAAAATTCCGTCCAATCTGAAGCTTCAATTCTTTGTACATCTGTAATTTGAGCAATAGAATAGATATTAGGATGGGT
Source organism: Chryseobacterium turcicum (assembly GCF_021010565.1). Taxonomy (NCBI): domain Bacteria; kingdom Pseudomonadati; phylum Bacteroidota; class Flavobacteriia; order Flavobacteriales; family Weeksellaceae; genus Chryseobacterium; species Chryseobacterium turcicum. The sequence continues at coordinate 2,968,344 of NZ_JAJNAY010000001.1, forward strand.
AAATTTATTTGTTCCATCAAGATATTTTAAGGCAGTATCTGTTTCAAAAAAAACAGCATAGATGTCCCAAGTATCTTTCTTGTTGGGCTGTACCACTCCATTCTCTTTATATACTGGCCCTGCTTTATATTTGAAAAAACCTTTTACCCCATCAGGAACAAAATCTACTGGCACCCCAAGGTGTAAGCTTTTTAAAGGATTGGTAATAGAAGCAGCTAAATCAAATTCTCCCATAAATAAGTTTCCTGCAGCTATAGGTTTCCCCATTGTAGCGCCTAAAGCTCCGGTAGATTGGGTGGTTAGTTTTACTGCCTGACCTACTTTTCCTGCTGCCCAACGTGCAGTAGGATACCCTTCAGGAGTAGAAGAAGCTCCTGTTAGGCTAAAAGCGATATTTCCACTGGCCCAATCCATAATATTTTGATTATTATGGTCTGTCTCAAAAAACACATCAAACTTACCATTTTCAATACGTACGTTTTCAAAATTATACATCGAACTTACCGTCGAAACAATATAAGAAACCTCATATTTCTTTTGATACTGCCGATCTTCTGAAGTTACCGTATAAATCTGAGGTTGACTGAAGTTAAGCACCGTTCCACTTTCTGGAAAGATTGTAGCCCCAGGAGTTAATGTAAAAATGGGCGCCTGTTTGGTTATATCTGTGGATGGTATTACCAATATCTGAATACGGTCGTTCTGTATAATAGGGTCTTTTCGTAATATCGCAGGATCTACATCACATGATAATATATCGGCTTCTGCATTGGGAAGTTCTGACTGTATGCAGGATAAAAGCCAACAACTGCACAAGAAAAATAAGATATATTTTAAATGTTTCATAGGTTAAAAATAAATAAGTCGAACTTAAAAAAGCTCGTATTGAAGATACGAATTATTTATTTTAAAATTTATAAAAACTGAATTTTCAATTAAATAGACCATAATTTCTTATTTTCTATCCTCTTATTCGATAGCTAAAAATGAATGAAACTTTCTTTCTTTTTCTTTAAAACACAATCGTAATTAATTATTTTTTCTTTCTAAAGCTTTTTTTAGTTGTAATAATAACAACTCCATTATTACCCTTACTTCCATAAAGTGCAGTGGCTTGGGCTCCTTTAATCACATTTATGGTCTTAATTTTCTTAGAATCAAAATCACGGATGGTTTTTGCTTCTACAATTTCATGATCAATCACCCATAATGGTTCGTTATTGCTCTGAATTGATGAAGGCATACCTCTCGTTGAAGCAAAAAACGTAGTATTTTCTGTGGGAGCAGAAAGACAAACTAGTTTCCCTTGTAAACTTTCCAAAAAAGAACGTTTTATGGTATCTTTTTCCTGAGCATTTACAGAAACAATTCCAGCTGCCGTTAAAATAAAACCCACGGCAAACTTTGAAAATAAGGAATTGATTGATGAATGCTGTATATTTCGGTTAAGCTGAGATTGGTAAAAGTTACCACAGGTATTTTCAGAATCAGAATCAGAAAAATAATCTAAAATTTCATCATCAGAATCATTCGTAAAATCTCTGACAGTTTTCGAACAAACAGTACAGAATCTTCCTTTTTCCTGCGGAGTCATGCTTTCCCATTTTTCATGACAAGGTTTTGGTAAAGTAATTTTCATTGTCTTTTTTATTTAAAAGATGCGTTATTAAATAAAAAGGTTGGAAAAGTTTCTTTATAATTTAAAAACATAGCTGAAATTCAAACCAAAATCCTGTAACTTTATCCATATTACAATAAATAAGAATGACAGAGAAAATAATCTATAGACAAGAAACACAAAATGACTTTTCAGAAGTTTTTGAGCTTAATAATAAAGCTTTCGGGCAAGATAATGAAGCTAAATTAGTAAATGCTTTAAGAAAGAATCTGAATGTTTTTATTCCGGAACTTTCTATTGTTGCAACAGAAAAAAACAAGATTATTGGACACATTCTGCTGACCAAAATTACCATAAAAGACAATAATGGAAATCTTAATGAAAGTTTAGGGCTTGCTCCAATGGCTGTATTACCTGAGTTTCAGAGAAATGGAATTGGCGGACAGTTAATTAAATACGCCCTTGACACTGCTAAAAAATTGGGTTATCAATCAGTAATTGTTTTAGGACATGAGCATTATTATCCAAAATTCGGATTTGAACCTGCTGAAAAATGGAATATTAAAGCTCCGTTTGATGTTCCTTCTAACGTATTTATGGCCATTGAGTTGGAAAAAGATAGTCTTAAAAATATCTCGGGAACCGTTATTTATCCTAAAGAATTTGAATCGGTTTGATTTTAAATAATTGAAATAAAAAAATTCCTTTAAAGATAGTATAGTTGAACATTCAGTCCTTTTATTAAACTAGCAGTAAACCATTAATTCATTTAAATATAAATTTTAAGACGATGAAAAAACAGAATTTATTGAGGATGGATAATGTGGGAATTGTTGTAGAATCTTTAGACAAAACCATTGCTTTTTTTCTTGAGCTCGGGCTGGAATTAGAAGGAAGATCAATGGTTAGAGGCGAATGGGCGGGTCGCGTAACGGGGCTTGGTAATCAATCTGTAGAAATTGCTATGATGGCTACCCCAGACGGAAACAGCCGACTGGAGCTCTCCAGATTTATTAACCCGAAAATAATAGAAGACCATCGCAATGCTCCGGTAAATGCTTTAGGATATTTACGTGGTTTGCCGTGACTGATTTAAATGAAACGCTCAACAGACTTTATAAACATGGTGCAAAACTTGTGGAAGAAGTCGTTGATTATCAAAACATTTATAAACTTTGCTATATTCGAGGACCTGAAGGAATTCTTATCGGACTGGCAGAAAAAATTGACAACAAATGAATCTCGAAGATTATCTGCACAAATTTGAAAATAGTGTAAAAGCAGTTGATGCAAAAGCATTAAAAGAAAGTGGATTAGAAATTCAAACCGGTATTTGGCTAAACTCCACTGTTATCAGGCTTCAAAAAAAACATTGGGCCAATAATCCTAATGAACAGCCACATTCGGGTTCTGCTATTTTTATGGGAATTTGGATTAACCAGCAAGCTTTTTCTAATCGAGTTCTTAATTATAACATTCATGCGTTAAGACTAAGACAACTTAATGGATATGCTTTGCAAAGTCGTGCTTTTGCAACATCTTTTAGAGAAAAGTTTAAAGAATTTGAAAATAAATGGGAAAATGTGAGTGTGCAATTTGCTCCACAAACATTAATGGAAGGAAAAATAACACTCAACGATGAAAATATTGAAAAGGACATTTTAAATATTGTAAACAATTTTATAGAAATAACCCCTTTAATCGATGAAACTCTTTTAGAATTCAAAAAGAAAACAACAAATCTCTAAGCTTCGTTTTAAAATACTAATTCCCTACAATTATTAATATGCAACAACAAGCCTATTATTACCATTCTTTTTTATGATTTTCTTTATATTTGAAAAATAATTAAAGCAGATGAAAGAAGAAAATATCAATAAACTCAATTCCCTATTCTCAAACTTAAAAACTGAAGACCAAAAACTGAAAGAAAGTCTGGAGAAAAAGAAAAGCGAAGATGATTTATTTATTGAAGGCTTCAGAACGTTATGTAAGAATTATATCGACCCCAAAATGCAGGAATTCAGAAGAATGCTGAGAGAAAATGGGTTTGGCTGTAAAATTACTTTTAATGAGGAAACTAAAAACGGTTTAGGCATCAATTCTCAAACTCATATCAAGCTTCAAATTTCAAAAAATGTAGATTCTAATTTTTATACCAACGACAAATTTCCACACATTATGTTTGTTGCTGATAAAAACTTAAAAAGAATCGTTATCCATCAAGATACTATTTTCCAAAACGGAACAGGAAGTGCAGCTTTGAAAGAACAAAACTATACTCTAGAAAATATTAAAGAAGATGATATCGAAAAAGAAATCCTGGAATCTGTTGAAAATATTTTGGTGAATAAGTAATTGACAACTAGGTTGCTATAGTTTTACAACATTTTAATCATCAAACTTCTTGATATGCTTTACTACTCGAAATGGCTTTGCTCATTATTTTTTTTGATACTGTACATTAGAAACTAAAACAGAATCATTTAATGTTGTTAAAAAAGCCAGTAAATTTTCTTTTTCCTGAGCGTTGAAGACAATAGGTTTATGTAATTCTTTCGCTAAAGTCGGACTTTTTACTATTCCTTTTTCATAATGTTCCAAAACTTCATAAAGCGTTTTAAATCTGCCATCATGCATATAAGGATAAGTGTAAGTAAGATTTCTTAAACTTGGAATTTTAAACATCAATTTATCTGCAGGCTCAAAAGTTTTGTTCCATTTTCCATTATCGTTGAGTTCAGGATTAAAAGGAAGTCCGTTATTGGCAAATTCATAGGTTGAAAAAAGAGGTTCAGCGTGACATGAGCTGCAATTTTCTCGAAACAATTGATAGCCTTTATTTTCGGAAGCAGTAAACTTCACTTTCCCTCGTTTCATTTTATCATATTTTGAATTGACTGAAACAATTGTTAACTGAAACTGAGAAAGTGCTTTCATCAGTCGTTCAGAAGTCGCTAAACTGTCACCAAAACTTTTATAGAAAAGCGTTTTGTATTCTTTTGATTGATTGAGCTTCCGAACAGCAACATTAATATCTTCACCCATTTCTTTAGGATGATTAATAGGCGCCAAAGCCTGTACATCAATATTGACGACCGAGCCATCCCACATAAATGTTTTTTGCCAGGCTAAATTAAAAATCGCAGGAGAATTCCGGTCACCAATTCCGTCTTCAATCCCTTTGCTTAAATGATTTCCGGCGTGCGAAAAAGCCTGATTAGAAAGATGACAAGACGAACATGAAATTGTCTGATTCCTCGATAAAATAGGATCATAAAATAACTTTCTGCCCAATTCTACGGTAGAAGATTTCAATGGATTTTTCTTAAAATCATAAACAGGTTTTGGAAAATAAGAAGGATAAACCAATGATAAATCCTGAAAAGTATATGATAATACAGACAGTAAAAAACAAGCCGCCAAGAAAGGCTTAAACTTAGAATATATTGATTTAATCATTCAGAGATTGATAATTTTCATCAGGGTTTTGGAAGTTTTGGAGAATGCGGACGATATTAATTTCATCGTTTTCTACTTTGTAAATTATAGTATTGTGTTTCGTTAAAAGAAGTTTTCTAAAATCAGTATCAAGATATTTTTCAAAATTGACATTTGCAGTTTCTAAAATATTAATAGCATCAATTAGTTTTTGATAAAAATCATCAGCAACTTTTTCATTCCATTTATTAAGCAAATATTCTTCAATTTTAATTAAATCTGATTTTGCATCCGAAGAAATTTTAACTTTTCGCATTGTGCAGTATTTTTAATTTGTCTCTGCGTTCAGCTACAAAATTGTAAAAATCTGTCGTTTCTCCGTTTTTTATTTCCTCTTCTGCTCGTTTCAAAGACTCTAAAATTTCTTCTTTGGTTTCATTTTTCCATTCTTTAATCTCAATGGTTTTTGATATCACTAAAAGTTCTTCCGGAGTAAATCTTTTTTCTTTTAATTTTTTGAAAAAAGTAGGTTTCTTGATTCCCGATTTTTCGATAATATAAGACATTTTGAAAGGGGAATTTTTCAAAATCTCATCAATATTATTTTGTATCTCTATATATTTTTCTATTTCAGCTATCATAATGTTGTATGTTTTAGTATCACTTTGTGAGACAAATATAGTCAAATTCTTTAATTTTTATAAAGTATTGAAATTTATTTAAACGCAATGAGCGCAATGTTTTTGTTTAAATGCTTGAAAACATTTTCCGTTCGAAAAGGCGTTTCACTCAGCAATGAACGCATATGTCATTAGCTGAACGAAGTGCCTTTGCGAACGGAAAAATAAAGCAGTGATCAATAAAACTCTTCGCGACCCTTGCGTTGAAAAATTTCAACATAACTTACAAATGAAAATACCTAGGATCTGGATATTGAAATTCAAAATCAAGCTCTGAAATTAATTTTGCAGGAGAAATCGTTCTTCCCACACTTGCTCTCTCACCATCATAAGACAAACCTTTCTGCGCATTAATGACTTCTTCTTTGCTTGGATATATCGGCGCAACAATGTTGTACACTTTAGATTCTGATTGATGATCTAACATTTTCTCAACAACCGAACAAATATCTGCGTAATGAATATGATTCACCAACTGATCTAAGTTTGAAATGTTATAATTCTTCAGAAGTCGCTGGTCGCCCATCAATCCAGCTAATCGTAAGATATTGGTTTGTGGAAACTGCTCTAAAATAAACTGCTCACTTTCCACCGTTGAGGCAGGTTGCTCGTCTTCTGTAAACTCTTTTTCCGTGTCGGGATAAACACCGGTTGAGCTCATTAAAAACAACTGTCCTTTATAATTCCCTAAAAAGTTCAGGAGATTCTGACGTTTTTCGGTCATAGAAATCTGCGCTCCTCTTATTCCCGAAAAAGGAATTCCAATAATAATGGCATCTAATTCTGGTGCCACTTCCCACGCTGTCATATCATGATTAATTTCATCAGGAAAATTGACTAAAGTCGGATGGAAACCTTTAGATTTAAAATCATCTATTTTGGATACTGTCGTTGTGGTGGGGAAAATTTCGTATCGGTTTGATAATCTTTCTGCAATGTGAGTTCCAAGCCAGCCGCAACCGATGATGCCTATTTTTTTGTTCATAATTTTTTATTTATTCTCAAAAGCGTTTATAAAACCTTTCGGTTTCATATTTTTTGTATAATGTAATTTTAAGAATCCCAAAAATATCATTTTAATCCCATATAGTTTGTCATTCGTCAGAAATCTCAACATTATATTAGAATTTATATATCAATATTCGCGTTTAGATTTTTTCAGAATGACAAGCTTTGCGATAATGCATTATACTTCTTAAATATCTAACCACACACTTTGTCTTTCCGTAGGAACCTCAACATCGTATCAGAGAATTGCTTGGGAATATCTGCGTTTAGATCCTTTCAGGATGACAAACGTTGGCGTTAAGTGTTCGTACAAAACCCATAACACACACTTTGTCATTCCGCAGGAATCTCAACATTATATTAGAGAATTGCCTGGTTATATTCGCGTTTAGATTCTTTCAGAATGACAAACATTGTGGCGAATGACAATCAAAATTCCTGCTGAAAAAGATTATTCAAAAAATCTAAATTTGGGTTCTGAATTCTTATCAGGTCTAATTTTTTAATTCGAGATAAATTTTTTATTTCTTTTTCTCGTTCGATAGCTTGCTGAATCCATCCAAACTTTTCATAGTAAATCAAGAATTCTACATTGTATTTTGCAGTAAAGGAGTTAGGATTTGCCTTCGTCTTATGTTGATGTAATCTTCTATGTAAATTATTCGTTACGCCTGTGTAAAGAACAGTTCTGCTTGTATTGGTAAGAATATAAACATAAAACGTATATATTCCTTCAGTAAATTCAATCATTATTTGTTGTTTTTATTTAAACCAATATATTTAATTTATATCAAATAATCTGTAATATCTTACCATGCACTTTGTCATCCCGTAGGGATCTCAACATAGCATTAGAGAACCACTTGGAAAGATTCGCATTTAGATCCTTTCAGGATGACAAACATGACGCTTATCTTTTTTTTGCAAAACCCAAAAACCTCTGCACAAATTTCTACACACACTTTGTCATCCCGCAGGGATCTCAATATAGTATTAGAGAATTTATATGGAAAGATTCGAGCTTAGATCCCTACGGGATGACAAACATGACGCTTATTTTATTTTTGCACCAAAAAAAACTTTGCATACACTTCTACCCACACTTTGTCATCCCGCAGGGATCTCAACATAGCATTAGAAAATTGCTTGGAAAGATTCGCATTTAGATCCCTACGGGATGACAAACATGACGCTTATCTTTTTTTGCAAAACCCAAAAACCTCTGCACAAATTTCTACACACACTTTGTCATCCCGTAGGGATCTCAATATAGCATTAGAGAACCGCTTGAAAAGATTCGCATTTAGATCCTTTCAGGATGACAAACATAACGCTTATTTTTTTTTGCAAAACCCAAAAACCTCTGCACAAATTTTCACACACACTTTGTCATCCCGCAGGGATCTCAATATAATATTAGAGAAATCTTTATGAAAAGATTCGGGCTTAGATCCTTTCAGGATGACAAACGTTGGGGTTAAGTGTTTGTATAAAACAAAAAAACTCACCCATTCGCTGAGTTCTTTATTTATAGATTATTTTCTTCTTTCCGTTGTATATCCGAATTTTTCGCTGCCTTCACCAGCTCATTGGTATCGCTGTAGAGAAGCTCCCAACTGGGAACGTCTTTCATGGCGGTTAGTAGGTTGAGGTAAGATTTCAGGGTTTTCTCCAAATCTTTTCGGATTGCCGAAGCACTCGTCATCTGTCGGAGGTCAGCATTAGCTTCTGCCTGATCCGCAAACAGCAGTTCAAAAGCCTCATGCTTGGTTTTCATATCAGTAAAAGCAGGGTTGATAGAAAGCACGTTTATTTTCTGCATATTTTCAGGCGTTTCCAAAACTTCGATGAGCTTTTTCATTTGTGCCGTTTGCGAAGAATAGCTTAGGCGGTCGAGGTTTAAACCAAAAGTTTTAAACACCGTGTACAAATCCTCTGCGAACTGATAATTAGGTGCCGAAGCAAGCTTTCGGTAGCCATTGAGAAAGGCTTTCAAATTCTTGTACGCCACATCTCTTTCCAGATCTGCGGTGGCAACATCTTTACCTTTTCCGCTGTAGATTTGTTTGGTGTAGACCAAATCGTATTCTGTGTAGAAAGTCTGCAAAGTCGCTGTAAGCGGATGGTTGGAAATTACAGGATATTTTCCTGATTGGATGTTGCTGATAATTCTTTGAGCCAAAGTCGCAAGGTCTTTAGTGCTCAGCTTAGTGAGTGTAATTTTCATCTTGTTGTGTTTTAATGAATTAATATTTTAAAGATATGAAAAATTTCTTTAGTTACAAACAATCTTGTTTTAAACCAAAGAAGTCCTCCGAAGCTTTCCCGCAAATTGCAGGAGACTTCCGCAGTCCTCCGGAACTTACAAACAACTCTGTTTTAAACCAAAGAAGTTCTCCGAAGGTTTCCCGCAACTTGCAGGAGACTTCCGGAGGACTACGGAATAGGCAAACAGGGTTGCTTTAAACAAACGGAGGTGTTGGGAGGTTTGTTTTAAGGGTGTTTGTGAGGTTTTTAATGAAAGGATTCTTTAGTTATAGTTGCTTCTATAATATGATTTTCTTTTTAGTATTCTGAAAGTGTGTCAATCAAATTTTTAAATGACAAAAAGTCATTTAATTCACTAAACACAGAAAAAAAGTGGCAATTAAGTCACACGCAAATTACTGGGTGTGATATTTGTCATGTTTAAGGCTAATATTAAATTTAAATTGTATGCGTAATTTTTTACCTCCTACAGAATTTTTCAGAGAAAAAAAAATTGAAATTTTCTTTCTTGAAAAACAAAAAAAAATTGTTGATGAAATTAAATCTTATTCAGAGTCATCAATTAATAAAATTAATTTTGAAGAAGAAGCTGATAATATTATCAAGCGTTCCAACTTTAAAGTTCCGAAGCTGATAAAAGAAGGAACAACAACTGGAATATCTACATTAATACTTTCAGGAAGACAACTTCCACCTGGTAGATTTTATCAACAAGGTCGAAATTACGAAGTAGAGGTTGCTGACTATGGAGTTCCCTTTGAAGGTAATAAAGACTTTTTTAAAATATATCCAAGTAAGTATCACAGTAAAAATGTAGAAGCTGTATTAAATACTAATGGTTTAGTTTTTAGACTTACTAACTATGGAAAAATAACTGGAAACGAGACCGAAATAGAAAACCTAAAAAGAGAATTTCTTGCAAATATTGATGCTACCGAAAAAACACTTCTTCAAATTGAGAAGGAGTTAACGGATTACCTGCCTAAACTCAGGGCTCTAATTATTCAAAGTTTAGAAAACAGAAAACAGTTTTTAAATAGTAAAAAAGATAGTACTGATAAACTAAATCCATTTAATTAAAAATTTACAAAACCTAAAAGATGAAGAAAATTTCAGTAAACAACATCATTATATTTAGACAAAAACCTGAGAAAAGCCAACAGACATTTCTAAATTTTCTTAAAAGAAAAAGTTTAGTTCAGGAAGCTACAGAAAGTAGCGGAGGAAATTACTGGGTAAGAAGTTTAAGTGCGATGAGTAACGCCTTCAGAGAGATTAGCAATAAGCCGGTAAAGGATAAAATTTCCGAAGTTGTAGATCTTTTCACACCTAAATTAACTAAGCAAACAAAAGATATGTATCAAAGAAATCTCGATATTCTACATAATTATGAGGATTTTGATTTTTCGAAATGGTTACCTGATAAAATAAATATAGTTTCTAAAACAAGTAAAAAATCTATAATTTATCTAAATACTGTTCCTGTACAAATCAACCCAAGTCAAATTTATACATTTGATAAAGATGATAAAAAATGCGTAGGAGCTATTTGGTTTGTAGCAAGATTAGAAGGATATAAAGAAGAAGAACTTGGGATGTTTGCAGAAGCCCTTTACATTTATCTTTCAAATAATTTTGACGAAGAATATTTTGTAAGTCCTGAAAATTGTTTAGTTGTTCACGTACTTGACAAAAAAGAAGTTACCTATAAAATGATTGTTGATAAAGAAATTCCATCAGTTTTCGACGCAACGTTAAAACAGATAAAAAAATTATATGTATATCCGTTTTTCATCATACTGCCGTAATGTTAGCAATAATGAGCCTTTCGAAGAGTTGGTCTCCAAAATATCTTCGGTTTAGTTTGTAGATAAATTCATTTAAGTATAGTTGTAAGTACTTTCTTTTGATTTTATGATAATTTCCCAATAAATTTCGCTTCGCATTGCTGATGGTAATATGAACCCATTTTAAAATCTCTTCCGTAGTTTCTTTGTCCGATTTTTCTGTAATATGAAGCTCAACAAAATCAGAAATATCTACGTAAGATGTGCTTTTATCAGTGAAAACAATACTTTCATTATCGATACATTCTTTAATGGTTTCATTAATTTCTAAGGAAAGATGCGTTTCTAAAACTTTAGCCTTAAAATACCTACAAGAACTAGATTTTTCTCCAGTTTCAAGATTCTCCAAAGGGGTAGATTCAGCCATCACAGCAACGTTTTGTTTGCCTGCTGCACCTCTGCCTCGAACTCCTTTTTCTTGTTCAATCTCGCTGGATTCTACCGTGAAATATCCTTCATCAAACTCTATCATCCCTTCCAAAGTATATCTTTCATCGCGGGTTCCCATGGCTTTTCTTAGTTTATGAACCATTGCCCAAACTGGCTCATAACGCTTTAATCCTAATTGTTTCTGGATTTCTTTAGACGAAAAACCTTTCTTGGTAACGCTCATCAGAAACATGGTTTTGTACCAAACTAAAAAAGAAAGATTTGAGTTCTGCATAATCGTACCGCTCTTCAAGGAAATCCTTTTACGACACTTTTTGCATTCGTAGCTCCAGATACTTTTAATCCAGAAATGCTCATTGTGACCGCATTTACAAACAACCCCAATTTTATCTCTCTGCTCTTTAAAATGAATTTTGCAATCTTCCTCAGTACCAAAATGAGCTGTAAAACTAAATATATCCATCTAACTTATTAAACTATAGGTAAATATACGAAATTATGGACAATTACGGATATACATAAAAAATTAATATAAATATCAAAAAAAATAAAAATATACTATGAAATTTAACTTTGAAAATTTAGACCAAACTATTCGCCAGCTAATGATTAACGAGATGGATTTTGACATACAAAATAACAAGTTATATCTAAGTAAAAGATTTAATGATAATGGTCAAGAAAAATATGAAGATTTATTAAAACAATCTTTAGAAAGTGGAGATGAGCAAACTTTAGCGGTATCTCTTAAAAATAATAATTGCTTTAAATCACAAGAGGAAAGAAAAACAAAAACCGGAACATCATTGGTAAAAGTGCCAGAGAATGCTAATATAACTTTTGCTGAAGGTGAGTTTAATAGATTTTATATTAGAGCACTTTGCTTAAAAGCAATAGATGAAAATTTAGTGTTAGAGGTTTATAGAGCAAGACATTCAGACAAAACTAGATCAGAGTCTGAAAATTTAATAGGTGAAATTGTTGATCCTCAAAATCTATTAAATGATCTAAGGGAAAATATCGGGATAGATACAGCATTAGGACTTCCTCCGGGTCCAAATAGTGGTCTATCAATAAAAGTTAAGTTATGAGAGTCAATCTTTGGTACGATGACGGAAGGCACATTTGGGGTTATTTCGAAGACAATAAGTTTAGATTATGGGATGAAAATTCAAAATATATTTGGGGAGAATGTATAAGTGATAGGATTCAACTTTGGACTGATGATAATCAATACATTTGGGGGAATTTGGAAAACAATGAAATTAAATTATGGGATGAAAAAGAAAATTTTATATTTGGAAAAATAGATAAATAATGAATTTAATAAAAAAACCTGCCTCACAGCAGGTTTTCATATTTTAAATCACAAACTTCTCGATATGCTTTTTTCAAAAGCTACTCGAAGTGACGGGATGATTGAGTATTTTCAAATGAACTCATTTTCAAATCTTCAAATTAATTTATTTTCAAATTAAAAAAGACTTTCATCCACAAAATTCGGCAAAGTCACTTTCAAATTCGGTTCTGCTTCCATCGCTCTTTTGATGGCGAAAACAGCACCTTCATTTCTTGCCCAGCTTCGTCGGGAAATTCCGTTGTTGACGTCCCAGAACAGCATTGATTTTAATCTTCTGTCGGCATCATCGCTACCATCGAGCAACATCCCGAAACCACCGTTGATGACTTCGCCCCAGCCAACGCCACCACCGTTGTGAATACTTACCCAAGTTGCACCACGGAAACTGTCGCCAATCACATTGTGAATGGCCATATCTGCCGTAAATCTCGAGCCGTCGTAAATATTGGAAGTCTCTCTGTACGGAGAATCCGTACCCGAAACATCGTGATGGTCTCTACCCAAAACCACCGCTCCGATTTCTCCGTTGGCAATGGCTTTGTTGAAGGCTTCTGCGATTTTCATTCTTCCTTCTGCATCAGCGTATAAAATTCTCGCCTGCGAACCAACAACTAATTTATTTTCCTGTGCCCCTTTAATCCAAGTGATATTGTCTTTCATCTGCTGTTGGATTTCTTCAGGAGAATTTTTAATCATTTCCTCTAAAACGTTGCAGGCAATTTCATCTGTTTTCTGTAAATCTTCAGGTTTTCCACTGGTACAAACCCAACGGAACGGCCCGAAACCATAATCAAAACACATCGGCCCCATAATATCCTGAACGTAAGAAGGCCATTTAAACTCTCTTCCCAAGGTAGGATTATCCGACATTACATCGGCTCCGGCTCTGGAAGCTTCCAATAAGAAAGCATTTCCGTAATCGAAGAAATAGGTTCCTTTCTCGGTGTGCTTATTGATTGCTGCAGCGTGTCTTCTCAAGGTTTCCTGAACTTTTTCTTTGAATAATTCAGGGTTTTCTGCCATCATCGCATTAGACTCTTCGAAAGTTTGTCCGACCGGATAATAACCGCCCGCCCAAGGATTGTGAAGCGAAGTCTGGTCGCTACCGATATCGATTCTTAAATTTTCTGCATCAAATTTTTCCCAAACCTCAACGATATTTCCTAGATACGCCAGAGAAACCACTTCCTGATTTTCCTGAGCTTTTCTAACTCTTGCCACCAATTCATCAAGATTTTCGTGAATTTCATTCACCCATTTTTGTTCGTGACGGATTTTGGTAATCTTTGGATTCACTTCTGCAATGACAGTAACACAACCTGCAATATTTCCAGCTTTTGGTTGCGCTCCGGACATTCCGCCTAAACCTGAAGTGACGAATAATCCGCCTTTTGGTTCTTTATTTATTTTTCTGAAAGCATTCAGAACCGTAATCGTCGTTCCGTGAACAATTCCTTGTGGACCGATGTACATATAACTTCCCGCCGTCATTTGTCCATATTGTGTTACTCCAAGAGCATTGAATTTCTCCCAATCATCCGGTTTAGAATAATTCGGAATCATCATTCCGTTCGTAACCACCACTCTCGGTGCATCTTTATGCGAAGGAAACAATCCCATCGGATGCCCTGAATACATTGTTAATGTTTGCTCGTCTGTCATTTCAGACAGATATTTCATCGTCAAAAGATACTGCGCCCAGTTGCTGAAAACCGCACCGTTTCCACCATACGTAATCAGTTCGTGAGGATGTTGTGCCACGGCATAATCCAGATTGTTCTGAATCATCAGCATAATCGATTTTGCCTGCTCAGATTTTCCGGGATATTCTGCAATGTCTCTCGCTTTCATCTCATAATCAGGGCGAAAACGGTACATATAAATCCTTCCAAACTCATTGAGTTCTTTTTTAAATTCTTGAATTAATTCTGCATGAAATTGCGGTTCGAAATAACGTAAAGCGTTCTTTAATGCTAATTTTTTCTCTTCATCCGTTAAAATTTCTTTACGTTTCGGAGCATGGTTGATATTGGTATCGTATGGTTTTGGCTGAGGTAACTGATTAGGAATACCTTGCTGTATTTGTTCTTGAAAAGTCATTATATAATTGATGATTTTTGTTGATTGTTATTTGGTTTTAAAGATATTCAAAATAGGAAATTCCTGCAACTCTAATGAGAAAATATGCAGAATAAGAGAATTCCCCTCCTTTGGAGGGGAATTTTAATCCTGTAAAAAAATAATTTAGATACAAATAAAAACCTCACTGAAAGTCAGCGAGGTTTCATCATTTAAAATATTTTTAAAGTTTTAATTATTATTCTTCACTAAAACCCATCCTGTAAACGTTCTTCCATCCGGAAGTGTAATTACATACCAATAACTTGAAGTAGGAATCGGTCTTCCAGCGATTGTTCCGTCCCAGATAATTTCAGTGTTTGTATTTTGCTCGAAAATTAAATACTGATAACGGTCAAATACTTTTACATTGGTCATTTTTGTTCCGAAAACATGAAGGTTTCTGATAATCCATTTATCATTCATCCCGTCTCCGTTTGGTGTAATGGCATTTTTAATATCTAGAATAACTCCATCCTGCTTTACAATACATTTTCCTTCAACATATTTTACGTAGAATGTTGTAATTCCTGTCGGAAGATTGTAGAAAACATTTGTGGACTGCCAATTAATTCCGTCAATTGAATAGAGGATTGGCTGCGAACCGGTGGCTATAATTGTATAGGTATTACCACTCGCAATCATATTCTGAATAACAGGAACATCATAATATTTTGCTTCAAAAGTAGCAGTGTAAGAACATCCGTTATCGGCAGTTACGGTAACTGTATAAGTTCCGACCAAATTCATATTAACAATCGTATCGGTAGTAGAAACTACCTGACCTGCAGGATTTGTCCATACATAACTTACAATATTAAATCCTTCTACTTCTAAAGTATAACTAAACCTTCCATCCGGACAGAAATACTGTATTGGAATTTCAAAGACAGGAACTTTTTTAAGCGAAATTTTAATCGTTGCCATTTCAGGGCAAAATCCGGGAACACTTACTTTTACATAAATAATATCTGACCCTAAATTTTGATTAAAAGAATAATTTGCAGGATTTGTAATGGCATTCGTTCCTGAATTTAAATCAGCTAAAGAAGTGTAATAAGTAAAAGTAGCATTAGTCCCTGAAAAAATTTGCGATTGATATTGAGTAAGATTTACATTTTCAATTCCGTCATTTAGCGTATCACAAACATCATTTAGAAGAAACGGCCCCGCATTTTGAAGCACGACTTTACTACCAATAATAAAATTAATCGTTGCAATATCATCACAGCCGGGAATATTCATCACTTTTACCCAAATCTGCTGTGGAAAAGGATTTGCCGTAAAACTTTGCGGATTTGAGATTGCATTGGTTCCGTTTTGCGCATCACTTTGAGTAAGATAGAAAGTGAAAGTATTAATCTGATTCGGAATATCGACATAAAGATTGGTGTAATTCATTAGATTGACTTCGAAAATTCCGTCAAGATTATCATCACAAACCGTTATGCTAGAATTAATAGCTTTTGGAGGAAAATAGGTATTCAACTCAATCGGGGCTACCGAAAAACAACCCGTCGTTTTCGACTGAAATCTTGCCCAAACCTGCACCGTAGAAACCGTTGTCACCATACTGTTTCCAATCTGAGTGGAAGGAATTCCTGCATTGGCTTCGGCTAAAGTATTGTAGTAAGAAATAGTCATATCGGAAAGTGGATACGTGTTCTGAGAAGCTAAAAATAGTTGTGAAACCGCATCATTGAGCTGAAAGGTTTCATTTAAATTAAAATCTTCATCACACGTATTTAAAACCGCATTCTTTAATACAATCACCGGTAAAAACGTCATCTGAATATTTAATTGTGCTGCAGAAAAGCATTCATTATTGTTGAATTTCACTTTCACATAAACCGTTGCACTCCCTTGAACAGGAAACTGAGTAGGATTACTAATAGTTCCCGAAAAAACGTGTGTCGTAGGATTGTATGAAGTGTAATAGGTAAATGTAATATTCGAACCACTAAAAATTTGAGGCTGTGCCAATAAAAGATTGTACAGCTCTACTCCATCATTATTGTTGTCACAAATATCAGTCAGATTAACATTCACAACATTATTTACCGCGGGAGTTGATACCAAACTAATCGTAACCGGATAAATCTGAGTACAATTGTAAGAATTTATTTTTACAAAAACCTGTCTTGTACCCACGACATTGACACTTGTTATAGGGTTGGTACCGTTCTGAGCTTCAGTCTGCGTAAGATAGAAAGTCGTCGTTGCATTCTGATTTCCGATAATAGCGCCAGAAAATTGGGCAAGAGAAACTACTTCTGTGTTATCATTATTAAAATCACAAACCGTAAAATTTGAATTTACAATAACCGGATGAACCAAATGTACAGTAATCGCTTTAATGGTATAGCAGGTTTCGCTTTCCTCAAACCGAACATAGAAAGTCTTGCTTACCAAGTTGCCATTCTCTGTAATAGTCTGGGTTGGTGAAATAGGACTTATCCCGTCTAATGCAGCTGAATAATTATCATAAAACTCTATAACAGGTACCGTTGCAGGAGCAATAAGCATATTGGCAGACAATGTTTGAAGATTTACAGTAATATCATCGATTCCATTAAAACAGATATATTCATTTTTATCATTAACCAGAATCTTTATAAAAGTGATGTTTAAATTGACAGGGACTACCGCAAAACATCCTCCCGGAATCTGAACTCTTACATAAACCGTATACTGCCCTTCTTTAATAAATCCTATCACAGTTCCCGAATTATTATAAGCCTCTGCAAAAGTCTGATATACCGTAAAAATAGCTCCGGGTTGTGTTGTAATTAGAGGGCCAATGTTTAAACCAAAATCAAAAGGTTCGTTATTATCTGCATTAATATCACATATCGTGTACGGAAAGTTAATCGGTGAATTGGCATTAACACCCGGCTGAAAAGTGAAACTAACAGGCCCGAGAATATAAGTACACGTTGCATCCTGTATTCTCACCCAAAGTTGAGTGCTTGTTGTAATATTTGCAGTCGTTACGGCATTTGTATTATTTTGAGCATTCGCCTGAGACAGATAATATGAAAATCCGGATGTTCCTGCAGGAAAAAGAAGATTATTAAAGAAACTTAAATCAAAATTGGATTCAATTCCATCATTGTTGGTATCGCAAAGCGAAATAGTATTCGTTAAAAGATTTTTAGTCGTAAAATTCAAGGTAAGAACCGCAACTCTAAAACATCCGGGAACATTGGGATTCTGAATTCTTACATATAAAATTTTATTGCCGTTCAAAGCATAGTTTGTAGAAATACTGTTTTGATTATTCTGTGCATCTGCTAAAGAATTATGAAAAGTAAAATTAAAATTCGCAGGATTCTGTGAAGTTACGTTGGCTTTAAAATCATTTAAATTAAGCTGAACCGGTGCATTTCCGCAAAAATTTTGGGTATAATTTCTTGAAATAGGATAAGAAGCATCAAAATCAAGCGTAAAATCATCCGTTAATGTCAAATTACTATTTCCACAAATATTAAAAATAACATTAGCAGTATATACTTCATTCTGTGTAGGGCATAAAGTAGCCTGAATTCCTGATGCTACGGTTTGTCCTGCAGAATTAGTCCATGTCACCGTTGGCTGAATCACACTTCCATTAGGTGTAAACTTCCATGATTCCTGTAAAGCCTGCCAATTTCCGGTATTTCTTGAAGGCGGAGAATATCCTAAACTTCCGGTATCGTTTATAATGCCTATTACAGCATTTTCAAACTTTCTGGTTGGGCATGGTGTCAGTTTTTTGTCTACAAAAACTTCTACAATATTTGTAGTTTCGTGCAAAACAATTTGTGACGAAGAGCGGTCGGTACACCCCGCAACTCTTCCGTCATAATAACTGATGACAAATTTTCTGTAAGGCGCTGTTCCCACTGTTGAATAATAAATCTCTGATGCATCTGCAGCAGAAAAAACCATATCGTGATACACTCCGAAAATAGAATTCTTAGGCAAACCAGCATTTGGATTTTGCCAAAGAACATTAGGGTAATTAATATTTCCCTGCTGACTTAAATCGAAAGTGACCATTCCGTTTGATCCAATCACAAGAGCTTCGAAATATTGATTGAAAAAACAAAATTTAAACGGTAAATCTATTTTTGGGGTGAATACATCATCAAAGTTAGCGTTCAGCGCCGTTCCCTGATTCATCGGAATGGGTGGATTATACGTTCCCTGAGTAAGTTGGTACGTTGTAGATTGTTTCAGCTCCGGATATTCTAAATGAAGCGGAATACAGCCATTAGCATCGAGGTCGTTTGTACAGGTTACGTGAAAATTTTCATTCCCTAAAGCGTCTTTAACTTTAATACTTACGGGAGCCTGAGAATAAACATAGCAACTGATAAACAGTAAGTAAATCTGTAAATATTTTGTCATAAAATTTGGTGTTACGAAATTATCAATTAATCAAAAAATGATTTATCAATAAATATACTTCAAAAATAACACTTTTATTTTACAAAATAAATAAACATAAATAATTATTCACAATCAATTAAAAATTAATTAATACTATAACAATAACCGAATATTAAAGCATTATACTCCCATTTAAGTACCACATAAACTCTAAAATACTCATTTTTAAAGCCTTAAAAATTCATCCATTTCATAAAAAAGTGGAAATCTTTAAAATTTCCACTTTTTTTACTTTAAAATTATATTAATTAATCTCCATCTGAAAACATAGAATTGGCAAGTGATGTCACTACAGACAGTGCAATACTGAAAATAAATGCCCACCAAAAGCCGTCTACCATCATGCTATCGATAAAGTAATCTGCTATAAGAATAATAATCGCATTGATTACCAAAGCAAAAAAGCCTAAAGTAATGATGGTTAAAGGCAAGCCAAAAAGACTTAAAATAGGTTTTACAATAAGATTTAAAAGTCCTAAAACAATTGCAAAAATAATTGCCGTTGAAAAACCATCAAAATGTACACCCGGCAAAATCTTGGTCAGTAAAAATGCGACAATAGCTGTAACCAGCAGTCTAATGATAAGGTTCATAGTATTTAATTTTTTAATATTATTGACTTTTATAAACAAAACTTATTCCAATCACACTCAATTGCCGATGAATAATGCTTTTGCTATTGTAAATCTATTTAATTTTCATCATTGTTACCAAAGAAGTTGCCACATGACTTTCAGAACTTCGGTTTTCATCGACTGTATAAATTTCAGTTCTAATGACACTGATTTTAGAACCACCTTTCACAACATACGCTTTTGAAACCAAAGCATCACCCATTGCAGGACGAAGATAATTAACCTTCAACTCTACCGTCACCACATAGCAATCTTCTTCATAATGGCTTACTGCAGCATAGCCAGACGAAACATCAACCAAAGAGGCAATCATTGCCCCATTAAACATTCCTGCTTTTCGGGTCATCAATTCCATTTTTGGGATTTTTATAGATACATAATCGGTTTCTACTTCTAATAATTCGGCTTTGTAGAATTTTAAAGTTTCTGAACGGTCGAAACTGTCGGTCATTAATTTTCTTTTTTCAGGAGTCATGTCTATAGTGAGTGTTTGAGTGTTTGAGTGTTTGAGTGTTTGAGTGTTTGAGTGTTTGAGTGTTTGAGTGTTTGAGTGTTTGAGTGTTTGAGTGTTTATGCAAATTTCTTTAAATTATTTTGAATACAAAACACAATGGTTTATGTTTATTATATGCTATTCTTTATATTTGACAGACAAAAAAAATGAATTAAGGTTAGAGCTACTACCTGTATAAATACCTATATCAAGAAGAGATTTTCAAAAATATGACACGAATTATATTATTTTATTTACTTACCACTTGTTTTTACAGTTTCGGACAAAAAACAACAACTAACACTGACATAGCAGATTCTAAAAACCCTTTATATATCGATTTAACTGAATATGATATTAATAAGCAAAAAGTTGATTATATCGCTAATTTAGATTTTAAAAATGCCATAATAACAAGTGACCTTAAATTTTCCCCTAATAAATATGACTTCTATAATGTTTATAAAAGTCCTCATCATGGTAATGTAAAACAAGTTAAAAGCTTAAAAAAAGGGAATAATTCATTTAAAATAGACAAGTTTAACGATAAAGGATACTTAATTGAGTCTGAATATTCCTCTGGTGGTAATTTTTATTACACTTATGATAAAAACAACAATTTGATTAAGGAAATTAAAATTAAAAATGGAGATACAGTTAAAGTTAAAAATCTCTACTATAACACCAATGGAAAGATTGAAAAAATAATAGAGAATAATCTAAAAGAAAAAAAGGATTACGAATTTAATTTAGATATTTTAATAACATATGATGGTGAAGGAAGACCTACAAATATCACAAACAACAATCTAAAAAGAAAATATGCAAAAGAAATATCTTACAAAGACAATAAGGTAATCATCTTATACAAGTCAAAGAATATAGAGGACAAAGAAGTTTATATATACTCACGTGAATACAAATTATTGAAGGAAGAAAATCAAAATTACATTACAATAAATAAATAAATAAATAAATATGATGAATCTAGCAGACTAATTAGCTGTATGACCTATAGAGATAACGAATATTGTTGTACTGATTTTTATAACCATGACCAGAAAGGCAATACTACGGAGAGAACTTTCACCAATCATTTAAAAAACCACAAAGAAGTAACTACTTACAAATATGAATTTGATAATTTGCAAAATGTAACTTATGAGTTTAGTTCAAATAATATTTCTGGGAAAGAATATGAAACTTACTATGAAATTGAATATTTTGAGTAATAAAAAATCCTATCAACAATACTCATTTTATTTCTAAATTATTCTAAAAAGTGATTTCTTTTAAAGTGATTTAGTAGAGGTTTTACTATTTCCATCCAAAATCTCCTACCTTTGCACCATGGAATTAGAATCTATTTATAAAAAACTGCAGATTCAGGATATGAATCAAATGCAGAAATCTACATACAAAACTTCCGAAAACAATACCGATGTTGTGTTGTTATCACCTACAGGATCAGGGAAAACGTTGGCTTTTCTCTTCCCTTTATTGAGAAATTTATCTAAAGAATCTACAGGAATTCAAGCTGTTATTTTGGTTCCAGCAAGAGAATTAGCTTTGCAGATTGAGCAGGTTTTTAAATCGATGGGGTCAGATTTTAAGGTGACGGTTTGCTATGGCGGTCATGATAAAAAAATTGAGGTTAATAATCTAAAGGAAGCTCCAGCGGTATTAATCGGAACTCCCGGAAGAATTGCCTATCATCTAAGAAATAAAAATCTTGATGTAAAAACAATTAAATATCTGGTTCTCGATGAGTTTGATAAAGCCTTAGAATTTGGTTTTCACGATGATATGGAGTATATCATTGAAAATATGTACAACCTTTTTCAAAGAATTTTGACTTCAGCAACTTCAATGGATGAAATTCCAAGTTTTACAGGTTTGAAAGACGAAAAAGTAATTGACTTCCTGAAAACCGGAGAAAACAAACCTGATATTCAATTAAAAAAGGTAATCACCACTTCTGAGGAAAAATTGGATACTTTATTTCACCTTATCTGTAAAATAGGAAATAAAAGAATGCTTATTTTCTGTAATCACAGAGAAGCAGTAGACCGTATTTCTGAGCTTTTGCGTGAAAAAGGTATTGACCGTGAAACGTTCCATGGCGGAATGGAACAAGACGAAAGAGAACGTGCATTATTGAAATTCAGAAACGACACCGCAAGAGTATTAATCACCACAGATTTGGCGGCAAGAGGTCTAGACATCCCAGAAGTAGAATCGATTGTGCATTATCAGCTTCCAACAACTGAAGATGCTTTCATCCACCGAAACGGAAGAACAGCTAGGATGAACGCGAAAGGTTCTGTTTATTTAATTATGACTGAAACCGAAAAGTTCCCATTCATCAGAAAAGACACTCCTGAAGAGTCTGTAACAGAATTTTCTACCGTTCCTAAAAACTCACCATTCCAGACGATTTACATCAGCGCCGGAAAAAAGGACAAGGTAAATAAAGTAGATATCGTAGGATATTTAATAAAAAAAGGGGAACTGCAGAAAGAAGATTTAGGTCTGATTGAAGTAAAAGACACCACTTCTTATGTAGCTGTTTCCAGAAATAAAGTAAGAGAATTACTTAAAAAACTAAGCACCGAGAAGCTAAAAGGTAAAAAAGTAAAAATGGAGGTTGCTTATTAATTTGAGATTGAGGCTAAGGTTGAGACTAAGAAAAATCAACCTTAACCTTAACCTTAACCTTAACCTATTTCAATCCTGTTGTTTTCGTTGGTAAAATGTAAACTGATTTTGAAGCAGTAATAAACAAAACATTATTCTTTTCGCCTCCGAAAGTTACATTTCCTGTCCAGTCTTCAGGAATTTTAACGTGATGTACTTTTTCACCTTGAGTATTAAAAACAGTGACCCCATCTCCTGTGATGTACAAATTCCCTTGTTTATCAAGCGTCATTCCGTCTGAACCCATCTCACAGAAAAGTTTCTTTTCAGACAATTTCCCTTCACCCAGAATATCATAAACATAGGTTTTTCCGGCATCAATATCTGAAACATAGAGTTTTTTCAACTTTACGCTTCCAATAATCCCATTAGGCTGAACAAAAGTTTCCAGTTTTGAAATTTTACCGTTTTTATTTCTGTAATACAGATTTTTCTCAGGAATTTCTACTTTAAAATCTTGCCAATACTCTCTTTTATACAAAGGATCGGTGAAATAAATTCCACCATTACCATCTAACCAAAGGTCATTGGGGCCATTTAATCGTTTTCCTTCAAAACCTTTAGATAAAACCTCAACCGACTTATCTTTACCAATTTTCCAAATCTCACCTTCATTGTCTGAACACGTAATCAGATGATCATTTTCATCGAAATAAGTTCCGTTAGCTCGACCTGTTTTATCTAAAAACAAGGATACTTTATTGGTTTTCCAATCCCAGAAATAAATCTTATCGTTGGGTTGGTCTGTAAAATAAACATTTCCGGCTTTATCTGCGGCAGGACCTTCGGTAAATGAAAATTGGCTGGATATTAATTGCGGTTCGGCATTTTCAAGCATAGCATTATAATTTGTTGACTGGCAACTGGTCAATGCCAAAAGCAAACCAACAAGACCTGCATTCAATATATTTTTCATTTCTATAAATTTAAGGCATACAATTTACGATTTGTAGAAAGCTTCCCCCAATTTAAATGAGCAATTATTTAGTTTAAGTAAAAATAACAGAATGTCTCATCTGTCCTATTCTATAAGTATATAATATTATTTATTAAAACTTAAAATTAAGAGCTTTGTACCATCATTTATTAAGGACTATTTAGTCTGAATATTATTTCAGAATTGATTCATTAGTCATCTAAAAAAGTCCTTTTTATTAAATAAAATTCAAAAGATGAGCATTCAGCAGGGAAATATAAAAATTCCGGGAAGTGATGGGGAAGCGTTCAGAGATTCTGTAGGAACAATGGACGATACAGGAAAGCGAAAATGGGTATTTCCAAGAAAACCAAAAGGTAAATTTACCAATTACAGAGATTATACAAGTTATGTCTTATTAGCGTTATTTTTTGGAATTCCATTTTTAAAAATCAATAATAATCCGTTTCTATTAATCAATCTTATCGATAGAAAATTTTTTATTCTGGGGCAATCTTTCTACCTGCAGGATTTTTTCATTTTAGCTTTGGGAGCGGTGATTTCTGTTATTTTTGTCATGCTTTTCACTGTCGTTTTCGGAAGAATATTTTGTGGATGGCTGTGTCCGCAAACCGTTTTCATGGAAATGGTTTTCCGTAAAATAGAATATTGGATTGAAGGTGACCGTAACAAACAAATGAAACTCGCCAGACAGAGTTGGGATTCTGAGAAAATAAGAAAGAGACTTTTAAAATGGTCAGTTTTCTTTATGACGTCAGTGATTATCTCCCACTTTATGTTTATGTACATTGTTGGATATGAAAACATTTTTAAAATCATTCAGGAAGGACCAGTAGAACATCCTTTGCATTTTACGGCAATGCTTTCTTTTTCATTAGTCTTTTATTTTGTTTTTGCCTGGTTGCGTGAGCAGGTTTGCACCTTAATCTGTCCTTATGGAAGACTGCAAGGCGTACTAATAGACAAGCAAACCATCAATGTCTATTACGATACAAAAAGAGGAGAAGGTCGCGCCAAATGGAGAAACGGAGAAGACAGAAAATCTTTAGGAAAAGGTGACTGTATTGATTGTGGACAATGCGTAGTCGTTTGCCCTACAGGAATTGACATCAGAAACGGTCAGCAATTAGAATGTGTCAACTGTACTGCCTGTATCGACGCTTGTGATGAGGTCATGGTAAAAGTGGGTTTACCTACTGGATTGGTACGCTATGCCACAGAAGCAGAAATTGAAACCGGAAAAAAACTCGGGATAACTTCAAGGATGCTCATCACTACAATATTTTTGGGATTATTGATTGGGTTTTTAGGGTATTTATTAAACGACAGAGGTTCTATGGAAGCAAAATTTATAAAGCCGGCCGGCTCAACATTTTTCGTGAGAGACGGAAAAATCATCAATAATTTCACCTATACTTTTTTAAATAAAACGAATGAGAAAAAAGTAATTACAATAAAAGTAACGCATCCCAATCATGCCGAAATTATCTCTTCAGGCCCGAGCAAAATCACTTTAAAAGGTGACCAGATTCTTAAAGGTTCTATCAGTATTGCTTTCCCTGAAAATGAAATAAAATCGGCCAAACAAAATATAACATTTGTTGTTTTAGATGATAAAAATGAAGTTTTAGATACTTTTGAAACAACTTTTGAAGGACCTTTTAAGCTTACATTGTAAAAGTATCAATGTTTATGGTCTTTAATAAACTGCGAGGGTGTAATCCCTGTATTTTTCCGAAATATCCTCGCAAAATAAGAATACTCTTCATATCCTAATCTGAAAGCAATTTCTACAAGACCTTCATCAAGATAAATCAGCATTCTTTTGGCTTCCAGAATTACTCTTTCAGTGATAATTTCTGAAGCTGTTTTTTGCATAACGGTTTGAGTAATTCTGTTGAGGTGTTTTGCCGAAATTTTTAGTTGTGAAGCATAATAAGAAATCGATTTTTGAGAAGTAAAAGATTCTTCAAGTAAGTTTTCAAAATCCTGATAATGCTTAAAATAAGACACACTTCCCGCTAACGCATTTTCATCTTCTTTAGAAAACGCTCTTGCTGAATGAATGTAAATTTGAGAAATAAGAGAAAGAATAAAACCTTGCTTCATCACATTCTGAGCTTGATGTTCACTTCCAATAGCTTCAAAAAGATGAATCATATTCATTAATTCCTCTGATTGAAGCTGAAGCTTTCTAGGAAAACTTGGAGAATTAAAAAACGGAAAATTTTTCAGTTTTTGGTTGACGTAATGCATTTCATAATAAGGCTGAGAAAAAAAGAAAATGTAGCCATCAGTATCCGGAGAAAGCTCCCAACTGTGCACCTGTCCCGGAGAAAGAAAAAACAAACTTCCTTCAGAAACATCATATTTTTGAAAATCTATCTCATGAATCCCTGTTCCTTTCGTAAAAATAACGGTGACATAAAAATCGTGACGATGTGGTTTCTCGATGTGTTTATGACTTGAAACCAAATGATTTTTCAGCGTATTAAAGTAAAAATCCGGAGCGTTTTTCTCTGACTGAAAAAGATTGATATGCAATACCGAGATAGAATTCATCCTGATTGATTAAGTTTGAAAGAGAACAAAAATACGCTTAACCTGCACATTTTACAACGTGTATTTGTACTAAAGCTTAAAAAATATTTATCTTTGAGTTTTTAGGATTTTATAATGAAGACAAATTTACCCGACAAACTGTATTATTCGATAGGAGAAGTTGCAAAAGCATTCGATGTAAACGCTTCATTGATAAGATATTGGGAACAGGAATTCCCCATCATCAAACCTAAAAAAAACAAAAAAGGAAACCGCTACTTCACTCCGGATGACATCAAAAACCTGAAAATCATTTATCATTTGGTAAAAGAAAAAGGATACACACTTGACGGAGCGAAAATAGCACTCACCACAAATTCAAAAATTTCTGAAACGGTGACCTTAATCGACCGTTTAGAATTTGTAAAGGCAGAATTACTTAAACTAAAAGATTCTTTGGTAGAAAAAGATTCTGAATAAAAATGTAATTTAAAAATGATTAAAGTAAAACACCGAAAACATTTAAAAACTCTGGCTGGAGTCTCATTATTTCTTATAATTTTGGGAGCTTTTTTTAATGTGAACACCTACTTAATGGCCGCTTTGATTGGAATTTTTGTAGTGTCGATTTTCCAAATTTTGAATCACAAAAAAAATGGTTCTTAAGTTTTTTTGTACTAATAAACCCACAATCAATTCAAAAACTTTCTAAGATATTGGCTTTATTGAATTAAAATTAACGGATTTTTTTGTAGAAAAGAATTCAGAACAAATCTATTTCCCCAAAAAAGCAAGTACGCCTTACAATTCACTGTAAAACAAATATTTAATTATTATTTTTTCATTTTATAAGCCTATGAATTAAATTAATTCATAACTTTATTGTATTCTGATTTCGGTAAATCGAAGTCAACCAAAACATAAATACACAACGATGAAAAAAAATTACTATCAAAAGATGGGAGTTTTGGGAATACTCCTTCTTACGCTCACCATATTTCAAAATTACACGGATAAAAGTGAAATAAAATTTCCCGAACTTACTTTTATTTCTGAAAATCTACCTGCAGAATCACTTTCTGATTTTAATCCCAACGATTTAGATGAAACTCAATGGCAAAAGCTCGGATTTTCAGAAAAACAAACCGCGACAATTTTAAAATACAAGAAAATTGTCGGTGGAAAATTTCTTTCCAAAGAGCAACTCAAAAAATGTTATGCTATTTCGGAAGAAAAATATTCTCAGTTGAATTCTTTTATTTTATTGCCTGAAACCAATTCTGAAGCGAAAGGAAATTCAGGTTTTAAAAGTTATGAAAAGAAATCTTTAAACATCACAAGGAAATTTAATCCTGACCAACTTTCACAAGCAGATTGGGAAAACATGGGATTTTCTGAAAAACAAGCCGCTGCTATTCTGAAATATAAAAATTATTTAGGCGGAAGTTTTGTGAGTAAAGAAAAGTTCAAAGAATGCTTTATCATTAATGAAGAAAACTATACGAAACTTGAACCTTATTTAATTCTTCCCGCAAAAACTCCAGCGAATTTTAATGCGTATGCTGGAAAATCGAATTCGTTTAAAACTAAAACCGTACAAACCAACTTTGACCCGAATACTTTGGATGTAAATGGCTGGATGGCCTTAGGCTTTTCTGAAAAACAAGCCAATGTCATCGTCAATTACCGTGACAGAAACCTTAAAGGAAGTTTTAAAAATTTAGAAGATATTAAAAACTGTTTTGTCATTTCGGCAGAAAAGTTTGAAGAATTAAAGCCTTTTATCAAACTGAACGTTTCTACAATGGCTAAAAATTCTGACGAGAAAAAGCCTGAACCCAAACAAGATAAAACTGATTTTTCAAAAACAGATATGAATTCTATTACATTCAAACAGCTTTTAGAGTTTGGTTTGGATGAAAAAAGTGCCGGTTCAATGATTGGTTTCAGAAAAAAACTGGGCGGATTTATGACCAAAGAACAGATTTTAGAAACTTATAATATCGATAAAGATTTGGTACAAAAATTATTAAGCATTGCTCCACTCGATAATTCAAAAGTTGAGCGACATACTTTGGTTGATGCACCTGAAGAATGGCTTAAAAACCATCCATATTTTAAATATTCTGCCGATAAAATTATTTATTACAGAATCAGCAATCCCGATGATAAAAAAATCTGGAAATTATTGAAAACCAAGCCAGAATATGAAGCGAGGATGAGACTTTATTTAAAGTAGGACGCTGGAAGTTAGATGCTGGAAGTCCGACAAGTGCCATTTTCTTAGGCAGTCAAAACTTTCACTATTTGGACAATGTCTGATTTGATGGCTAAATAAACTTCCAACTTCAGACATCCATCTTCCAGCTTTAATTATACTAAAACTGTCATAAATTCAGGCGATAGAGAAACAATTCCTTCTGTTAAACTTTCGGGATGTGCTGTGAAGCCTTTTAATTTGGAGGTTTTTCCTTTTAAAACTAAATCCATCAATTGTTTATCGGAAAGTTTTTTACCGAAAATATCAAATGAAACTTTAAAGCCGCAGTTTTTAAAATCGGAACATCCGATTGCGGTTTTTCCTTTCATCAAATTGTGTGTTTTACATTTCGGGCATTGAGTTTCTTCCCACGACTGTAATTCTTTTTTTACAGCAGGTTCACGCTTTTTCTTTTCTTTTACTTCTTCCTTTTCTTCATGCAAAGTGAATACTTTTGCTTTTCCATCTACGACTTTTTTGGTGAGCTCGGTCACCATTTGTATCAATTCATCTTTAAACTGGTTGGCTTCGTATTCTCCGCTTTCAATTTTACGAAGTTTTAATTCCCACTCCCCTGTTAGTTCGGGGCTTTTCAGCAATTCATCTTCGATGGTATCGATTAACTGAATGCCGGTTTGGGTAGCAATCAAATTTTTTCTTTTCTTCTCAATATATTTTCGCTTGAAAAGTGTTTCGATAATATTGGCACGGGTCGAAGGTCTTCCGATTCCGTTATTTTTCAGCATTTCACGAAGTTCATCATCATCCACTTGCTTTCCGGCAGTTTCCATCGCTCGAAGTAATGTTGCTTCCGTGTAAGGTTTTGGCGGTGAAGTTTTCCCCTGATGAATCATCGGGTCGTGAGGTCCTGTTTCCCCCACTTTAAACTCAGGAATCGTCTGTTCTTCTTCCTTATCTTTTTCTTTATCGGTCGGTTCTTCTTTGGCATCTTTTGCATAAACAGCTCTCCAACCCGGTTCGAGAATCTGTCTTCCGCTTGTTTTAAAGGGAATTGTTCCTACCTGAGCCTCAACCAGAGTATTAGAAATTTTACATTCAGGATAAAAAACGGCAATAAAACGTTTCGCAATCAAATCATAAATGAGTTTTTCTTCTCTCATTAAACTTTGAGAAGGCGGAATTTCGGTCGGAATAATTGCATGGTGGTCGGTTACTTTTGCATCATCAAATACCGTTTTAGATTTTGGAATCGGTTCTTCCAATAAAGGCGAAATTAAATCCTTATAAATAACCATACTTTGAAGAATACCTCCAATTTTCGGATACAAACTTTCTGATAGATACGTCGTATCAACACGAGGATACGTAACATGTTTTTTCTCGTAAAGACTCTGAATATATTTTAAGGTGCTGTCTGCAGAATATCCGTATTTTTTGTTGGCTTCCACCTGAAGTCCGGTCAAATCAAACAATCTCGGATTTTTTTCTTTTCCCTCTTTAATTTCAAATGAAACAATCTCAAAAGGATTTACTTTCAGATATTCCAAACCTTTTTCGGCACGTTCTAACGTTTTGAGACGGTCAATCGCAGCATTGAAAATTACATCACGATATTTGGTTTTCAATTCCCAATATTCTTCGGTTGAAAATGCTTCAATTTCTTTCTGACGTTGAACAAGCATTGCCAAAGTTGGAGTCTGCACTCTTCCAATGGATAAAACCGCTTTATTTCCACCAAATTTTTTGGTAAAAAGACGTGTTGCATTAATTCCCAATAACCAGTCTCCTATCGCTCTTGCATTTCCTGCGAGATAAAGATTTTTGTAATCTTCGGCAGGTTTTAATTTTTGAAAACCTTCTTTAATCGCTTCTTCCGTCAACGATGAAATCCATAAACGTTGTACCGGTTTATCGCATTTTGCTTTTTGCAAAACCCAACGCTGAATAAGCTCTCCTTCCTGACCAGCATCCCCGCAATTGATAACCTCATCACATTCGGCTACCAATCTTTCGATGACTTTAAACTGATTTTCAACCCCTTTATTCGGAATTAATTTGATACCGAAACTTTGGGGAATAATCGGCAGTAAAAATAAATTCCAAGATTTGTATTGCGGGCCGTAATCGTGAGGTTCTTTTAGGGTACAAAGATGTCCGAAAGTCCATGTCACACAATAGCCGTTTCCTTCCATATAGCCTTGTTTAGGCATAGTTGCGCCCAATACTTTAGCAATATCTCTGGCAACACTGGGTTTTTCGGCAATACAAAGTTTCATGAATTTTCGGGATTTTTGAAGAAGGACAAAAGTCGGGATTTTTTTTGGATTTCCCAATTTAGTTGAAATTTAACTCATACTCTTTTTTAACTGCAAAAGAGACATAAAATTTAATCGAGAAATTCAAATAATAGATATTGAATTTTATAAAATCTTTCGAACTCTTTGATGTTTTCTAATTTTATGTTTGAAATTAACATATCATTATTAATAATTACACATTCTATAATTTGTAAAAAATTCATTTTTAATAATTTCATTAACGTGTTTTTCTTCCCATTTTGTTCCAAATCCAGCTTTCAAGTTATAAAACAGTAATGTCTGTTCATAATTTGAAAGCTGAGCACGAAGAATTCTTAAATATTTTCTTTTATTTCAGTATGATATTGAATGAATATTATTCTTAACAATATAAGTATAAAGTTTTGTAATAAATTATTTTAAATTTATCTTTTTGAATATTAATATGCCTAAAATAGCAAACAGTATTAATAGAAGAAAATAGATACTTATATCAATAAATATTAATTTATATTTATCCATAATTGACCAAATCATTGAACCCAATCCAAAAACTAATCCTAAAATAGAAATATACGGCGTTAATTTTTGATTTTTCAAAGTAATTTCTTTCAATTTATAATCTAAAGCTTTCAAGTCTTTTTCCTTCTGCTTTTCTAAATTGAGTGAATCTTCATACTCGTTCCAGTTATTAAACCGAAGAATATTTTTTCCTTTATCAGAAATACCAGTTATTATTGTGGTTCCTGTATTATTTTTTGATGTATATATTAAGCCCTCGTCTTTCAAACCATTGACAGCTTTTTCAAAATATTTTTTATAATTTTTATAATTCTCAATCGCATTATCAAGCTCCCCCTCAAATTGAATTATATTATATGTTTGAATCATGTCTCTTACAAATACTAAAATTTTAAATTTTAAATAATTTTCTTCCATAAAATATATTAATTATCAAATCTAAACAACTTTATGTAGTTAAGCACCATCAATTATACATCGAACAAAAAACGCCTGAATTTCTCCGCACTTTAATAAAAGTAAATAACAAGGAATTAATAATAAATTTGTTAATCTACATTTCCAAAATACTGAATCGCTCCCACTTCTGAAACATGCATTTGATCTTCGTTTAAAACATATTCTTCATTCTGAGAATTCTTCAGAAAAGAATGACTATACAAAGCGTAAGAAGGCTGTTCGGCAAAGTCATTCTTCAGCATTTGATGTGCTTCTACAATCGGTTTTCCATATAATTTTCTAAAACTTCCGATGTCGTATTGCGAAAACTTACCGTAGTGAACAATAAACTTTAATGATAAATCGATGGTGGTATTCAACATTTCACTCAATTCCTGAATTTTCATATTGAAAGCACTTCTCATATTTTTCAACATTCCAGAAATCTTTTTGTACGAAGGTTTATTGTCGTAGCGATAAAATAGAATCGCGTCGCCCTCAATTTCTGAAATATTAAAATACTGATTGTTTACATCAATCAAAATAGTAAGTAGTTGTTTTACAATATATTCTCCGGTATAAAGTTTTGTATTGAACACAAATTCAGTAAATCCACTGAAATCGGGAATTAAAATAATTCCGTTGTTGCTGTTTGTATTCTCCATAATTCTAGGTTTTAAACCTTTATTCTTTTAGACGAAAAAAGTGTGATTTTACTTTATAAATCTGAGTCTTTTTAACTTAAATATTTTTAAATGAAACGTTTGCAAAGGCTTTTTATTCAGCAAAATTTATATCTAGTCATTGCTGAACGAAGTGCCCTTTCGAACGGAAAAACATTTTCAATAAAAAAAAGAAAACTTTGCAAACCTTGCGTTAAAAAACGCACACACAATTAAATATTTAATTGAAAACCTGCATCATAATTTTTAAGCTTATTTAAAAACATCGGAATATCTTTCACCAATTGATGACTGTGAAAAACACCGTTCGGAAGATTTCCATTAAGAACTAAAATTGCAATTTCTACTGCAACAGAGGCGGTAATTCGACCTTCGTTATTTCCTTTGAGACTTAGTCCTTTTGAGTTTCCATTTTTATCTTTGGCAATTACTTTTACTCCAAAAATATCAGTTCCCATTGGAAAGTTTTTAAAACTTTGAATCGCAAAATCCTGAACTTTCTTGTTTCTGAAAAGCTTGGTCAATCTTAATTTTCTGAGAAATGCAGTAAGCTCTGTAAACCATTCTACATCAAAAGCCATTCTGGTCTGCACTTTTGGGACATCTAAAGTATTGAGCAAAACATGTTGGTCTGAAAAATTAAAAAGATAAAAATTTCTCTCACCTGAAAGATTGGTTTTCAAAGGTTGGGTAAAACTTTTTAGAGCTTTTTCCTCATCATTTATTTTCAGTATGTAATTGGAATCTACATTCTCAAACATCCATCGATAGGCATGATCTCCATGTTTTTCACCTAAACCTAAAAGCATAAATATATGAACTGATTTTACATTTTCTATTTGAGAAACGACATGTTGTGCTAAAAGATTGGTAATTCCGGGAGCTAAACCTACGCTTAAAACTACTGTTGAATTATTTTGTTCGGCTAAAAAATGGAGCTTTTCAATTTTTTGCAAATTTTGGTAATCTGCTGAAATATCGATGTAGGAAATTCCTTTAGAAATACAAGACTCAACAAAGTCAGTATTCTGCTGATCGAGACACATAATAACCAATTCAACATCATTTAAAATTGAAAAATCGTTAGAATTATTAATATCCAACTGATGCGGAATAACTTTGTTTTGAAGGTGTTCTGCTTTTGCCTGAGCTTTCGAAAAACTTCGCCCTGCAATAATAATCTGATGTGGATATATCTTCATCAAATGCTCTGCAATCGAACTTCCTACCGCGCCGTAACCACCGACAATTAATATCTTCCCTTTCATAACCCCAAATATTTATGCAAATATCCTGGATTAATGAAAAAACCTGTTACAGAATTAAGGAACGATGTTACGGAATTAAGGAAAACTATTTTTAAACTTCAATAATCAGTTCTTTTTCGTAACCATTGTACTTTTCGGTAATATAACCGTGTGGATTGCAAATGACTTCCGTCTCTCCTATTTTATATCTTGTAGGCGTATGAATATGACCGTGAATCCAATAAAGAGGTTGATATTCTAAAATAAAATCTTCAAGATTGGAAGCGTAAGCTGAAGTAACAGGGTCATTTTTAATATTCTGTAAATTAAAATACTTTTCCAATTTAACCAAATCAAAACACAAAATAAAACACTGATAAACAGTATTTTAAATAATTAAGTTAAAATTAAAACATAAAAAGTCTATTATTTTAGTGGACTAATAGAAATATATGTTTTATATTTGCAACCGTATTCAAGTTAGGAAATGGAAATGAAATCAAAATTCACCTACAATTTTATGTCGAAGATGAGCATCAAACATATGATGATGTATTGCTGTATGCCTTTGTGTGGGAATTTTAGTGGCTGACCTTACTTTTATTATAACATATTTTTAAAGGCTTTACCACGTTGTAGAGCCTTTTTTTATTTAAAAAACTGTAGAAAAAATGATAGAGATAAAGAATATTTCAAAAACATTTCATCAGAAAAAACAAGCTTTTAAAGCTTTAGACAATATCAATTTAAACATAGAAAAAGGTGATATTGTTGGAATTATCGGTTTTTCGGGAGCCGGAAAAAGCACATTAATCCGAACCGTTAATTTATTGGAAAAACCCGATGAAGGACAAATTATCATCGACGGAAAAGATTTTACAAAATTAAATTCCAGACAGTTGGCTCAAGAAAGAAAAAAAATAGGAATGATTTTTCAACATTTCAATCTTCTTTCATCGAGAACGGTTTTTGAAAACATTGCACTTCCACTAGAATTGGATGATGTAAATAAAGATAATATCAAAGAAAAGGTAAATGAACTTTTAAAAATAGTAGGACTGGAAGATAAAGCGCATGAATATCCGAAAAGTCTTTCTGGCGGACAAAAGCAAAGGGTTGCCATCGCAAGAGCCCTTGCAAATGACCCTTACCTCCTACTTTGTGACGAAGCAACAAGCGCACTCGATCCGGCAACCACTCAATCTATTTTAGAATTATTGAGGGATATTAATCACCGTTTAGGAATCACAATTTTGTTGATAACCCACGAAATGGAAGTGATAAAAGCCATTTGTAACCACGTTGCCGTCATCGATAAAGGACAATTAGTATCAAAAGGAACTTTGAGTGAAATGATCACCAACAAAGAAAATCCTATTATCAAACAATTTTTAAACTCAGGTGTTATGACTATACCACAAGAACTTAATAAAAAACTACAGAAAGAGCCACAAGATGGTTTGTTTCCGCTAGTTGAAATCGAACTTAACGAAAGTATCAGCGTAGAAAAACTACTTTCTGTAATCTATGATCAATATAAAATTCCGTACAAACTTCTGAAAGCTGATGTAGAATATCTCGGTAACTCCAACTTCGGAAAACTGTTGCTACAATTACAGGGTGAAGCTGAAGAAAATCAGAAAGCCATCTATTATTTTAATCAGAATAACATTCAAAATACAGTAAAAGGATATGCTTAGTGATACACTAATTTCGCTTCTGTCAAAAGGAATTTGGGAGACCGTTTATATGACTTTTGTTTCCGGATTTTTCGGTTTTGTGTTAGGACTTCCTGTTGGAATTCTTCTTTTTGTCACCCGAAAAGGACAGCTTTTAGAAAACAGAATTTATAACAGAATTCTGTCGATTTTAGTGAATATTTTCAGGTCGATTCCTTTTATTATTTTAATTGTCTGGATGATTCCTTTCACAAGAGCTTTGGTAGGAACTTCTATCGGAATGAATGCGGCATTGGTTCCTCTAAGCATAGGAGCTGCACCGTTTATTGCAAGATTGGTTGAAAATAGCCTTTTGGAAATTCCGAATGGATTGATAGAAACTGCGAGAGCTTTAGGAGCAAGTCCTTTACAAATCATCAGAAAAGTTTTATTGCCTGAAGCTTTGCCATCGCTCATCAATAATGCAACAATTACTTTGATTACTCTTGTAGGATATTCTGCAATGGGAGGCGCTGTAGGAGCTGGTGGATTAGGACAAATTGGTTATCAATACGGATATATCGGCTACGATGCATTGATTATGAATCTCGTTCTTGGCTTGCTGGTTACTTTGGTTTTTATCATTCAGTTTTCAGGGGATCGATTGGCGAAAAGAGTTGACCATCGTTGAGTTCTAGGGTTTGAGAGTCGGAGAATTTTAGTGTTTTTCGAGAATTGATAACATTTAATTATGGTAATTCATTTGTTTTGATAACTAAATAAACATCCAACTCCAATCATCCAGCTTCCAACCATTTAAAAAAAATAATTTACAATGAAAAATATAAAAATTTTAGGATTAGCAGTAAGCTTACTGTTATTCGGAGCATGTAATTCTCCAAAAAAAGACGACCCCAATTTTATCAAAGTAGGAATAACTTCCGGTCCTGAGCAACAGATTGCCGAAACCGCTAAAAAAGTAGCTAAAGAAAAATATAATCTGGAAGTAGAATTGGTTTCTTTCAATGATTACGTGATTCCCAATGAGGCTTTAAATAATGGCGACATCGATGCGAATGCTTTCCAACACGTGCCTTATCTGAACGAACAATCAAAACAACGAGGTTATAAACTAGCCGTTATCGGAAATACTTTTGTTTATCCAATTGTAGCGTATTCAAAAAAGATAAAGAATATTAGCGAGCTTCAAAACGGAAGTACTATCGTGATTCCAAACGACCCTACCAATGGAGGACGTTCTCTTTTACTTTTACAAAAAAAAGGGTTACTCAAATTAAAAAATGGAATTGGTTCCCTACCCAAAGTAACCGATATTGTAGAAAATCCTAAACAGTTGAAAATACTTGAAATAGAAGCACCACAATTGCCCAGAGTATTAGACGATAAAGAAGTGGTCATTGCTATTATCAACAATAATTTTGCAGCTCAAGCTGGATTGGATGCCGATAAAAACGGAATTTTCAAAGAAGATAAAGATTCTCCTTACATGAATGTTATCGTTTCAAGAGAAGACAATAAAAATACAGATAAAGTAAAAAACTTCCTGAAAGCGTATCAGTCTAAAGAAGTGGAAGATAAAGCCAAAGAAGTCTTCAAAGGCGGCGCTGTAAAAGGCTGGAATTAATCGAACAATTGGTTGATAGTTGTCAGTTGATGATTAAAAATTCCCCTTCTCTGAAGGGGTGGATTTTTGCGCCAGCAAAAAGACGGGGTAGTTTATACAGCCTTACACTTTAAAAATTCTATTATTATATGCGATGCCGCTTCGGAAAAACCTTTGTCTCCGGAGCGGTATTTTTTATTTTGAAATACTCTTAAATTGAATAACATTCATTGAGTAAAACAAATCGCAAACAACCTACTTTATAAAATATTTCTTAATCAACCTTAACCACTTAAATGCCCTTAATAGTTCAAATTTAACACAAGTAATAATCTTTCAAACTCTAGAAATTTTATAAACTGTTAATCAAAATTAATCATTTCTCAAAAAATATATTTTCTCAATTTGAGATAATAAATATTTTACCTATTTTTGTAAACAATCAATAAAAAGTTTTTTATGTTGAAGAAAACTGTACTACTAAGTTTGTTTACGCTAATATCTGCCTCATCAATGGCTCAAACCAATACGACTCCTGTTTATTTAGACGAATCTAAGCCTGTTGAACAGCGAATTCAGGACGCACTTTCCAGAATGACACTGGAAGAAAAAATAGCTATGCTTCATGCACAGTCAAAGTTCAGTTCTCCCGGCGTTCCAAGATTGGGAATTCCTGAATTCTGGACAACCGACGGACCACACGGAGTTCGCCCCGAAGTAATGTGGGATGAATGGGACCAAGCCGGATGGACCAACGACTCCATTATCGCCTACCCTGCTTTGACCGCTTTATCAGCAACATGGAACAAGAAAATGTCTTGGAACTATGGTAAAGCCTTAGGTGAAGAAGCAAGATACAGAAAAAAAGACATTCTTTTAGGACCTGGAGTAAACATTTACAGAACACCTTTAAACGGAAGAAACTTCGAATATATGGGTGAAGATCCGTATTTAACCTCTAAAATGGTAGTTCCTTACATTCAGGGAGTGCAATCTAATGGAGTGGCAACTTCTGTAAAACATTTTGCATTAAATAATCAGGAAATGTTCCGTCATACAAGCAACGTGATTATTGATGACAGAACGTTGTATGAAATTTATCTTCCACCTTTCAAAGCTGCAGTAACAGAAGGAGATTCTTGGACAATTATGGGTGCTTACGATATGTATAAAAACCAATATGCAAGCCAAAATAAATATCTTTTAAATGACATTCTTAAAGGAGAATGGAAATACAAAGGTGTTGTGGTTTCAGATTGGGGCGCAGTTAACAACACAGAACAGGCAATTCACAACGGACTAGATGTAGAATTCGGAAGCTGGACCAATGGTCTTTCTGCAGGAACAAGAAATGCATACGACAATTATTATTTAGCAAAACCTTACTTAGACCTTATTAAATCTGGAAAAGTAGGAACTGCAGAGCTTGACGACAAAGTGACAAGGCTTTTACGTTTAGCTTATAAAACTACGATGAACACCAAAAAACCTTTTGGAAACATCGCTTCTGAGGAACACAAAGCCGTAGCAAAAGAAATCGGTGAAGAAGGAATTGTTTTATTGAAAAACCAAAACAACGTACTTCCTATCGACATCAACAAAGCAAAGAAAATTGCGGTAATTGGTGAGAATGCTATCAAAGTAATGACTGTAGGTGGAGGTTCTTCTTCATTAAAAGTAAAATATGAAACGTTACCTTTAGACGGAATCAAAGCGAAGTTTGGAAAAAATTCAGACGTACAATATGCAAGAGGCTATGTAGGAGACATCGGTGGTGAATACAACGGTGTGAAATCTGGTCAGGATTTGAAAGATACGCGTTCTCCGGAAGAATTATTAAACGAAGCTGTTGAGTTGGCAAAAAAATCTGACTATGTTATTTTCGTAGGCGGATTAAACAAAGCAGATTTCCAGGATAGCGAAGGAAACGACAGAAAAAGCTACGGACTTCCGTACAATCAAGACAACGTAATCTCTGCTTTGTCAAAAGCAAACAAAAATTTCACGGTTGTTTTAATTACAGGAAATGCAGTGGCAATGCCTTGGATTAAAGATGTTCCTTCAGTAGTTCAGGGTTGGTATTTAGGCTCTGAAGCAGGAAATTCTATCGCTTCTATTTTGGCGGGTGACGCCAATCCTTCAGGAAAACTGCCGTTTACCTTCCCTGTAAAATTAGAAGACAATTCAGCGCACACAATGGGTGAATATCCAGGAAATAAAGAAGAATTAGCTGCCGGAAAAGGAAAAGACCAGAAAAATCCTATCAACATTACCTACAACGAAGGAATATTTGTAGGGTACCGTTGGCATGATACCAAAAAAATTAAGCCTCTATTCAGTTTCGGTCATGGTTTAAGCTACACTACTTTCGAGTTTGGAAAAGCCAAAGCCGATAAAACAAGCATGAATCAGGATGATAAAATCACATTCACGGTTACTGTAAAAAATACAGGTAAAAAAGCGGGTGCTGAAGTGGCACAGCTTTATATTACCGATGTAAAGTCGTCTGTTGAACGCCCTGCGAAAGAACTGAAAGGTTTCGAAAAAGTATTCTTAAACCCTGGTGAGCAGAAAGAAGTGACTTTCACCATCGACAAAACTGCTTTAAGCTATTTCCATATTCAGAAACACGACTGGGTTGCAGAACCTGGAGATTTCGAAGCACAAATAGGAAACTCTTCAGATGCTATCAAAACAAAAGTGAAGTTTACGCTAAAGTAATTTATCGAAAAACAACACGTATATTTTAATATTATTTAGTGAAAATCCGCATTGTCATGATGCGGATTTTTTGTTTTTAAAGCTTTTTATTTCTTCGGATTCTATTTTTTTAGAAGCTATTTCCCGCTATCCACTCATACTCCTCACGCTAAAACTTTCCAACACCCAAGCCCTCCAACTTTCCCACTGCTAGCTGCGGGGTAACCGTTTCTATCGGGGCTAGGGAAATCATTTCGCTTAAGCTACTTAGTCAAAAATCCTTTGAGTTTTCACCATTCTTCCAAAGGAACAAAAACACTAATACATGACAATCAAAACTTTAACATCTAACAATAACTGATTAAATATTCAAAAGAATTTATTTTGAAAATCTTTGATTTTCCTCTTAAGTGTTCTAAATATTTTCGAAGCTTTAACCTTAAAGCTAATGTGACTCATGTGTTAAAAAAAAAATGGTTAAAAAAAACGTAACAGATTAAAATCCATTACGTTCTCAAGATTCGAAAATCTTTCTTTCATTTACTTTTTATTCAAAAGAGAAATATAATCTCCGTATCCTTTTGCCTTCATTTCACCTTTCGGAATAAACTTTAGGGAAGCAGAATTAATGCAATATCTCAATCCACCTTTATCTTTCGGGCCGTCATCAAAAACGTGACCCAAATGGGCATCACCGGTTTTACTTCTCACCTCTGTTCTCGCCATTCCGATTGAGTTATCATTTTTTTCATCGATTACATTTTTAGAAATCGGCTTCGAAAAACTTGGCCATCCGCAACCCGATTCAAATTTATCCGTAGAAATAAATAACGGCTCTCCAGTTGTAATATCTACATAAATCCCTTCACGAAATTCTTTATCATATTCATTAGAATAAGGTCTTTCTGTTGCATTTTCCTGAGTCACTTTATATTGTTCAGCAGTTAGTGTTTTCTTCAAAACTTCCTTATCCTGCTTTTGGTATTTCGCTTTTGGAAGCGGATTGGCATTTTTTGCCATTTCAAACAATCCTGGCTCAATGTGACAGTAGCCTCCCGGATTTTTGTCTAAATAATCCTGATGATAAGATTCCGCAGTATAGAAGTTTTTCAAAGGAATCGTCTCTACAACGACAGGCTTGTTGTAATTTTTAGATAATTTCTGAACTTCTTCTTTAATAATAGCCTCCGTATCTTTATCGGTAGAATAAATTCCCGTTCTGTACTGGTCACCTCTGTCATTTCCTTGTTTGTCGATGCTTGTAGGGTCAATGGTTTTAAAATACAAATCGATTAATAATTTCAAATCAACTTGTTCGGGGTCATATTTTACTTTTACAGTTTCGGCAAAACCTGTAGTATGACTGACTACTTCTTCATAAGTAGGATTTTTCTTGTTTCCGTTGGCATACCCAACTTCAGTTCCTACAACCCCTCTGATTTGTTGAAAAAAATGCTCGGTTCCCCAAAAGCAACCGCCTGCAAAATAAACTTCTTTTACATTTCTAGCATTCATAGTGGTCTCATTTTCTTTTTTAATTGATGAAGATTGTTGTTTTGCATCTCCGCAGCTTGTCGCAAAGACTGCAATTCCCAGAGTTATTCCGAGAAATGTGAATATATTTTTCATTTTTGTTTTATTAGGTGTGTTCATTTTTTCCATTTAAAAGCATTAAACCAAATCCTAAAAGCATCAAATCTTTAAGAATAAAAAAGTCAGTAACGGGAACGCCGTCTACAATATGCCAAACATTCGGTGTTGTAAAGAGGTAACTTAACGTCACCAAAAAAGTAACAACCATTCCGATGCCTCCATATTTTTTAAGAGATGCAAATTTCACGCTAAAGATTAATAACAAGGCAATGATAATTTCTATGACACCGATTATATTAGAAACCGCTTGTTCGCTCATAATATCATATACGAAAAACGTGAGAAAATGGTTTTCTACCAATGGTCTTATGGCAGCTGCTTCGGTAGGGGTAAATTTGAAAGCGCCAATCCAAAGCAAAATAATTGCTGCTCCGAAAAGCGAAATATAATAACCGATTTTGTACGTTGGTAAGCCTTTTTGTTGAAATGTCTGTTGCATTGTTTTTAGATTTTGAATTAATATGTATTATTTTCAAAACTATAGTCGCAATGATTTCAAAATCCTGACAATTCTTTTCTTAAAAATCTATCTTTTTTAATATCTTATTTTTAAAATCCTGAATTTCAGATTCATTAAGTATATTTTCATCTTCCTTCGATAATCTTTTTTTCAAGAGAGAATCTAAAATTTTCAATTTTTCTTCGTACGCTTTACACCATTTACAAATCTTCAAATGCATAGAAAGCTGCCAATTCTCTTTTTGAGAAATGTTGTTTGCATTGCGCTTTTCCAGCAATAAAGTCGCTGTACTACAGGGCAAAAAGAAAATATGTATTATTTTTCTAAACATTTTTATTCCTTATGATTTTGAAAACCAATTCATTTCAAGACACTCTCGCAACTGCATTCTGGTTCGCTGTAAAATCTTCCAAA
The DNA here is from genome assembly GCF_021010565.1 of Chryseobacterium turcicum. Classification (NCBI taxonomy): domain Bacteria; kingdom Pseudomonadati; phylum Bacteroidota; class Flavobacteriia; order Flavobacteriales; family Weeksellaceae; genus Chryseobacterium; species Chryseobacterium turcicum. Next base: position 3,010,728 of record NZ_JAJNAY010000001.1, read on the forward strand.
GATTAGTCGTAGAAATATCTAATTCCTGACTTACTTCGGGTGCTTTTTTTTCCTCAAGGTAATACATTTTCATGGGGATTTTCCATCGCGAAGGCAAATCTTCTATGCAATCTTCCAGACTTTTATTAAAATCCTGATTGTCTAAAAGTTCAGATTCCGGGTTAGAAACATTCCAGTCATTTAAGACCGAATCATTTTTCCAGGAACCGGTTTCATCAAAAAAATGGTCGAGTTTAATCGTTGGTTCCGACTTGTATTTTTTACGGTAAAAATCAGCCACTTTATTATTAAGAATCGTGTTGAGCCAAGTTAAAGGTTTGCTTTTCCCTTCAAAAGAGTCGTAAGATGAAAAGGCGGCAATGAAAACTTCCTGAACGATATCTTCCGCCTCCAGCTTATCCGACAGCAGAAAAATAGCTCTTCTGAGCAAGGATTCAGAATATTCTTCAATCCAAATTTTTAAAGCTTCGTTTTTCGTCATTTTTTTTGATTGTATCTTTTCAGATGCTAACGAAGGTAATAAGTTAAACTCAGAAGTGCAAAGTTTTTATTAATCCTTTTTAATGGTTCATCCAAGATTCTATGATGAACCGTTTTTAAACATAATCCGATGTTAACAGTATTTTTGTCATTCCGTAGGAATCTCGACATTATAAAATTCAGCAGTTTAGATTGCTACCGGAATGACAAAATTTACGTTCTTAATTTTATGATTATTGTGGACTTTTAAAATCTATTATGAATGTTTTGAAAATGGCTGTAAACCTAGCCCCGATTGCAGTGAAAATCCTTTTTTGAAAAAAAAGATTGTAACGAAAAGCGGGAAAAAGCTCCTGAAAAAAAATTATAAATAATGAACGATTAATTATAGATTTCTTATTCTTCGAAATGACAAACTCAAAACTATATTTTACAAATACATTAAAACATAAAACTATATTTTTCTATTCCTTTAAAAACCTTAAATTTGCATCTTATCGAAAATTGATTAAAGCAAAGCAACACAATATAATTATGACATCACAAGAGATACGTCAGAAATTTTTAGATTATTTTAAAAGCAAAGACCACCTTATCGTTCCTTCTGCACCCATTGTGCTGAAAGACGACCCTACCCTAATGTTTTCTAACTCGGGAATGACGCAGTTTAAAGATTTTTTCTTAGGCTACAAAACGCCAACTGCCCCTAGAATTGCCGATACACAGAAGTGTTTGAGAGTTTCGGGGAAACATAATGATTTGGACGATGTAGGTAGAGATACTTACCATCACACCATGTTTGAGATGTTGGGAAACTGGTCTTTTGGTGATTATTTCAAAAAAGATGCGATTGCTTTTGCCTGGGAATTGTTGACAGAAGTGTACGGAATTCCTAAAGAGAACTTGTATGTAACGATTTTTGAAGGAGATGCTTCTGAGAATCTTGAAAGAGACCAGGATGCCTATGATTACTGGAAATCTGTGATTTCTGAAGACCGAATTATCAATGGAAACAAAAAAGATAATTTCTGGGAAATGGGGGCAAGCGGACCTTGCGGACCTTGTTCGGAAATCCACATCGATTTAAGAACTCCTGAAGAAAAAGCGAAAGTTTCAGGATTGGAATTGGTGAACAATGACCATCCTCAAGTGGTGGAAGTTTGGAATCTCGTTTTCATGGAATTCAACAGAAAAGCAGATGGTTCTCTTGAGAAATTACCAGCTCAACATGTAGATACTGGAATGGGCTTTGAGCGTCTTTGTATGGCACTTCAAGCGAAAACTTCTAACTATGATACTGATGTTTTCACGCCTTTAATTGCTAAAGTGGAAGAACTTTCAGGGAAGAAATATACCGGAATTTTAGAAGATGAAAAAGATATTGCAATCCGTGTAGTGGTAGACCATATTAGAGCGGTTTCTTTTGCAATTGCAGACGGACAATTGCCTTCAAACGGAGGTGCAGGTTACGTAATCAGAAGAATTTTAAGAAGAGGAATTTCTTATTCTTACCGATTCTTAGACATGAAAGAACCTTTCCTTTACAAATTGGTTGCTGTTCTTCAGGAACAAATGGGAACATTCTTCCCAGAGTTGCAGAAGCAAGGAACTTTGGTAACGGAAGTGATTAAAAGTGAAGAAGAATCTTTCTTAAGAACGATTGAGACAGGATTAATCAGAGTCGAAAAATTGATTCAGCAAACCATTTCTGAAGGTAAAAAAGTATTACCAACTCAAGAAGTTTTTGAATTATATGATACCTACGGTTTCCCAGATGATTTAACAAGAATTATCGCTGAGGAAAAAGGATTAACGATTGATGAAGCAGGATTTGAACAAGCTTTAAATGAGCAAAAGAAACGTTCAAAAGCAGATTCAGCTCAGAAAGTTTACGACTGGGTAACTTTAGAAGAAAGAGAAGAAAACTTTGTAGGTTATGATGTTTTAGAGTCTGAAACCTATATTACAAGATACCGAAAAGTAGAAAATAAAGACGGCGAATTTTATCAGGTCGTGTTGAGCAACTCTCCTTTCTATCCGGAAGGTGGTGGACAAACCGGTGACAAAGGTGTTCTTGAAAATGCTACGGAAAGTCTTGAAGTTTTAGAAACCAAAAAAGAAAACGGATTGATTATTTCTTTAATCAATGCGCTTCCAAAAGATGCAGGAGCAGTTTTCTATGCTAAAGTAAATGCTACTGACAGAAAAAATTCTCAAGCCAATCACTCGGTAACCCATTTGTTGCACGAAGCTTTGAGAGACGTTTTAGGAACGCACGTTGAGCAAAAAGGTTCGTTTGTTGGTCCTGATTATCTTCGTTTTGACTTCTCTCATTTCTCTAAAATGACGGAGGAAGAATTAGCATTGGTTGAAGAAAAAGTAAATGCTAAAATCAAAGAAAGTATTGCTTTGCAGGAATTCAGAAATATTCCGATTCAGGAGGCTTTGGAGAGAGGTGCAATGGCTTTGTTTGGTGAAAAATATGGTGACAGTGTGAGAATGATTCAGTTTGGAAGTTCTAAGGAACTTTGCGGTGGAACTCACGTAAAAAATACCAGCGAAATCGGTCATTTCAAAATTGTTTCTGAAAGTTCTGCAGCTGCAGGAATCAGAAGGATTGAAGCAATTTCTGGAGATAAATCTCAAGAATATTTCAACAGTTTAGAAAAACAAATTGCTGAACTTTCTCAGTTATTAAAATCTAAAGACGTTGTAAAATCAATTGAGAAATTAATTGAAGAAAACGCAACTTTAAAATCTGAAGTTGAAGCTTTCAAAAAAGAAAAAGCAAAAGGCGAAATTGGAGACTGGAAAAACGCTTACGAGCAGAAAGATGGTAAATTACTTTTGGTGAAGAGAACTTCTTTAGATGCAGGTTCTGTAAAAGACATCGTCTTCCAATTGAAAAAAGAAATCCCAACTTCGATAACGATTATTCTATCAGATGCAGACGACAAACCCATGATTACCATTGGCGTTTCAGATGATTTAGCTGGAATCTATCAAGCTGGAGCATTGATTAAAGATTTAGCGAAAGAAATCCAAGGCGGCGGTGGTGGAAACCCAGGTTTTGCCACAGCCGGAGGAAAAAATCTTGATGGCTTGGAAAATGCTTATCAAAAGGCGCTGAATATTTAATTATTCTATAAAATATAAATAATAAAGCAACTGTCTTAATGGCAGTTGCTTTTATTTTCACCGTATTTGAGTTTTCATAAACATCAATTCAATAAGCACATTTATAATTCAATAGGGATGGGTTTTAACCCATCCATCAAAATTAACGAGGCAATTGGCTTTAGCCAAAACTTATGATTGTTTTGGCTAAAGCCCTATTCTTGCTGTGAATTGAAAACATCAATATCGTTTTTAATCATCCCATTAAAATCAACAGCCACTTTGTCATTCCGCAGGAACCTCAACAACGCAAAAATAAAGCAGCTTAGATTGACTTCGCGAACCACTACGTTAGGTTTCCTACGGAAAGACAAACAAACCGATAAAAATAAATTCAATAGGGATGGGTTTTAACCCATCCATCAAAATTAACGAGGCAATTGGCTTTAGCCAAAACTTATGATTGTTTTGGCTAAAGCCCTATTCTTGCTGTGAATTGAAAACATCAATATCGTTTTTAATCATCCCATTAAAATCAACAGCCACTTTGTCATTCCGTAGGAGCCTCAACAACGCAAAAATAAAGCAGCTAAGATTCTTCCAGAAATCAAAGATTCGACGAAGTCAATGACAAACAAGCTGTTAAAACGAAAAGGTCGGGCTAAAGCCCAACCCTATTGAATAGATACACATCTCGAATGTCTAAAATGCTATAAATAATTCACCGTATCGCTTACTCCCCCTCCACTGGCGGTACCTCGGGCAAACCACTTGGGGTGTCGTAGATGATATAGTCGTTGTATTTGGCTTCGTTGGTTTCGTAGAAGATATCTTGGCCGATACCTGCGTATTTGATGAGCAGTTGGTAGAGCGTGTTGAGCACTTCTACCCTGCTTTCGGTGGCTAAATCCCTGTCTGAAATACCTTTCGCTTGGGTATCGATGGCGACGTCTAGGGTATTGCGTTGCATCATGAGAATGTTTATTTTCTCAGGAGTAAGACCTTCTGCGGATAGTTCGAAAAGATACTTTTCTGCGGTAAGACTCATGATTTTGGCAACCCGCACGATTTCGGCATCGCTTTGCTGGCTGATGTCGGCATTGCCAAACTCTTTGTGTTTTGCACTGTACTGTCCGAAAACATTTTCTGCCATATTAAAAATACTGCGCATGGTTTTCTCGAGGGCTTTTCGGGCGGCATCTTTCTGTTCGGTAAGATTTATTTTAATGGCTTCCAGCTGTTCATCGTTGGGGAAGCTTTCTACGATGTCGCGGGCAGTTGTCAGTTCAAATTTCTTGGCGGCGTTGTAGCCACGGTCTGCAAATTCGGTAAAGTCTCTGTCGAGTAAATCGATGTATTCATCGGCTTTTTGTTTTAGGACAGCATCGGTTAGTCTGAAAATGCGGACTACTTGTTCTTTTTTCATAATGTTATTGTTATTTGTGTTTGAAAAATATAATTAAAGTCTCATTGCTATAGATTATTTACGATTTATGTTTTCTCTAAAAGCTATGTAAAGTATTGAAATGTAACAAATTGTACTTGATTGCCTCTTCGAAGTGCTTGATTTCCTATTCGTAATGCTTGATTGCTTCATCGAAATGATTGACGCTCTCATCGAAATGCTTGATTACGTTAACGAAACACTTTATTTTCTCAACGAAGTGCTTGATTCTCTCAACTGAATGCCTGAATGCTATTTCGAAGCGGTTGAAGCGGTCATCTAACTTCTTGAGTAGTTTATCGTAATGCTTTATCGCTTTTTAAGAGGAGCAATATGTTTTGTATTATTAGTATTTTCTGAAATCCGGTGGTGCCGGAAGCGTGCGCATGAATTGCGGGGTTATTTTTAAATATCATCATTTTGTTTTTGTGTGTTGTTAAAGCAAATATAAAAATATTTTTGAATAATTATGGTAAAGTGAGATTGTTTTTTTATGAGAAAAATAGCTCTTGATATAGGTTCTTTAAAATACATTCTCTTCCAATTGAAGAAAGGAATTCCAATTTCTGTAACGATTATTCTTTCTGATGCCGACGGAAAACCAATGATTACGGTTGGTGTTTCTGATTATTTAGCTTCAAGTTATCAAGCCGGAACCATCATTAAATATTTGGTAAAAAAAATCCAAGGTGGTGGCGGTGGAAACCCAAGTTTCGCTACAGCTGGAGGAAAAAATATTGACGGTCTGGAAAATGCTTATCAGAAGGCTTTGAATAGTTAAATTACTAATAAATAGTACCATTTTTGCGGTTTCTATACAAACAATCCCTTTCAGTTTTTGAAAGGGATTGTTTGTGTTTACTGTTTTTTATTTTGTTAAATATTGAAAAAATCAAGAGAAAAAGTAATTTTCGGATTATTCTGACGAACTATTACTCTTGTTCTATAACCTTCCTTATCATTCTCTAAAATAAAACTATAAATATTTGTATTTTGGTTTTCCCAGTTTTCACTTTTTCTCTAATCATAATCTAACTTTTGGAAATTTTCATTATTAATTAGTTTCATTTTTGCTGAAAGGTAATTATGGTTTAGAACATATAGAATCTGAAACTCAATTCATTTATCTACATGCAAAAAAGTTCAATAGAATAAGGAAAACTTCTTTCATCACGGCGATTGTGTATAAAATATTGCAAACAGTTTGGGTATTGCCGAAGGTGGGAGTTTTAAATACAAAAGGCCAGTCTAAGAACGAGGTTTGAATCTTATACAAATGCTCAATTGAAGTCATTCAGCCCCGCTTGTGTCAATACCTTGTTGTGTACACTGCTTCAGCATCACTCCTTTATTGAATCAGTCGAACAGTCTCGTTTGGCTATTACTCATTCTATATTCGTCTATTAATTTCTCCTTGATCGTCTGAATATTTGTGTTCGTCATGATTTCTCTTAATCTCGTTGGGTTTATTGTCTTCAAAAAGAAATACGCCATAACAGCATGAGCGTCTAATTCTGAAAGCTGACATATATATTCTTTGTCATTTGTCCCATTATGCTTAATGTATTTTTCACCATGCAAATATTCAAATTCACCTTTTTGATAGTAATGCGTCAATTCATGAACGATTACCGAACCTGCTTTAGTCATTTGAAGCTCTGAAACATTGGTTTCATCATATGTAAGAATTGATTTTAAACTATGGCTCGTCAGAATAAATGGGTCTAAGTAATACATACTATCCGGACTGTCTGGATGAATAACTCCATTAATGTCGCTATGAATTCTGAAAACAGCATTGTACTCTGATAATTCGTCCCAAGCTGATACTTCTAATTTTCCGTCTTCCGGAATATTCGGTCGAACCTCTATGTTTAAGATGTTCATTATTTGTTGTGTTTCTATTTTTAGTTGTTCAATCATATCAGAATTAAATGTTTGGTTCGTCACTGTCAAAATAATTTTTTTCAATCAATAATTGCAGAAGATTCATTCTATTTGCATTTTGAAATCTGTTTGTCGTTCGGCATTGTGCACAACATTTGGTTTTAGCCAATGCGTCAAACCAAATTATAATTTGCTAAAAATAAATAATATCTAATCATAAAGCAACTTTAATTCAAACCAAAATGAAAAAATAAAATTTACATCTACTTAATATAAAAAATTATTCTACAAATAATTTGAAGCTAGAATTGACTGAGATTTAACATTAGAAAAATTAGCCGCCGCAAAAACACTTAAAATCCTTAAACAAAACCTCATTTCTCATTCCAACGGGAATTGAAAAATATATAAACCAGCGGTATTGCATTGAAGTACAGTTGATTTTATTTTTAACAAAAGATTATATTTTCTGTTATGGTTTTGTAACTTTCTAATCAATAGTTTTGTCTCATTAATAAAAACTCAATGACAAAACTTTTATATCCTTTATTTTTATTTTTCACGGTGTTCTATTTCGGGCAGACCCAACTGAAAGTTTTTAATAAAACCGATAAAAAACCTATCAATAATGCAGCGGTTTACTGTGACGACAATTTGTTGGGAAAAACCAATTACGATGGTATTTTATCATTCAAAACAAAGTGCAAAAAGATAGAAATTCTTGCCAGCAATTTTGAAGATGCCTTAGTGGATGTTAAAAAATCGATGGAGGTTGCCATGCTGCCCTTATCTGAAAAACAAAGTAACATCGATAAAATTATCATCACCGATAAAAGTGACCCAAAAGCATTGAGAATTTTAGATGAAATGAATAAAAGAGAGAAAGAAAATTCGCCAAAATCTTTAGATACCTATAACTTTAAATCGTACACCAAGTTTTCGATTGACGTAGACAAAGATTCTATTGATACGTTTAAAAATTTCCTGGCATCGAGGCAAGATTCTCTTTCAAAAGTTGACCACAAAGAATTTAAGCAAAAAGAAAGCGAAAAGAAAGATTCATTAATTAACGAAGATTTTATTAACGCTTCCAGAGAAAGCCAAATGTTCCTCTGGGAAAAGGCTACAGAATACAAATATTCGCAGAAATTTGGCGAGAAAACCAATATTATAGACAATAGAATGTCTGGTTTTAAAAATCCTATTTATGAGGCTTTGGCAATTAACATCTCCAATCTCAACCGAACTCCGCGACAATTAAGACCTGAAAACAGAAAGCTTTTTAATTTCTATATGTCGGATACTTTACAGTTGGACGGCAGAAAAACCTACGTGATTAAATTCAAAGAAATCACTGATAAAAAGAAGCAAAACCCTAGAAAGTTTAACGGTAAAATCTACATCGATTCTGAAACCTATGCCTTGAAAAAGTTTGAAAGTGCCAACAAAAAAAGAAATGAAGGCGACATTATTTCTGTCTGGAAACCTATTGACGGAAAATGGTTTTTAGACTATGAAGACATTAAACTGAAAATGGGTGATCAGACTTTTAACGTTGCTAAGAGAGACAGCGTAAAAACCGACAGTTTAAAAAAAGGCGCATACATCAGCGACAAGCGAAAATACCATCAAAAAATTTTTGGAAATTATCTCTATGTAAAAAACCGTTTCTTTGATTTTCAGATAAACGAAACTCAGAAAGCATCAGAGTTTAAAGGCTATTCACTGGAAATGAAAAACTCAGACGGAAGTCTTCTTAATCAATACAGAACCGATAGTTTGACCGCCAGAGAAAGTGCAACTTACACTCAAATCGACAGTTTCGTACAGAAACATGATTTTGAAAAAAAACTGAGTTTTTTAACCCAACTGATGAGAGGAAATCTGCGCTACAAAATGATAGATTTTGACTTAACAAAGTTTGCCAGCTACGATAAATACCAAGGTGTCCGTTTAGGAGCGGGTCTAAAACTCAACGAAAAATTCAGCAAAACATTTTCTCCGGATGGATATTTCGGATATGGATTTAAAGACCACACCTGGAAATATGGTTTGGGCTTAGATATGAAATTATCTTCTACAAGAACCTCTGTTTTCCGTATCGATTATGTGGATGATGTCTTTGCCGCAGGAAGATTCAGTAATAATATGTGGGATATGATGATGAAAGTAAATGACTTAAATTTAGATTTGCATAATGCTAATTTTTATAAAAATCAAAAATGGGGAGCGTCGTTTTTATATGATATCTCAAATTCATTAAGCATGAAAATTGCGGTAAACAAAGAGAAACAAGAAGCTCTTTTTGATTATCAGTATAAAAATTTAGGAAACCGTTTTGATAATGTAAGTACAACTCTATCTTTAAAATTCTCACCCAACGATAAAAATATCATGACCCCAAGCGGAAAATATACCTACGAGAAAGGCTTTCCTCAAGTTTACATGAATGTTGAAAAAGGTATTGACCAGTTAGGCGGAGATTTAGATTATTATAAAGCAGATGCATTGATTATACATCAGTTCAGATCAAAATTAGGGTACACCAATGTTAAACTTTTTGGTGGGATTTCATCAGGCATCGCTCCGATTTGGAAAAACTTTGAAATCGCCGGCCAGAACGATAAAAATCCTGATCATTGGTATTCTAACATCAACACGCCAAATAACTTAGCGTTTACGACAATGCCTTCAGGAACATTCTTTGCCGATAAGTTTATTGCATTTAAAGTTTCTCAATATTTACCGTTTAGATTCAAGACTTTTGGTTCGAGATACTCAAACATCGAGCTAGAATATCAATCTGCCATTGGAGATTTTAAAAACAGAAGCGACCATCAGTTTGATTTTCAGGTTCTCGATCACTACTACCAGGAAGTTGGCGTAATCTGGAATAGATTTTTAGGAAGAAACTTCGGGGTAGGCTTCTCTTACCGATTAGGATATTACCAAACTTCCCAATTCAAAGATAATTTTGGAGTAAAACTAAGATTTAATCTTTTAAATTAACAAAAACAGAATTGTCTTAAACAAAGCTAAAAAATAGTTAACCGTCATTTGCTTTTAAAGTAGATGGCGTTTTTTTTGAAAATAATTTGAAATTTTCTTAGAATATCTATCACAGAATTATTTGTATAATAAAAACATTAGAGTTTATCAGGAGCTATTTCCGGCTCTCCGCTGTATCTTTTTCATGACACCCTCAGCTTTTCCCTTTCGTCAAGAAAAAGGATGTCGCTGCTATCCGGGCTAGGAAACCAAGCATAAAATAAAGATTCAGATTAATAGAATATTTTATTCAAGATATAAATATGCCTCTGATGAATTTCGGATCAATGCCAAAACCTGGGGACTAGGCAAAAAGTTTTGATAATCTGAATAGGAAAAATACTTTATCTCTTACGCCTCGAAGTTGTAACCTGAAGTTTTTTATTTTAGCATTGAAAGATTCTGCTGAAGCATTTGTGCTTCGCTGGTTAAAATAATTGAGAATGCCGTTGTAGTTATGCATAATAGTTTTTGTTAAGGTATTAAAGGATTTAAATCCTGATTCTTCCACTTCTCTAAACCAATGGACTAACTTTAACATAGCGACAGATTTTTGAATGTTCTGATTATAAATTTTCCTGAGCCCATCTGATAAATTGTACGCCTTTTCTAAATCGGGATACTCCTTAAATAGGATTTTTGCTCTTTGTTTTTGTGATAAAGTCCACTTTTCTCTAGTTTTATAAAGCAGGTATCTGCTTCTTGCTAAAAGTTGCTTTCGGGTGTCATCGTTTTCAAAAACTTTAATTATAGGTTTTCGCTTCTTTTGTTTCGCTTCCGTGAGCAAGTTATTTTCTTGCTCAATGGCCTGCCAGCGATGCTTAATCCTTATTTCCTGAAGGGCTTCTGTGGCGAGTTTCTGAACATGGAAGCGATCGATAACCGGTGTTGCATTAGGAAAACATTTCTCTTTGGAGAATATTCCCCGTTTTCGTGTCTGTCCACCTTCTTCGTTTGATGTGGAGTTTTACGGTTTTTCCACGAAGCGGAAAATCATCCACCGTAATTTCTTCTAAAAAACCTTTGGAATACAAGGTTAAAGAAGAAAACTCTTTTGGAATCCTACTTTTCTCTTCGAAATAAAGATGTAAAATTTTGTTTTCTTCTTCAAAATTTATAATATCGAAGTGCTCGATTAAATATTCTGGTAATAATAATTTGAGTAGCCCGGCATCGTTAATCATACCCCAAAATTAAGTATTTTTATTTTTCTCCCCAGGTTTTGGCATTGAGCCTGAATTTCTTGAGAAAATATAATGAAATAAATGTAATGTGTATAATAGTGTCGCTCCTCCGGAGCTCTGAGGCGTTCAGTTGTTATTATCTGCTACAAAGGTTACGCTCCGAAGGAGCGCCACAATTAACAATTAACAATTAACAATTAACAATTAACAATTAACAATTAACAAAATTACCTATTTCTTGAGTTTAAAGCAAAAAAAAGTCTCATACAAATTCATGTATGAGACTTTAAAAAAAACTGGCGGCGACCTACTCTCCCGCTTTCGCAGTACCATCGGCGCTGGTGGGCTTAACTTCTGTGTTCGGAATGGGAACAGGTGAGCCCCACCGCTAAAACCACCCTAAAGGTTGTATATAAGAGGTTAGATTTTAGTAGTTAGAGATTAGTAAAAAACTAACTTCTAATATCTAGTTTCTAACTTCTGGTTTTATCGATAAGAATATTCACAAAGAGAGAACCTTTAATTGCGCAATTAAGCAGTTGCCAATTAGGCTATAAATCTACGGGTAATTAGTACTACTCGGCTATGCTGTTACCAACTTTACACCTATAGCCTATCAACGTGGTCATCTCCCACGACCCTTAAAAGATGTCTCATCTTGAGGCGAGTTTCGCACTTATATGCTTTCAGTGCTTATCTCTTCCAAACGTAGCTACTCAGCGGTGCTCCTGGCGGAACAACTGATACACCAGAGGTTTGTTCAATTCGGTCCTCTCGTACTAGAATCAAGCCCTCTCAAACATCTAACGCCCGCAATAGATAGAGACCGAACTGTCTCACGACGTTCTGAACCCAGCTCGCGTGCCACTTTAATGGGCGAACAGCCCAACCCTTGGGACCTTCTCCAGCCCCAGGATGTGACGAGCCGACATCGAGGTGCCGAACCTCCCCGTCGATGTGAGCTCTTGGGGGAGACTAGCCTGTTATCCCCGGAGTACCTTTTATCCTATGAGCGATGGCCCTTCCATACGGAACCACCGGATCACTATGTCCTGCTTTCGCACCTGATCGACTTGTAGGTCTCACAGTCAAGCACCCTTATGCCATTACACTCTACGCACGGTTACCAAGCGTGCTGAGGGTACCTTTGAAAGCCTCCGTTACTCTTTTGGAGGCGACCACCCCAGTCAAACTACCCACCACGCAGTGTCCTTCTAAAAGAAGTTAGGCTCCAAGTAAGTAAAGGGTGGTATTTCAACGTTGACTCCACAAACACTAGCGTGCCTGCTTCAAAGTCTCCCACCTATCCTACACATTACTTACTCAAAGTCAATACGAAGTTATAGTAAAGGTTCACAGGGTCTTTTCGTCCCATTGCGGGTACTCGGCATCTTCACCGAGACTACAATTTCACAGAGCTCATGGTTGAGACAGTGCCCAGATCGTTACACCATTCGTGCAGGTCGGAACTTACCCGACAAGGAATTTCGCTACCTTAGGACCGTTATAGTTACGGCCGCCGTTTACTGGGGCTTCAGTTAAACGCTTCGCATTGCTGCTAACGCCCTTCCTTAACCTTCCAGCACCGGGCAGGTGTCAGACCCTATACTGCATCTTTCGATTTTGCAGAGTCCTGTGTTTTTGATAAACAGTCGCCTGGGCCTTTTTACTGCGGCCACCATTGCTGATGGCGTCTCTTCTCCCGAAGTTACGAGACTATTTTGCCTAGTTCCTTAACCATGATTCACTCTAGCACCTTAGGATTCTCTCCTCGACTACCTGTGTCGGTTTATGGTACGGGTTGCTTCACTTCGGCTTTTCTTGGAAGCACTTTCCCTACAACAACTTCGCCCGAAGGCTAGGTCTTGACTATTCCGTCAGTCTCCAGTAAGTACGGCACTCCGTCCCCTTTTTAGTGTGAGCAAGTATGGGAATATTAACCCATTGTCCATCCACTACCCCTTTCGGGTTCGCGTTAGGTCCCGACTAACCCTCAGCTGATTAGCATGGCTGAGGAAACCTTAGTCTTTCGGTGAGCGGGTTTCTCGCCCGCTTTATCGTTACTTATGCCTACATTTTCTTTTCTGTCCGCTCCACCAAGCCTCACGACTCAGCTTCTGTGCAAACAGAATGCTCCCCTACCAGATACAACTCAAGGTTGTAAATCCATAGCTTCGGTACTCTATTTATGCCCGATTATTATCCATGCCGGACCGCTCGACTAGTGAGCTGTTACGCACTCTTTAAATGAATGGCTGCTTCCAAGCCAACATCCTAGCTGTCAATGCAGTCCAACCGCGTTGCTTCAACTTAATAGAGATTTGGGGACCTTAGCTGTTGGTCTGGGTTCTTTCCCTCTCGGACACGGACCTTAGCACCCGCGCCCTCACTGCCGTGGAACATTTATTAGCATTCGGAGTTTGTCAGGAATTGGTAGGATTTGACTCCCCCGCATCCAATCAGTAGCTCTACCTCTAATAAACTTATACACGACGCTGCACCTAAATGCATTTCGGGGAGTACGAGCTATCTCCCAGTTTGATTGGCCTTTCACCCCTACCCACAGGTCATCCGAAGACTTTTCAACGTCAACCGGTTCGGTCCTCCACTTTGTGTTACCAAAGCTTCAACCTGCCCATGGGTAGATCACAAGGTTTCGCGTCTAATACTACTAACTAAGCGCCCTATTCAGACTCGCTTTCGCTCCGGCTCCGGACCTGAAGTCCTTAACCTCGCTAGTAACATTAACTCGTAGGCTCATTATGCAAAAGGCACGCCGTCACCCAACTTGTGGGCTCCGACCGCTTGTAGGCGTACGGTTTCAGGTTCTATTTCACCCTTCTATTCGAAGTGCTTTTCACCTTTCCTTCACAGTACTTGTTCACTATCGGTCTTTCAGGAGTATTTAGCCTTGGAGGATGGTCCCCCCATATTCAAACAGGATTTCACGTGTCCCGCCCTACTCATTTATCACTTAAATATGCCTTTCATATACGGGGCTATCACCCTCTATGGCTGTTCTTTCCAGAACATTCTATTAAACATATAAAAGCTTTTGGGCTAATCCGCGTTCGCTCGCCACTACTTACGGAATCTCTTCGATTTCTTTTCCTCAGGGTACTTAGATGTTTCAGTTCTCCTGGTTTGCTCTCCTTGCGGAGTGACTGGTCTTCAACCAGACGGGTTGCCCCATTCGGACATCTGCGGATCAATTCGTGTGTGCCAATCCCCGCAGCTTTTCGCAGCTTACCACGTCCTTCGTCGCCTCTGAAAGCCTAGGCATCCGCCATACGCCCTTAACGATTTCTTTCCTAATTATTAATTAGTTCAGTATTTTTGCTTTAGCATTGCTGCTAAAATATTTTTGTAAACTCAAACGCTTAATTGCGCTCGGTTTTCTCTTTGTGATATTTTTACCGTTAATGTCAATGATCTTTATGCTATTTCTGATCTAATTCGCAAAATATTGTTTTTGGCTCTATTTGCTTCTTAAAATTAAACCATAAATCATGTTATATTACTATAACAATGTGGAGAATAAGGGAGTCGAACCCTTGACCTCCTGCGTGCAAGGCAGGCGCTCTAGCCAGCTGAGCTAATTCCCCGCTAGTTTAGATGTTAGTAGTTAGAAGTTAGAGATTAGTAAAAAACTAACTTCTAATTTCTAGATTCTAACCTCTATTTAAATTAGTAGTCTCGGGCAGGCTCGAACTGCCGACCTCTACATTATCAGTGTAGCGCTCTAACCAGCTGAGCTACGAGACTTTGTTATGAGTAATGGGTGATGAGTAATAAGTAATATTTGCATATCTCTTTTTTCTCTTCTTCATACTCAATCTCTCTTCCCTAATACTAATTTCTAGTGGGTTTTGTATTTCTTATATATATTATAAGTAATAAATAATTGGTAATGAGTAATTAATACAAGCTGTTACACTTGGCTCTTTTTACTTTAACCTTTTTACTTATACTTATATATCAACCAAATAAAAACTAAAGCTTCTCTTTAAGTAAGTGCATGGACACATTGTGTCCTTATTTTTTATCGTCCGAAGACGCTCTAAAATGAGATGTTCCAGCCGCACCTTCCGGTACGGCTACCTTGTTACGACTTAGCCCTAGTTACTTGTTTTACCCTAGGCAGCTCCTGTTACGGTCACCGACTTCAGGTACCCCAAACTTCCATGGCTTGACGGGCGGTGTGTACAAGGCCCGGGAACGTATTCACCGCATCATGGCTGATATGCGATTACTAGCGATTCCAGCTTCATAGAGTCGAGTTGCAGACTCCAATCCGAACTGAGACCAGCTTTCGAGATTCGCATCCAGTCGCCTGGTAGCTGCCCTCTGTACTGGCCATTGTATTACGTGTGTGGCCCAAGGCGTAAGGGCCGTGATGATTTGACGTCATCCCCACCTTCCTCTCTACTTGCGTAGGCAGTCTCACTAGAGTCCCCAACTTAATGATGGCAACTAGTGACAGGGGTTGCGCTCGTTGCAGGACTTAACCTAACACCTCACGGCACGAGCTGACGACAACCATGCAGCACCTTGAAAAATGTCTTGCGAAAAGTCTATTTCTAAACCGGTCATTTCCCATTTAAGCCTTGGTAAGGTTCCTCGCGTATCATCGAATTAAACCACATAATCCACCGCTTGTGCGGGCCCCCGTCAATTCCTTTGAGTTTCATTCTTGCGAACGTACTCCCCAGGTGGCTAACTTATCACTTTCGCTTAGTCTCTGAATCCGAAGACCCAAAAACGAGTTAGCATCGTTTACGGCGTGGACTACCAGGGTATCTAATCCTGTTCGCTCCCCACGCTTTCGTCCATCAGCGTCAGTTAAAACATAGTGACCTGCCTTCGCAATTGGTGTTCTAAGTAATATCTATGCATTTCACCGCTACACTACTTATTCCAGCCACTTCTACTTTACTCAAGACCTGCAGTATCAATGGCAGTTTCATAGTTAAGCTATGAGATTTCACCACTGACTTACAGATCCGCCTACGGACCCTTTAAACCCAATAAATCCGGATAACGCTTGCACCCTCCGTATTACCGCGGCTGCTGGCACGGAGTTAGCCGGTGCTTATTCGTATAGTACCTTCAGCTTTCCACACGTGGAAAGGTTTATCCCTATACAAAAGAAGTTTACAACCCATAGGGCCGTCGTCCTTCACGCGGGATGGCTGGATCAGGCTCTCACCCATTGTCCAATATTCCTCACTGCTGCCTCCCGTAGGAGTCTGGTCCGTGTCTCAGTACCAGTGTGGGGGATCACCCTCTCAGGCCCCCTAAAGATCACTGACTTGGTAGGCCGTTACCCTACCAACTATCTAATCTTGCGCGTGCCCATCTCTATCCACCGGAGTTTTCAATAATAATTGATGCCAATCATTATATTATGGGGTATTAATCTTCCTTTCGAAAGGCTATCCCCCTGATAAAGGTAGGTTGCACACGTGTTCCGCACCCGTACGCCGCTCTCTCTGTCCCGAAAGACAAATACCGCTCGGCTTGCATGTGTTAGGCCTCCCGCTAGCGTTCATCCTGAGCCAGGATCAAACTCTCCATTGTATGTTTGTCTGACTCACTCAAAGTTAATTGACGCTTTAGTTTTTCCTTACTTGGTTGTATATTATTTTTCAATGATCTCTTCTCTCTCGCTTTTTACGATACCTACATTTTCTGTCGTTTTCAGTATCGATTTGCGTGTGCAAAAGTAAAAAATTATTACTAACTGACCAAATGTTTTTTGAAGAAATTTTAAAGTTTTTTGATGACCCTAAATCCTTCTATCAACACCTAATCTATCTACTCCTGCGCTTCCCGTTTTACCGGACTGCGAAGATACTAATCTTTTTAATTCTCACAATCTTTATCGCTAAAAATTTTAAAGAGTTTTTTTTGATTTTATATCTTAAAGTGGATATTAGTTTTTTCTTTTTAAACTATATAAATAGTGGCTTCTGCGCTACTGAATCTCTTTCGTTTTTCAGTGGGGCAAAAGTAGTACTTTTTATAAACACAATCCTAATTTATTTAACATTATGTTTAATTTCAATTCATATTGAAGCTTAAACAACTGACTGGTTGGATGAATAATTTAGTTGGTGGGTTGGAGTCCCTCTTACGAAGCTCATTATATAATCATATCGTTGGGATACAAAGATGGCGATTCTACGAAGCGCTCAATTGTGATAATTGTTTATCTACACAGATAGCACTCCTATGGAGTGATGGATAGAGATTGGAGGTTTAGGTTTAGGTTTAGGTTTAGGTTTAGGTTTAGGTTTAGGAAAAATAACGTTTTATGGAGGGTTGAAACGGAAAACCAGTCCGTCAAAAAATCTTTGATTTTTTAACACCCCTCCCTGGGAGGGGAATGTAATACCATTCTGTTGTTGTAGTTGTTCTTGCTTTTGCGCCTCTTGTTGTTGGCGGGGCGTAAGGCTGATGGAAAAATGGAGGGTGGTTCTCGAGATTTTGGAAAATCAAATGGGAACACTAAAACTTCTTTATTACATAGTATCTCCTAGGTACTATCTTAAAAAGCAAATTTGTTTTAATAAATTTTATACTTTTGTAACACAGAGAGGAAACATACTGTGATATTTCACTGGAGGTTTACCTTGTGTAGTCTCAATTCGTTGGGACTACTTTTTTGCTTTTTTCAAAAGCAGACAGAGAGGAAATCACCTGCTCCTTTTCTTGGATGTTTTTTTCATAATCAGCATTATATTCTTCCTTTTTTTTCCATAAATGATAAATCATAACCAAAAGTTTTTTTTGTACAGCAACATAACTTTTCATTTTTATTCCGTGCTTTTCGTAAGTTCTGTCGAATAAATCTTTGTACTTTTTCACGCCACATTGTATCACCACAAGACAGGGCATGTGTAAAACTCTTCTTATTCTCGAGTTGCCTTTCTTTGATATTCTCGTTTTTCCGATACGCGTTCCGGACTGCGCTTCTACAACATCATAACCCGCGTAAGAAACCAACTGTTTGTAGTTTTTGAATAATTCAAAACATTAGTTTCTGCCAAAACTGTCGCTAAAGTCAATATCCCTAATCCTTTTATTTTTAATAATTCAGCGAATCTTGACGAAATTGTATCATCTGATTTTAAATGCTTTTTAATCGCATTGATGAGTTCTTTGCTTTGAGTTTCAAATAATGCAATGGTTTGTCTCAACTGACCCATCACTTCATCCGAGTGATGCATCGCAAAACCTAAAGCATCAAGCTGATTTTTTAAAACTGTTTTCAACTCCACAACGTTTTGATGCTGTCTTGTCAGTAATCTCAACTGATAAAAAAAAGAACCCATAGGTTGCTATACCTCCAAACACTGCTCTGCTCCCATTTGTGATAATCCTTTTGCATCTATCGAATCATTTTTTGATTTTAAGCCAAGAGCTTCCAAATATTTCTTGGCTTTGTTGGGCAAAATAATGGATACCGAAAAACCTTTCTCAAATAAATAATAAGCACAGTTCTCGTGATAAATCCCCGTAGCTTCCATACAAACCACCAAAGGAAGAGTTTCTTGCTGATGATTCAATATCCAATGCTCCAAATCTTCAAAACCTTTCTTGGTATTGAGGATGACGCAACTGGATTTAAACCTCACTTTCTGCTTTTCATCAATAATACTGAGGCAGGCATTGATTTTCTTGCTGGAAACATCAAGGCCTACTGAATACTTTAAATTCATCGCTTTACCATTTTGTGATAAACAAAAAACTGCAATGATCTTGGCTCATTGTTTATGCAGCATCTTTGGACAAAACCAAGTGCTTAAGTACTATTGAGACTTTAATGCAATTAACAATTAAAACCAGGTGGATTAGCCTAAGGTGTACAATATCATCTAAAATGTATCTCGCCCCGATAGAATTTTGCAACCTGGTTTTGTTTATCTATTAATACTATTTCAAAGATATGGAGTTTATACATTTGTATAAAACAAAGATATGAGCCCCGATGGGAACGGCATCCTTTTTTTTTGCATGGGGAAAGCTTTGGCAAAAAAAAGATATAGTGGACAGCGGGATTAAGCTCCTAAAAAAACATCCTATTATATATAGAAGCATTGCGAGTACAATACAAAGACTCTATATCAGAATTATATCATTGATTTTTCTGATATTTTTTGATTTAAAATAAGTTAACTCCAAAAATTTTCTTAGAACAAGAAATATCAGTAATTTTGAACCGAGCATAATGGTATGAAAGAGAAGCTGAGTTTAATTTTTTTATGGATGTTTATTTTTGGTTTTTCACAATCAAAAATCACTGTATTTAATGAAGCTGATAAAACTCCTATTGCCAATGCAAGCGTTTCGTGTAACGGCAAACTTTTAGGTAAAACTGATGCTGCGGGCTTTTTGGAATTTAAGACTAAATGTAAAAACGTTCAAATTGAAGCATTAGGCTTTTATAAAGAAAGCTCTTTTCTAGAAGGCATCACAGAAATTTCACTTACCCCAACTTCATCTAAAACTTTTGCGATAGAAACGGTAATTCTTGAAGATAAAAGTGACCCGAGAGCTTTGGAAATCCTTAGAAAAGTAGATAAATACTTTAAAAATAACTCCCCGGAAAGCCTTGATTCTTATGCCTACAAATCTTACGAGAAGGTTTCATTAGATATCGACCAGGATAGTATTTCAGCATTTAATAATGTATTCACTAACAATTTAGGTTTATTCAAAAACAATAAAAAAGAAGATTCTTTACAGGATATTTCTGCCAGAAAGATTTTTGCGAATAGTAAATTGTTTCTTTGGGAAAGAGCTCAGGAGTTTTTGTACTCTAAAAAATATGGTGAAAAAATCAATATTCTCGACAACAGAATTTCCGGACTGAAACAGCCTATCTACGAAATGATTGCGCTGCAAAGCAACAGAAATAAAATACCCAATCAGATAAAACAGGAAAACCGAGGTTTGTATCGCTTTTTTCTTACCGACAGTATTGAAATTGATGGAAGGCAGACTTATGTCATTCGCTTTCGGGAAGTCAATTATAAAAAACCGATGAAAAAGAGAAAATTCAGCGGCTCTATTTATATTGACACTCAAACTTATGGTATCAAAAAAATTGAAAGCATCAGTAAAGAGAAAAACGAAGGAAATATCACGAGTATCTGGACTTTTTTTAACAATAAGTGGTTTCTATCTGAAGAGAGTGTAAAGCTTCGCATGAGCAGAATGATGATGGGACAAGACAATGAAAATCCCGAAAAAGAGAAAGAAAAAAAGAGGAGCTTCGGAACATACGCCTATCTTAATTCGAAATATTTCAATTACGTCTCTCCTATTGAGGAAGATGCCAAAGATTTCAAAGGCTATACATTCTCGGTGAAAAATACCAGTGGAAATACGCTTCATCTTTATCGCCCAGAACCTTTATCTGAAAGAGAAAGCCATACTTATAAGACTATTGACAGTTTGGGAAAAGTTTATAAAATCGACCGAACTGCCAGAATTTTAACCGGTTTAATTAACGGGCAGGTTCGTGTAGGAAGTTTTGATTTTGACATTGGTGAAATCGTCAATTATAACTTGTATGAAGGTTTCAGGCTTGGTTTAAAGGGAAAATTAAATGAAAATTTTAATCCTTATTTCTCTCCGGATTATTATTTCGCTTATGGTTTGAGTGATGACAAATTCAAATACGGAATTGGAGTTGATATGAAAACGACCCTTGAAAAAAACTCTTATTTTAGGCTGGAATATTATGATGATGTAAATTCTTCAGGTGAATTTTACCGCCGACTTTGGAGCTTCAGAATGCGGATGATGAATTATGGAAACAACATCAATAACAACAAATATTACCGTTACGAAGGTGCATCTTTATCTTACTTAAATGATGTAACCAACGGTTTGACATTGGCTTTTGCGACAAGAAGAAATACTGAAGAAGCTTTATTTGACTATGATTTTAGGGGAAAAGGAGGTTCTTTTGAGAATTTCAATACGTTGGTCACTTTAAAATATTCTCCAAACTCAACCAATATTATGACTCCGCAGGGAAAATCTTTGATTGATCAGAAATATCCCGAGCTTTATTTTAATTATGAGCAAAGTGTGAAAGTTTTTGGTGGAGATTTTAATTACACCCGTTTTGATGCTTTATTTGTTCACAATTTCAAAACAAGATTAGGAAATACAGGAGTTCGTTTATACGGAGGTTTTCTTTTGGGTGAAGCACCTATTTGGAAAAATTTCACTACAAACGGGTTGGCTTCTCCAAGTAGAGACATCAATTTTAACCTTACATCCTATCTCGGTTTTGCTACATTGGAGGGCGGAAAATATTACAACGATAAATTTATTGCATATTATTTCACTCATAAATTACCGTTCTATTTTAAAAGCATCGGTCAGAATGTAACAAGTTTTGATTTTGTGCTTCGTGGGACCATTGGTGATATGAAACATCCCGAATATCATGATTACAGATTCGAAAAACTAGATCATTTGTATCAGGAAGTTGGTTTGGAATGGAATAATTTTTTATCTTCCTATTTCAATCTCGGATTATTTTACCGAGTAGGATATTACACGACAACCAATTTTAAACAGAATTTTGCAATACAATTTAAGTTAAAACTTTTGGAGTTTTAAAATAAGTAATGAGTATTAAGTAATCAATAATTTTAGTAAAATGAAAAAAATAGAAATAAAAGCAGAGCAGTTTTTTGAATTATTAAGACTGAAAGATACTTCGATGTGGTCTCTTTTCTCTCAAATGATAGACGGCGAAGAAAAAGAAATCATCTTTTTAGATAACGACGAAAAGATTCTTTTCAATTACATCCTTCCCTCAAAACCCGAAAAATTGGAAGAAGACCGTAAGGAATTTTCTAAAGAGTTTTCGGATAAATTATCGAACCTTAATTAGGTTGGAGGGTTTTAGCGTCGGAGAGTTTTAGTATGGAAGTTAACTTATAAATTAGTGCTACATTTCTAAAACTCTCCCACACTCCCACTCTCAAACGCGACCACTCTCCCACTCCATCAATGTTTTCTTAGCTTCTAAAACATCATGTACACGAAGAATTTTCGCACCCTGTTTTAAAATCTGTAAATGCAATTTCTGGGTTTCTTCATTGATGTCTAATGGAGATTTTCCTAAAGGTTTGTAAATAAAAGATTTTCTTGAAATCCCGATCAGTACAGGATATTTTCCAAATCCGAGAAACTGGGTTTCATTAATCATTTTCATTTGATCTTCAACACTTTTTCCAAATCCAAAACCGGGATCTAGAATAATATCTTTGATTCCTTTTTGCAATAATTCGTTTGTTTTTTTTGCAAAATACTGATTAACATTCAACGTAATATCATCAAAATTTACTTTATCATGCATCGTTTCGTAAGAAGGATTGACGTGCATTAAAATATATGGAAGTTTAGTCTCAGCGACCATATCAAACATTTTTTCATCAAATTGTCCGCCTGAAATATCATTCACTAGATCAATTCCTTCATTAAAACCAAACTTTACTGTTTCAGCATAGAAAGTATCTAATGAAACTAAAGCTTCAGGAAACTCTTTTTTAATTTCATTAATCACGTTTCCGATTCTTCTGATTTCTTCATCACTACTCAAAAATTCGGCATTGGGCCTCGTAGATTGCGGGCCAATATCTATCATTTCGCCTCCATCCTTCAATATTTTTTCTGCCTGTTGTAAAGCTGACTTTTCATTATTAAACTTTCCACCGTCCGAGAAAGAATCGGGAGTAAGATTCAGAATACCCATGATTTTTGGTGAATTTAAATCGACTAATCTTCCGTTACAGTTTAATGAATGATAATTGATTATTGATAGATGATTTTTCATAGGACAAAAATACTTACTTCTTGCTTGAAAGCTACAATTTATAGCTAAAAAACTAATATCTGATTCCTGCTACCTAAAACCTAATTTGTATCTTTGAAAGATTAAGAAAATTTATGTCAAAAACTTCAGAACAGTTCGGAAAAGTAATTAGTGAATGTCGTGATCTTTTCAGTAAAAAAATGAAAGATTACGGTGCAGCTTGGAGGGTTTTGCGCCCAAGCTCGATTACCGATCAAATATATATTAAAGTCAACAGAATCCGTACGTTACAGATGACGGATGTGAAGATGATTGACGAAAGCGAGGAAGGAGAATTTATCGCTATCGTTAATTATTCAATTATCGGATTGATTCAGCTGGAGAAAGGCCTTTCGAATGATTTTAATGAAAACCCTGAAGACATTCTAAATCTTTACGACAAATATGCTGCAGCCGCTCAAGCGTTAATGGAAAAGAAAAATCACGATTACGGCGAAGCGTGGAGAGATATGAGAATATCTTCTATCACCGATTTAATTTACCAGAAAGTTTTGAGAACCAAACAAATTGAAGACAATCAGGGAAGAACAATTGTTTCTGAAGGTTTGGATGCTAATTATTTTGACATGCTGAATTACGCAGTTTTCTGTCTGATTAAATTTTCTGAACAAACAATTCCAAACGAACCAAAAAACTAAATTAATATGATCAAAGGTTTATTACGTTTCATTATTGCCATCATTTTTATCGCATCAGGTTTTGTAAAAGCGGTTGATTTGGTAGGTTTTTCCTTTAAAATGGAAGAATATTTTTCGCCATCGGTATTCAATATGCCATTTTTGGAGAAATTTGCCCTGCTTTTTTCAATTATTGTAGTCGTTCTTGAACTATTTTTAGGCTTTTTATTATTACTAAAATTAAAACTGAAATTCACGCTTTCTGCATTGATTGCACTTTGTGTTTTCTTTGGATTTTTAACGTTTTATTCAGCTTATTTTAATGTAGTAACCGACTGTGGATGTTTTGGAGATGCCATTAAATTTACCCCTTGGGAAAGCTTTGTGAAAGACGTTGTTCTTTTGGTTGGGTTGATTATTCTTTTTGTTTTATACAGAAAAGAATTTAAGAAAACTGATGATTATGGAGCTGAGAATAAACCTGAAAATAATAAATTGAAGTCAATCCTTTTTGGACTTTTCTGCGGAATTATGATTTTCATAATGGCTCAAGGAATTATGAACGAACCGATTATTGATTTCCGTGATTATAAAATCGGGACTGATCTGAAAGCCGAAAAAGATAAAATCAACAAAAACCCTTCTGAATACAAGACAGTCTACTCGATGAAAAATTCTAAAACTGGAGAAGTTTTAAAAGTAAATCAGGACGACTATGTAAACCAGACAAAGTATTGGGAAGAAGGTACCCCATGGAAAATTGAAGAAGGTAAAAACGAATCTCAACTGATTAAAGAAGGTTATAAATCTGAAATCGTAAAATTCAAAATTGAAGATCCTACAGGAAATGATTTAACCGAAGAAATCATCAATGCGCCAAAAGCAATTCTCGTTTTCTCATACCATCCAAAAGAGGTTTCTCCTGAATTGCTTAAAAATGTAGAAGCAAAAGTAAATGCTCAAAAAGGAGTTGTAACTTATGGTGTTTCTACCGAACAAAATACTTTTAAAACCATTAAAAACGCAATGATGGACGGTACAGCAATAAAAACAATTGCAAGAAGCAATTCTTTTGTACTGGTTTTAGAAAAAGGAAAAATTGTTGACAAACAACCTGCAAAAAACTATATTGACTGATAAATAAAATTAGTCAATTGTGAATGGTTAATTATCAATTATTAGCCTTGAAAATAT
Organism: Chryseobacterium turcicum; assembly: GCF_021010565.1. Classification (NCBI taxonomy): domain Bacteria; kingdom Pseudomonadati; phylum Bacteroidota; class Flavobacteriia; order Flavobacteriales; family Weeksellaceae; genus Chryseobacterium; species Chryseobacterium turcicum. Next base: position 3,035,604 of record NZ_JAJNAY010000001.1, read on the forward strand.
GAAATACTGAATATTAAACTTTAAATATAAAAACAATGCATAAATCAAATAAATCTATCGCCGGTTATCACTTATTAATGATTCTTTCGTCTGTTGACGGAGAATTTGCTCCTGAAGAAGGAATGTTGGTACAACAATATCTGGCTGACGAATTTCCTTTTACTATTAATCTAGATGACGAATTGGAAACCATCGCATTGCTAAAACCTGAAGAATGGAAGGCTCATTTTGAGTTTCATGGACGTTGTTTCCTGGATGATTCTACGGAAGAAGAGCGTTTAAATTTCATCAAGTTTGCTAAAACATTGATTAAAGCTGATGACATTGTGACTGATGAAGAACACACGTTCTATGTTCTTTTGAAGAATCTTTGGAACATAAAGTAACGTCACGTCAATACTGAAATATAACCATGAAAAAAATTTGCTTATCCCTATTAGTAATGAGTGCAACAACATTTCAGTCACAGTTATTTCCTGATTTAAAAGCTCCGATTGCTGACAAAAAGCAGCATTTAAGAAATATTCATAACGATAAAATAAATGATCCATATTATTGGATGATTGACTATTTCAAAAAAGGAAGAGATTCTACACAGGTTGTAAATTATCTTACTGCTGAAAATTCTTATTGGGAAGGCATGATGAAAGATACAGAACCTTTCAGAGAGAAGCTTTTCCAGGAAATGAAAGCTAGAATTAAGGAAAAAGACGAATCTGTACCTGTTTTCAGGAAAGGGTATTATTATTACACCCGAACAGAAACCGGAAAACAGTATTTTAAATATTGCAGAAAAAAAGACCACCTCAGTGCTCCGGAAGAAATACTTTTGGATGTAGATCAGCTAGCTGAAGGTCACGCATATTATTCGGCATCTGGTTTCAGCATTAGCCCCGATAATTCTAAAATGATTTACGGAGTTGATGATGTTTCCAGAAGGCAGTATACATTATTTTTGAAAGACCTTACAACGGGAAAAACAACCGATTTAGGCATCAAAAACACGACGGGTTCTGCAACGTGGGCAAATGACAACAAAACCATTTTCTACACCGGAAAAAATCCTGAAACGCTTTTAACGGAGAAAATTTTCAGACATTCTTTAGGAACTGACCCTTCGAAAGATGCTTTGGTTTATGAAGAAAAAGACAAAACCAATTACATCGGTGTCGGTAAATCTAAGAACGAAAAAATCATTATGATTGTTTCTTCGGCTACCACTTCTTCAGAAACAAGATACATCAATGCAGATGAACCGAATGCAAGTTTCAAGGTTTTTCAGTCGAGGATGAAAGATGTTTTGTACGATGTTACTCCTTTGGAAGATAAGTTTTTAATCACCACCAACAAAGACGCACTCAATTTCAAAGTGATGGAAACTCCTTTGGATAAAACAAGTGTTGAAAGCTGGAAGGATTTTATGCCTCACAGAAAAGACGTTTTGATGGAAGGAATCAGTGAGTTTAAAAATTATCTTGTTTTCAGTGAAAGACAAAACGGGCTTTCGCAATTGGTGATTTTAGATAGAAGAACCAACAAAAGAGAGTTTTTAAAATTCGATGAAGCGGCTTACACGGTTTATGCATCAGGAAATCCTGAATATAATACGGATTATTTCAGATTCGGATATACCTCGATGATTACGCCGAGTTCGCAATACGAGCAGAATTTACAGACAGGAAAAAGAACTTTACTAAAACAGCAAGAAGTTTTAGGTGGTTACAATAAAGCAAATTATGTAACTGAAAGACTTTTTGCCTTTTCAAAAGACGGAGCCAAAATCCCGATTTCTATTGTTTATAAAAAGGGATATAGAAAAGACGGTAAAAATCCGCTCCTACTCTACGCTTACGGTTCTTACGGAAGCTCGATGGATGCTACATTCAGCAGTACAAGACTGAGTCTTTTAGACAGAGGTTTTGCATTTGCAATTGCCCACATTCGTGGGGGTCAGGAAATGGGAAGACAATGGTATGAAGACGGAAAAATGATGAAAAAGAAAAATACATTTACCGATTTCATCGATGTAGGAGAATATTTAGTTAAAGAAAAATATACGTCCCCAAAACATTTATATGCTCAAGGAGGAAGTGCAGGCGGACTTTTGATGGGTGCTGTTATTAATATGAAACCAGAATTGTGGAATGGAGCTATTGCTCAGGTTCCTTTCGTAGATGTTGTAAACACCATGTTAGACGAAAGTATTCCTTTAACAACGAATGAATACGATGAATGGGGAAATCCTAATAACAAGGAAGCGTACAGTTATATGAAATCTTATTCTCCCTATGAAAATATCAAGAGAAAAAACTATCCGAATTTATTGGTAACAACAGGTTTACACGATTCTCAGGTACAATATTTTGAACCTGCAAAATGGGTAGCAAAATTGAGAGATTTAAAAACAGATAAAAATGTTTTATTCTTAAAAACTGACATGGAATACGGTCATGGTGGTGCTTCCGGAAGATTTGATTATCTAAAAGATATTGCATTGGAATATGCGTTTATGTTTAAATTGGAGGGAATTAGTAAGTAAAAAATTTAGCTCACGCAGATTTAGCAAATTTTGCAGATTTAAAAATGACGGAAAATGAAATTTCATATATTATTCGTAAATGCATTTTTAATGTTTACAATCAATTAGGTCCTGGTCTATTAGAATCAATATACCAAAGAATACTGATTTATGAACTTGAAGAAAATGGTTTAAACGTAAAATCAGAAGTTTTGCTTCCTGTTTATTATAATAACAAAAAATTTGATTTGAATTTCAAAATAGATATTTTGGTAGAGGATAAAGTAGTTTTAGAATTAAAATCAGTAAAAGAATTGGAAGCAATACATTATAAACAACTTTACACTTATTTGAAATTATCTGACAAAAAACTGGGGTTACTTATCAATTTTAATACTACAAATATTATAGAAAATATAAAAAGAGTTCTCAACAACCTTTAAATCTGCTCAATCAAAATAATCTGCGAGAAAATTCAGCTCACGCAGATTTAGCAAATTTTACAGAATAAAATTTAATTTAAGTAAAAAAGAAATAAAAAGATAATATAGAAACTATGAGAAGAAAAATAGTTGCAGGAAACTGGAAAATGAACAAAAATGTAGTTGAGGCTCAACAATTAATGATTCAATTACTAAGCTACAAAAACAATAACGCAACCAATTGTGAAGTTTGGATTGCACCGCCTGCTTTGTATTTAACCATGGCAAAAGATATCTTCGAGAAAAACGAAATCGGAGTTTTCTCTCAGGATATGAGCGAATTTGAAAGCGGAGCTTACACTGGCGAAATTTCTGCAGATATGTTGGAGTCTATTGGCGCAACGGGTTCTTTAATCGGACATTCTGAAAGAAGACAATATCACGGTGAAAACGACGAAAGCTGCAATAAAAAAGTAAAATTAGCTTTAGACAAAGGGTTGATTCCTGTTTACTGTAATGGTGAAACTTTAGAACAAAGAAAAGCAGGTCAACATCTTGACGTAGTAAAAACTCAGACTGAAACGGCTCTTTTCACACTTTCTGCAGAAGAAATTAAAAAAGTGGTGATTGCTTACGAACCAGTTTGGGCAATTGGAACCGGAGAAACTGCAACTCCTGAACAGGCTCAGGAAATTCACGCTCACATCAGAGGAATTATCGCTGCAAAATACGGACAGGAAATTGCAGACGAAATCTCTATTCTTTATGGAGGTTCTGTAAAACCTGATAACGCAAAAGAAATTTTCTCTCAACCTGATATCGACGGTGGTTTGATTGGCGGAGCTGCTTTAAAGCTGGAAGATTTCTCTAAAATTATTGAAGGTTTTAACTAAAATATAAATTAAAAATTACATCAAATAAATAATGAAGAAATTTATCTTACTTTATTTTGCCATTCTTTTATTTGATGTAATTTATTCTGTTTTTTACAGTTCTATCGTATCTGCAATAAACATAGAATTTCTCAAATATCCTTTTATCATCATTAATTACCTGAGTTGTTCTCCGGCAATATTTTTCAATAGGCTTCTTCCTTTTTATTTGCCATTACCAACTTATCAATCGTTTTTAATTCTCTTTGGGAACGTCTTTTTACAGACTCTTCTCATCTATACTATCTTTTTCAAAAAGAAAAATAATCAAAAACACATCAGCTAATCGGTTTCAATTAAGCAATTCGTAAAATCACAAAGCTTTATTAATAAATTTACAAACATAATATTGATTAATAAAAACTAATCGTAAAAATAAAATCAATTTTTAAATAATATCTTTGCAAAAGTTTAAGGTTGAACCCATGCGTTCATTAATAGGGAATCAAGTGAAAAAATAATTCTTGAGCTGTACCCGCAACTGTAAGCTATTCAACTTATTATAAATACACCACTGAACTTTAGGTTTGGGAAGGTTATAAATAAGATGCAAGCCAGGAGACCTGCCTTAGATTAATTTCAACTTTCGGGAGTAAAAGTTTATGAGATAAAATCTTCAGAGATTTTTTCATGATAGTTTTTTCCTGCAGTGAAGTTTCGGGAACAAAACTTTAAATATAATTATATCATGAAGAAAATCTATTTTCTTATTCTTGCATTTGTAATTTCATATGCAAATGCTCAAACTGAAGGAATTTTAGTCCTCAACGAAGGCGGTATCGGAAGCAGTACTGCAGAAGTATCTTTCATCAACAATCAATCGGTTGTCACCAACAATTATTTTAAACTTAAAAACAATAATGCGATATTGGGTGACACCGGTCAGGACATTAAAGTTTTTGGCGATAAGATTTTTGTAGTTTTAAATTATTCCAATACAATCAAGGTCATCAACAAATCTGATTTTTCTTTGATTACAACGATTTCAACCAATCTTGCTAACCCAAGATATATTGCTTTTAGCGGAAATAAATTTTATGTAACCAACTGGGGAAACAACGGTCCTACAAACTACGTATCAGTTTATGATTTAAGTACTTATGCTCACGAAACGAACATTCCTGTAGGAGACGGACCTGAAAAAATCTTTGCCAAAAACAATAAATTGTATGTTTTACTGAAAGGAGGTTTCGGACTTAATCATTTTATGGATATCATCAATACGACGACCAATACTGTTGAATCACAGGTAAATGTAGGAGACTCACCGAACAGTATTTTTGAAAAAGACAATTTACTATACATTATGAGTTCGGGAAATCCTTATGCCTCTACTTCTTTCGGAACACTTACGGTTTATAACACAACCACTCAGACTACAGCTTCTACTACAACATTTCCGGTCGGTGTAAAACCTTCTTATATGGATACCGACGGAACGAATATCTATTATATGAATGAAGCATCAATCTACAAAACACCTATTGCTTCGCCTTCAATTACTACCGCTCCAATTGCCGTTACACCGATTACTGTAAACAGCTACGGAACTGCGTACGGATTTAATGTTGTTAATAATAAAATCTATGCAGCCGACCCTTCAGGATATACCGCTACAGGAAAAATCTATGCTTACGATTTACAAGGTTCTTTGTTGAATACGTTCACAGTAACTTCTCTACCCAATCAAATTATTGCTTATAATACCGCATCTCTTTCAACTGCTGAAAACACAAGAGCTTCTAAGTTATCATTATACCCTAATCCTGCAAGCAATAAATTCTTTGTAAAAGGGTTAAACTCAGGAAACATTCAAGTTTATGATGCAAACGGAAGAATGATTATCAATACTGAATACACTCAAAACGGAATTGATGTGAGTACACTTTCTAAAGGAGTTTATATTGTAAAAATTACTGATAAAAACATCAGCTTCAACGAAAAGTTAATCATTAAATAATCTTTGAAATGCAGAAAATTTTAAGCTTTATATTCACTTTTGTTGTTACATTGTCTTTTGCGCAGTTTACAGCAAATGACGTTAAATTTTTCGTTGGAAGTGGTACTCAAACAGCGTACGTTGTTGTAGATTTCAAAGATGGAACCGATGACAGGTCTTATGCATGGGGTGTAAGATTCAATGTAGGAGAATCTTTGACTATTAATAATTTATTACAAAGAATTCAGACCGCAGAACCTCAGTTTACATACCAACAAAGTGGTGGATTTTTAAATACTGTAGGATTCAACGACCATTACAGAACTTCGGGGTCAGACTGGTGGAGTACTTGGTCTGGAAATTCGGCTTCAACCTTTTCTGGTAACGGAGGAATCGGAGGAAGTGTACAGGACGGAAGATGGTACGGATTTTCTTACGGATTTTCAAACCCATCCATGCAGGCACCTGCAACACCAATTCCCGCATACAGTTCTCTATGGTACAATTCAAATCAAATGACCAACTGGATTGGAACCGGTTCTAATAAAAGTTTAGTTGTTGTCGATTTCGGAACTGATAATACCAATGGAGCTGCCAATTCTTTTGTTTTTGGAATTCAATATAACGGAACAATTACGGCTGAACAGGCTTTACAGTTGATTGACGCTCAAACCAGCACATTTAATTATACTTCAGCAGCAAATCAAGTTTCTACTTTATCATTAAATTCTTATTCAGGAACAGCAAGCGGAACAAATACTTGGAAACTATACAAGGGAACCAATGTATCAAACTGGAAAACCAATGCTGACCTTTCTACAATAACTTTAGGAAATAATGAATGGTTTGGATTGAGCTTCGGAACAAGAAGACCGTTTACGCCAACAGAAGCGAACATTACTTTAAGCGTTTCTGATGCGACAAAGCAAAGCTTTAAAATATACCCAAATCCGGCGAGTGATTTTATTGTTATTGAAACTCAGGAAAGCGTTAAAGACGTGAATATTTTCTCTGTTTCAGGGCAAAAGGTAATCAATACCCAAAATAAAAAAATCAATATTCAAAGTTTGCAGTCTGGTGTTTATTTTGTTCAAATTAAAACAGATACATCAACCACAACGCATAAAATCATCAAAAAATAATTCAATAGAGAGCATCTTTATGGTGCTCTTTTTTTTTCACTTTAAAATTCATCAATGAAAAAATCAATACTTTTTCTTTTACTATTTATATTTCAATTTTCATTCGCTCAATTAACCGAAAATGACGTGAAATTTTGGGTTGGCACAGGTTCTAAAAAAGCTTATCTAATCGCAGATTTCAATGATTCAGACAATCCGACCTCTTATGTTTGGGGATATAGATTCGATGATGCCAATCTAACCATGGAAGATTTGATTAATGCTATCGACGCTGCAGATTCAAAAGTTACCGCAGAAGTACCAAGCGGATTTTTATATAGTTTTGATTACAACCACCACACTCCAAATACTGATGATTATTGGTCAACCTGGTCAGGAACTTCTTCAAATAACATGACAACAAATAATGGCGTAAATAATGACCCATTAGTTGACGGTAAATGGTACGGTTTATCTTATGGATACGGTTTTACTCCAGTAACAACTTTGGGACCGCCTTCTACGCCAGTTCCTGCCTATAATTCTGCATGGTTTAATTCTTCTCAAATTATTAATTGGATTGGAACAGGAAGTAATAAAAGTGTCGTTGTCATAGATTTCAATACAAATAATTCAAACGGAAACGCTGATTCTTTTGCTTTTGGAATTCAATATAACGGAACGATTACTGCTGAACAAGCTTTGCAATTAATAGATTCTCAAGTGAGCGAATTTAATTACACTTCTGCAGCCAGCCAAATTTCAGCATTATCACTGAATAATTTTTCAGGAAATGCCACAGGAAACCATTCTTGGAAATTATACAAAGGAAAAGACCTTTCAAGCTGGAGAGGGCAAACTAATCTGTCACAAATTCAATTGGTGAATAATGATTGGTTCGGATTAAGCTTCGGAACAAGAATACCTTTTACTCCGAATGTTACCAATATTACTTTAAGCGTTTCTGATGCTGTAAAGCAAAACTTTAAAATCTATCCTAATCCGGCAAGTAATTTTGTGATTATTGAAACTCAGGATACTATTAAAGATATCAATATCTACTCTATTTCCGGACAAAAAGTAATCAATACTCAAAATAAAAAGATTAATATTCAAAGCTTACAATCAGGTATTTATTTTGTTGAAATCAAAACTGAAAAATCAGTAACCACTCATAAGATTATCAAAAAATAAACAATTCTAAAAACACGATGAAAAAAATCGGCGCACCCTTTGGATGCGCCGATTTTGTATACTAACTTGATCAATTATTTCTTCTCTTTTGTTCTTTGTAAAACCTCATCTACCATTCCAAAATCTTTAGCTTCGGTAGAAGTCATCCAATAATCTCTGTCTGACGCTTTCTCAACCCATTCGTAAGTTTGACCAGAATGCTCAGAAATAATGTCATACAACTCTTTTTTAAGTTTCAACATCTCTCTTAAGTTGATTTCCATATCAGAAGCAACCCCTTGAGCACCACCAGAAGGTTGGTGAATCATTACTCTTGAGTGCTTCAAAGCAGAACGCTTTCCTTTTTCACCCGCAACCAATAGAACGGCTCCCATAGAAGCAGCAATACCTGTACAGATCGTAGCAACATCTGGCTTGATAATCTGCATCGTGTCATAGATTCCTAAACCTGCATAAACACTTCCTCCAGGAGAGTTGATGTAGATCTGAATATCTTTTGAAGGATCTGCACTTTCTAAGAAAAGTAACTGAGCAGTTACAATGTTTGCCACCTGATCGTCAATTCCTGTTCCTAAGAAAATAATTCTATCCATCATCAAACGAGAGAAAACGTCCATTTGGGCAACGTTTAATCTTCTTTCTTCCATGATGTAAGGCGTAAGATTCGTTGGACCATACATTCCCATATACTGATCGGTAGCCAAACCGCTGTTTCCTAAGTGTTTCGTAGAGAAATCTCTGAATTCTTTTTTAATGTCCATATTTCTATTGGTATTATTTTTTAAAATTTATTTGAAATGTAAATTACAACTTTTATTCCTAAAAATTTATAAGACTTTTTGTCAGTTTAGGCTATTGTTTTTATGTTACAGGTTTTAGGTTTTAGGTTGCAGCTTTCAAAATTGTGAACTCTACGTTGAAGATTAATTATTTTTCTCAGTTATAAATCATCGAATTTCAAACCATCAACCGACAACCGACAACCAAAAACTATCTCTTTCTATCCACATAAATTCCCTTGATAGGCGAATATTCTATAATTTCGCTCAGTCTTATAGAAGCCTGCTTCAGCATGGTGATTTTCTTGATGAGTTCAAAATATTTCACCTCATCACTATTGCTGTATTTTTCGAGCTCAGCAATAGTTTCTTTAATTAAATAATCAATGTAGCGATACTTATGAAGCAAAACATCACCTTTTATTTGATCGGCAACTTTATCACCATAATTTGGTGGATGAATATTTCTAGAACTCCAATTTTCTAAATCATCTAAGGGAAGCAATGCATCAACCACTTTTGTGGTAATCTTTTCGTCCATAAAACTGACAAAAAAACTTCCGCTTCTAAGCTCATCGTTTTGAATACCATCTTTTACCTGATTGATGATAATTTCGTTTCCTTTTACCAGAAACTGATATTGCTCTTCCTCAAAATGATGCAGAATTTCTTCGATGACCGTAATTTGATAATCAGTATTGTTGTCATCTTTTCGCTTTAAAACAACATCTCCAAACATAAGCATATGATCGACTAATTTATTCTCCATGAATAAAACATCATACAAAAACGGGTCGCCTTTTTCTTCATCAAAAGGTACAATCTCCATTTTTACAGGAGCTGCATTGTCCTTTTGCTGTTGTACGTGCTGATTTTGGTTTTGGGTAACTTGTCTCTGAACATCGAGTTCATTAAATAAACTTTGCTCAGAAAGTCCAAATTTATTAGATACTTCCTTTAAATAGACTTCTCTTTTTAAAGCATTTTGTACGAAACCAACAGATTTTACAATATCTCGTATGGCTTCAGCTTTTTTTATCGGATCATTTCCTACTTCCTTTAAAAGAATTTCAGCTTTAAAATCGATAAAATCCAGCGCCTGATTTTCGATGAACTTTTCGACATATTCCTGAGGATGTTTTCTCGCAAAAGAATCAGGGTCATCACCATCGGGAAAAAGAAGAACTCTGATGTTCATTCCTTCTGTCAAAAGCATATCAATACTTCTGAAACTCGCCTTAATTCCCGCATTATCACCATCAAAAAGAATTGTCACATTTTCTGTGAGCCTTTTAATGAGTTTAATTTGCTCGGTCGTTAAAGAAGTTCCGGAACTCGCTACCACATTTTCAATTCCGGACATATGAAGTGAAATCACATCCATATACCCTTCCACCAAAAGACAGATGTTTTTTCTCGAAATCGCCTGTTTGCTTTGGTTTAAACCATACAAAACATTCGATTTATGATAAATTTCTGTTTCCGGAGAATTGAGATATTTAGCCGTTTTAATATTATTTCTAAGAATTCTGGCTCCAAAACCTAAAACTCTGCCCGAAAAACTATGAATTGGGAACATTACCCTTTCACGAAAACGGTCAATTCCGTTCGGAGCATTTTCAGGGAAAATAGAAAGTCCTGATTTTTCTAAAATCTCTTTAGAATAGCCTTTTTCAAGAGCAAATTCAGTGAAAGAATTTTTCTTTTCGGGCGAAAAACCGAGTTGAAATTTTTTAATAATATCATCTTTCAGTTCACGCTCTCTGAAATACGAAAGACCAATCGCTCTTCCTTCGTCATTTTCCCAAAGAATATTTTGAAAATAATCATTGGCAACTTCATGTATTTTATAAAGAATATCTCTTTCAGACTGAGCATTTTTTGCTTCTTCAGAAAACTCGCGCTGATCTTCTGCAATCTCAATTCCGTATTTTTTTGCAGCGTGACGAAGTGCTTCAGGATAGGTAAAGTTTTCGATTTCCATTAAAAAAGAAATCGCCGTCCCTCCTTTTCCGGTTGAGAAATCTTTCCAAATCTGTTTGCTTGGAGAAACAACAAAACTTGGCGATTTTTCTTCATGAAACGGGCTTAAACCCTTAAAATTTGATCCCGCTCTTTTCAGCTGTACATATTCGCCAACAATCTCCTCTACTCGGATTGTGGAAAATATTTTATCTATCGTCTCTTTGGAAATCATGCTGCAAAAATAAGTAAATTTAAATTGAAGTAACAGTAAGAAATTGAGATCTTCAAACTTATATTTCAATGAAAATTTCAAAAACTGAAATTAATATTGAATGATTATATTTAGCAATCAAGATTTTTAGATTATGAAGATTTTAAAAAGAATTTTATTGTCGATATTTTCAATAGGTAGTATTTTTTTACTCTATATAGAATTTGGTGGAAACTTTGTGTTGGATAAAAATGCCAAGAAAATTATTACATTTGATATAAGAACTAGTAGAAAATTGCCATCAAACATTACTTTATTTTATAATACGATTTACAAAAACTCTTTATCGAAAAATTCATGGGATTTCTTTCTAACTTCAGATTCCTCTCAAAAAGATTGTCCATGTTATCTAATGACACATAGAATAATGCCCCAGTTAAACATTAAAAACAGATCTGCTTTTGATTATATTCTTGTAACCCGATATATTGAGCATAATTTTAGCCAAACGGAATGTTTAAATTATAATTTGAGCAAGTTTGATTTCTTAGAAAACAGAAAAGGAATTGAGAATGTTTCAAAAGCATTATTCAATAAGTCAGTTGAAAACCTAGATCCAATAGAAATAGCAGAAATATTTGCATTATTCGAGCAACCTCTAAAAAATAACAGAAATAGAAACCCTGAAAATACTAAAAAAAGAACTGAACACTTCTATCATCTATATTTAAACAATAAACAATTCTAATTGAAATAGATAAAAAACTACATTATTAATAATTTTCACACTCATCGACCTCTCATTCCTGACAACTTTCTCACATTCATTATTACATTAAAAATCACCATTCATAGAGCTTGATTTAAATCATATCTTTTATTTTAATTAATTCTAAATAAAAATAATAAGTTTACAGCACGAAAATTTATGTATGATGACAAATCGATTTTTTAAGCTGTTGAAAAAGACAGCTACAAAAACAAAACTCAGCTTAATAGGAGCTTTAGTTTTGTCAGGCTGGCAAATAAATGCCCAAACAGTTTCCCTTTATTCTTTTTCACAAAGCTCGGGAACTTACACTACTCTATCAAACCCAACTAATATTGCTGTTGCTACAGCGAGCTCAGGAGCTGGTTTTTTGGATGAAAATGTTTACACGCTCGACAATGTTATTCCGTTTCAGTTTTCATTTAATGGCAGTACTTATAATTCGGTAAAAGTTCATGCGAATGGGTTTATCAGTTTTGGAGCTACAACTTCTAATTCTACAGATCCTATTTCTTCAGGTTTGGCTTATTCAGGAGTGATTTCACCTTTAGGAGCAGATTTAGCCTCAATGTTTGATATTAATAATTTATCAAGTTCAATTGATTATTCTGTGGTAGGAACTGCTCCCAATCGTGAATTTATAGTTCAGTGGAGCCATTTCAGACCTTATTCTTCCAATCCCACAGCAAATACTTATCACGATTGGAATTTCCAGGCTAGATTGCATGAAAACGGAACCATAAAATATGTTTATAGCATGGCTTATCAGGGAACACCAGGTGCTACGAACGCAAAAGTAGGTTTAAGAGGTACTGCAAGCAACGATTATGTGAACAGAACTGCTTCAGGAAATACTTCAAGTAATTGGAATAATTCAACAGCAGGAACAAATTCGTCTTCAGGAATGGCTACCAATTATAATTTTTTGCCTTCCCAAGGTTTAACATTCATGTGGACTCCGCCTTCAGCTTGCGTTGCGCCTACTTCACAGCCTACCGGTATAAATTTAACGAATACAGGAATTATCATCAATGGTAGTTTTACAGCAAGTTCACCTGCAGCAGATAAGTATTTAATTTTAAGAAATTTGGCGGGAACAACTCCGAATGCTCCGGTAAACGGAACGGTTTACTCAACAGGGAACAACACTTCTTTGAACAGTTATGTTGCTTATTACGGAGCAAACACAACTTTTGAAAACAATTACAATCATGGAATCAAAGGAAACAATCAGTATACTTATACCATTTATTCTGTAAGCTCAAACTGTTCTAATGGACCTCTGTATAATGTTCAGAATCCTTTAACAGCAAATATTACAAACTGCCCAATCAGTGTAAGCGGAATTACGACATCAAATGTTGCTACCAATTCATTCAACGTTAATTGGTCTGCTTCAGAAAATGGAACTGCAAATATGATTAATACTGTTTTAGAGGTTGCAACAGACAGTAATTTTACCAACATGGTGGCAGGTTCTCCATTTACTTTGCCAATAACAACCGTCTCACAGGCAATCAGTAGTTTACAGCCAAACATTCAATATTATATTAGAGGAAAAAATGTGAGTACTCAATGTGAAAGTTCATATTCTAGTACTTCAACGGTTTATACAACTTGTCTTGCTACTTCTGCATTCAATGAAAATTTCGATTCGGTTACAGGAACAAGTAATCTTCCCAACTGCTGGAGTAAAATTTTAACCTCAAACAACAGTTCTACTCCTACCATCAGTTTAACGACAACAGATAATTTTTCTGCACCAAACAATATCAGTTTCTACGGAAACGGAGCAACAACTACTGATGCAGCGACAAAAATTATTTTGGTAAGTCCGGAACTGAATAATATCAATAGCGGGACTCACAGATTACGTTTCAAAGCAAGAAGAACGGCAGCTGATACAAAAGTTCAGATTGTTGCTTTAACAGGAAATACAGCTTCTGCAAATGTTGAAATAATTCAAACGCTTCCTTTAACAACCAGTTATGAAGAATATGTAGTTTACATCAACAACTACAGCGGTTCTGCAAACTATCTTGGCATTAGAAGATATGATGGAGGTACTTGGTCTTATATGTATGTAGATGATGTAATTTGGGAACCCATTCCTAGTTGTCCGGAATTAGCTACCATTACTTTAAACAGTACAACTCCGGTTGGAGCCAATATTTCTTGGGTAAATGTTAACAATCAACAACCTGCAAACGGTTATGAATATATCGTTACAACAACCAATACCGCTCCTGCTAATAGTGCAGCATTGACAACTTTAGCAACGGGAACAAATTCTGTAGACCTTAACTCTCTTGCAAACGGAACTTATTATTTCTGGATAAGAAGACTTTGTTCGGCAACTGAAAAAAGCCCTTGGAAATCTATTTCATTTACAACCATCCCAACAGCTCCGGCTCCTTGGAAAGAAGAATTTTTAACATCAAACTTCCCTAATGGATGGACGAACGGAACGAGCCCTCAATCATTTATTTTGGGAACTGCAAGAGGAGCAACAGGAAATGGTGTATCTGCAAACAACTTGTATAAAAATATGCATGGAAATGCAACATCAGGAACTTTTAGCACAATTACAGTGGGACCTTTGAATGCAGCTGATTATACTTTTAGTTTTGATTACAAACAATCAAATTATAACAATCCTTATGCGCCTTTAACAAACTGGGGAAATTTTGAAGTACAAGTTTCTACAGATTTTGGAACAACATGGGCAACTTTGGGAACAGTTGATAACGAAGCCGGAACCGGAAATTATATTACCAAAACATATTCTTTAGCAAATTACCTGAATCAATATGTGAAAATTAGAATCAATGCGAACAGAACCGCAGGAGATTATGACCTTTCTTTTGATAATTTTGAAATAAAATCTCCAGGAAATTCAAATCCTTTCTGTTTACCGACTTATCAGTATAATTCTGATGGAAATATGATTACAAAGGTTACCTTTAGTACCATTGATAATACTTCACCAGCTACATCTGGAACTACTCCATCGTATGAAGATTTTACGGCTATTTCTACCGATATCAATCAGGGAAATACGTATCAGATTTCTGTAAAAGGACCTTCAAGTACTTTTCCAAGTGATGTGATGGCGTATATAGATTTTAATCACAATGGAATTTTTGACGATGCCGGAGAAAGTTTTTATATCGGACAATTGACTTCTGCAAATCCTGCCAATGCAAACACCATTACATCCAATATTAGCATTCCTTCAACTGCCGTTTTAGGAAATACTAAAATGCGTATTGTGAAAAACACCAATGTTGCTGCCTATTCTAACCCTTCTGCACCCAATTCTATTTCTGGGCCTTGTGCTACAGATTTAAGGTCGGGTCAGGTAGAAGATTATGCCGTAAACATTGTGGCTGGAAGCTTATCAACAACTGAAAGTAATATTTCAAAAGGGGGAATCAGAATTTATCCAAATCCTACCACATCAATCATTAAAATTGATTCTAAAGAAAAAATTAAATCTTTCGAACTTTATAATATCTCCGGACAATTGGTTAAAAAAGGAGGGAAAGTAGAAGAAATATCTTTAGAAAACAATGCTTCAGGAGTTTACATCATTAAAATCACTCTAGAAAACAATGAAATAAATGTTTCGAAAGTGATTAAAAAATAAAACCAAATATCTTATCATAACCCCAAAACTGGCTGAATTTTATTCAGTCAGTTTTATTTTGAGCATCACTTAAAATTTAGCTTAAATAATTATCTTTGCTTATGCAATTTACTATTCATAAGATTAGCGACTGGCAAAAAGTCGTAGATTCTATTTTACCGGAACTTAAACACAATATTTTGCTTTTAAAAGGAAACTTAGGAGCAGGCAAAACAACGTTTACCCAGTTTCTGCTTAAAAATTTAGGTAGTGAAGATGAAGTAAACTCTCCTACTTATTCTATTGTAAACGAATACAGCTCCCCAAAAGGAAAAATTTATCACTTCGATTTGTATCGTTTAAAAAATATAGAAGAAGTGTATGACATCGGTATTGAAGAATATCTCGACAATGCATTTTTGTGCATTATAGAATGGCCTGAAGTGTATGAAGATGAGCTTTACGGATTAAATTACCATTCGATGAGCATCAATAATAGTGAAGGAAACAGAGAAATTACATTCGATTAAATAGTATATCTTTGCTTATAGAAATCGATTGTAAAATAAAATTTCTGTAAGTCATAATTTAATAAAAAAATGAGTACTACAAATATTTTTACTCCTTTTTCCGAAGAAGAATTGATTCCGAAGGAAGAGAAGTTGGAAGTGATAAAGAAAGGGAAACAGTTTAGCATAGGAATCCCTAAAGAAACCTGTCTTAACGAAAGAAGAACATGCATAACGCCCGATGCTGTACAGGTTTTGGTAGAGCACGGCCATGAAATCATCATCGAAGCTGGAGCAGGACAAGGTTCATTTTTCACCGATTTACAATACTCAGAATCGGGAGCTCGAATTACTCAGGATGCCAAAGAAGCATTTTCTCAGGATTTGGTTTTAAAAGTAAATCCACCTACAGAAGAGGAAATCGATTATTTCAAACCCAATACTTATCTGGTTTCTGCCCTTCAGATTAACTTAAGAGATAAAGAATATTTCTTAAAATTAGCCGAGAAAAAAATCAACGCTATTGCTTTTGAATTTATCGTTGACGAATACAAACAATTGGCTTTGGTAAGATTGGTTGGCGAAATTGCAGGTACCGTGTCAATCTTATACGCTTCAGAATTACTGGCTTTATCAAACGGTTTAATGCTTGGTGGAATCACCGGAGTAAGACCTACAGAAGTACTAATCATAGGAGCAGGAATCGTTGGCGAATTTGCCACAAAAGCAGCTATCGGTTTAGGGGCAAGTGTAAAAGTTTTTGACAACTCACTTTCAAAATTGAGAAGACTTCACACATTGGTTGACAGTAGAGTTCCTACCTCGATTATCGACCCTAAAGAATTAAGCAAAAGTTTAAGAAGAGCCGACGTTGTTATCGGAGCTTTACCAAGACTCAATATGCAGCCCATCATTACTGAAGAAATGGTAATGAAAATGAAAAAAGGCAGCGTTATCATCGACATCGTCATCGATAACGGAAAAGCCATCGAAACTTCAGAATTGACGACAATGGATGACCCTTACATCATCAAACACGGCGTTATTCACTGCGGATTACCGAATCTTACCTCAAAAATGCCGAGAACAACCACAAAAGCAATCTCCAATTTCTTCCTTTCTTATATCTTAAATTACGATATAGAAGGTGGTTTTGAAAATATGCTGATTCGCAAAAACGAAATGAAACAAAGTTTGTATATGTACAAAGGCAGACATACCAAAAAAGTGATCTGCGACCGTTTCGGCCTTACATACCACGACATCAATCTCTTAATATTCTAATAATTTTCGTAAACAAAGAATCGATCATTATTTATCAATGATCATTCATCAATTATAGATTGTAAAATCAACTATGAAAAAAGTAAAATTCTTTTTAATCGGGCTTATTCCCGGACTTATCATCGTATTTTTTGTACTTAATGCTAAAGGAGCAAGCTGTAGTGGATACCTTCCAAACAGCCGTGTTATTGCCGAAACACTTTCAAAAGAGTTCGAATATTCTGAAAATTTTAAAAATGAAATGAAAACTCTAAAAGTGGACGAAAAATTTTTAAAAGACAGCATTATTACTTTAGGCAAAATAGATTTTGAGCGCAGTCATGCTCAGAAAAAACCATGTCCGGATTATGTGATTACTTATCCTAAAGAAAATCCTACATACGAAATCACTTTTGAGAAGTGTGAAGAAAAAGCAGTTCTTAGTTCTTTAAAGAAGCTTAAATAAAATATTTTTCAGCCACGAATACACAAATAATCGTTGATTATTCGTGTATTCGTGGCCATAAAATCTAAATATTTCCCTACAATGGATGGCAATTACTACATGATTCATGATTATCTGATTTTCATCGGAGTGTTTGCTATTTTCTTTTTTTTAACCGTTGGAATTTATCTTTTCAGTCAAAATCAGCGGTTGAAGATTAAAAACATTAGACTTTTTGAAACCAATAAACTGATTGAGCAGAAACTGAATGAAGTTCAGCTAGAACATATCGGAACGAAGCTCAATCCGCATTTATTTAAAAATATTCTCAACTCGGTACAGTCGCACGCTTATCAAACCTACATATCGCTCGACAAACTGGCCAATGTTCTGGATTATATTTTGTACGAAAGCAACAATAAATTTGTAAGCCCAAAAGAAGAACTGAGTTTTGCGTTAAGCCTTATTGAAATAAATAAAATCAAGGTTAATCCGCTTTTTGATTTTAGAATTAAATCGAAAATTGATAAATCTGATTCTGTCTTTGAAGAAAAGATTTTTGCACCACTTATTTCAGTTGATTTAATTGAGAATGCTTTTAAACATACCGATTTTTTAGCTCAAGATTCTTTCATTTCTATTCTATTGGAGCTTGAAGCGGGTATTTTTTCAATGAAAATAAGCAATAAAGCTTCCCTGAAAAATGCATTACACAAAGACCACAGTGGTTTTGGAAGCCAGTCTTTAGACCAAAGATTAAAGCTTATCTACAACGATTTTTATACCCTTCATAAAAGCTCAAAAAACGGTATCTTCACCGCAGAATTAACAATCAATTTAGGAGAATTCTATGATAAAATGCGTTATTCTTGATGATGAGTTACTAGCAATAAGCTACCTGAAACTTTTATGCGAGCAAATTGAAAATGTAGAAGTTGTAAAAGCTTTTAACGACCCTAAAATCTTCCTCAACGAAATAAAAAATATAGACTGTAATCTCTGTATTTTAGATATCGAAATGCCTGGAATGACCGGATTACAGGTTGCTGAATTGATTTCAGATTCAAAAAAAATCATTTTCACAACGGCTTACAAAGAATATGCTGCAGAAGCTTTTGACCTGAATGTTGTAGATTATGTACGGAAACCCATCAAAAAAGAAAGATTAATTCAGGCCTTTGAAAAAGCAGCAGACCTTTTAACAAATACTCAGAAAAAAGAATTCATTGATTGGAATACCAACATTGGTAAATCCACTATTTTTACAGAACAGATTGCCTATATAAAAACTTCAGAAATCGACAGCCGCGACAAAGACATCATTCTGAAAGACGGAACAAAAATCGTTCTTAAAAATCTTAATTTTAAATCTCTTCTGGAAATGCTTCCTTCTAAAGATTTTGCACAAGTCAACAAAAAAGAAATTATCGCTTTGTCTTCTGTAAAAGTTTTGTCTACCAACGAAATAATTACGACAATACCAACCGATTCTGACCATTTTTTAAAACTTCAGATTGGTGATACGTACAGAAACTCTTTAATGGAAATGTTCGGAAAATAGAAGTAAGTAGTTTTAAGTTAACGGTTGTCAGTTAATGGAATTAAATTGACCCCTTTAAAAACTTATATGAACTATAAAATGGGTGAGTTTAAACTTCACTTATTTCTTTTGTGGTTTAAAAAATGTCATACTCTAAAAAAATCTTAAATTGCAAGTCTATTTTTATCCTTGAAAAATTTTGCTTTTTAAACAAAATACTATGAAAAAAACAGCTTTTCTTTTTCTATTGATTTCGGCATTTACTTTTGCTCAGAAATCTATTTTAGCACAAAAGGTCGATTCAATCATAAAAGATAAAAAAGCCGTTGTTGGCGTTTCTGTTTTAGGTTTTGAAGATGGTTTTAAATACAATAAAAATGCAGAAACAAAGTTGCCCATGCTTAGTGTATTTAAGTTTCATATTGCAGCTACCGTACTCGATTTGGTAGATAAAGGAAAGTTTTCATTAGACCAGAAAATTTTAATTAAAAAAAGTGATTTGCTTGAAAATACTTGGTCGCCTATTCGAGAAAAATATCCTGAAGGAAATATAGAGCTTCCTTTAAGCGAAATTATCAATTATACCGTTGCGTGGAGTGATAATAATGGTTGTGATATCTTATTGAGACTTATCGGAGGTCCCCAAGTCGTTCAAAAATTTATGGATTCTAAAGGGGTGAAAAACTTCCAAATCAAACATAATGAAGAGCAGATGCACAAAGGATCCAAATATTTGTATGAAAATTATACGACAACCAATTCTTTGAGCCAGCTTTACAAAAAATTCTACGATGGTAAAATTTTGTCTGAGAAATCAACAAAGTTTTTATACGAAATCATGCTGAACACCTCTACTGGCGGAAATAAACTGAAAGAACAATTGCCCAAACAATCTATTGCCCACAAAACCGGTTCTTCAGGTAAAGATGGGGATTTAACAATTGCAGAAAATGATTCAGGAATCGTTACGCTACCAAATGGCAAGCATTATGCAATAGTAGTATTTATTAGCGATTCTACAGAGACAGACATAGTAAATTGCAAGATGATTTCAGACATTTCAAAGGCGGTTTGGGATTATTTTAATAAGTAAAATTTAAAGCTTAATTTTAAAACCATTAAAATGAAAAAATTATTTTTAACAATAGCAGTATTCAGTTGCGTATTTTTCTTTGCTCAAAAAAGTCAAAATTACGTTGAAATAAGCTACAACAGCATTTGTTGCGGTACGCCTTCAAGCACTCCGGTGATGAATTATATTAACAGTTTTCAAGGTAAAAAAAATACTCTTGAAATATACCGACAGTCTCGCTTAGGGAGAGAGGGTGAATATAAACTGTTTATCGGAATTGATGCGCTGTCAAAAAGCAAAAAAGCAAAATTTATAAAAGGTCTTGAAGCGGCGATAAATTCTCAGAACAAATCTAGAAATGAAAGCAGTGATGGAATTGTAAATTTCGACAGCCAAAAAATAGTTTCAAAAGAAAAACTAAGTACATTAAATAATCTAACTATATATAAAAAAGAAAATTTAAAATGATTAAAAACATTGTCGTTATCGGAGCGGGAACCATGGGAAATGGTATTGCACATACATTCGCACAAAGCGGTTTTAGTGTAAATTTAGTAGACGTTTCTCAGGAAGCTTTAGATAAAGGATTGAAAACCATTACTACAAACCTTGACAGAATCATTGCAAAAGGTAACCTTACAGAAGAGCAAAAAGCAGAAACTTTAGGAAACATCAAGACGTTTACTCAATTAAAAGATGCGGTAACCAACGCAGATTTGGTAGTAGAAGCGGCGACAGAAAATCAAGATTTAAAATTAAAGATTTTTGCTCAGATGGATGAGTTTGCTCCAGAAAACTGTATTTTATCTACAAACACTTCATCTATATCTATTACTAAAATTGCTGCTGCGACCAAAAGAGCAGATAAAGTAATCGGAATGCATTTTATGAACCCAGTTCCAATCATGAAATTGGTAGAAATCATCAAAGGCTACTCTACTTCAAAAGAAACTTTCGACTCTATTTACGAAATGAGCAAAACCTTAGGAAAAGTTCCGGTAGAAGTAAATGATTATCCTGGTTTTGTGGCGAACAGAATTTTGATGCCGATGATTAATGAATCAATTGAAACTTTGTACAACGGTGTTGCAGGGGTTGAAGAAATTGATACGGTAATGAAATTGGGAATGGCTCATCCAATGGGACCACTTCAACTGGCAGACTTTATCGGTCTTGATGTTTGTCTAGCTATTTTAAATGTAATGTATGACGGTTTCAAAAATCCTAAATACGCACCAAATCCATTATTAGTAAATATGGTAATGGCTGGAAAACTAGGTGTAAAATCAGGAGAAGGTTTCTATGACTATTCTGAAAGCAGAAAAGCAGAGAAAGTAGCCAAAATGTTTGCAAAATAAATTTCTTAATTATGAGTTACGAGTTATAAATTATAAATTTGAAGGCAAAAGCTGTAATCTATAATTTAACAACTGCTATCTTGATAAAATTAAAAGAAAAAAACATTCAGATATCAATGGTCATCATTACTTTAGTGATGACCATTTTGCGTTTTCTACTCAATGAAAAAGGAAGAGTAACGCCCGACGGAATCAGGTTTATGAGGTCCGCGCATGTTTTTCCGGATATTGATAATACGATTACACCATTCGGGTATATTTTGAGTATAAAGTTTTTCACACTATTTGGTCTCGACGAATTTTGGTCGAGTAAATTAGTGGGTATCTTTTCTTTTCTAAGTATCATTTTTATTGCAAAAAAAGCGAATTTTTATTTCCGGGAGGCAGTGCTTACTTGCTCTTTGTTTGGATTCGTAAGTATTTTTGCTGCTACTTTCAGCGAAACTTTAACGTTGTTGTCTGTTTTTATTCTGATATTCGTTTCCGAACAGGTTTTAAAAAGTAAATGGAACTCAAAAAAAGAAATCATTTATCTATCATTAAGTCTGATTTTGATATTCAATATTCGGTACAGCGCACTTTTTATAATTGGAGGAACAGGACTATTAGGATTGTTATCTTTAAGAAAAAAGTATGGAAAGTCATTTTTATTGGCAGCGGTCATAGCCGGAATGTATATTATCTGTTATAAACTTTTGTTCATCGATATATTTAATAAAAATTATGTCAATGAGTCTTTAGAAATGGGCTTAAAACCTACAATCCAATTGCTTACAGAGTTTTATCAAGGACTTACAACAAGCTTCAATCCGTTTGTACATATTGCAAATCCGGGTGGCGGAATCATTAATTGGGGAATTTATGGAATCGGTTTTTTAAACATTTTACTCCTCATATTTTTCCTTTTTCGCAAAAAACTGTCAGATATTGAAAAGTATATGCTCTTTATTGGTGTTTCAGGCATTATTTGCTCTTTTTTAATTCAATATTTTTATTCAGCAGATGCATTAGGATATCGATTATTAGCTCCTTTTACATTTCCAATCTGGCTTATTTATTTTAAAAGATTATTTGAAAATTTTGGATTAAAGGTTTACTTAATAGGCGTTATGAGTCTTTGTACAGGTTTTGCGTTTACGATTCTTTCTAAAGGAAATTATCTTGAAAATAGAAAACAAATTTCCACTTATTTAAAAAAGGAAAAACTAGACAAAGTACCTTTAATATTTTATATAAATGATATGGATGACCTAGAAAAAGTACAAATCTCTGAGCTCATAGGTACGGTAAATTCTAATATTTATATCACTAGCCAACCAAAAGATACCCTAAAAAAGACAACGTTAACACCTTATAAAGTTTTACAAAAAATTAAAATCGACAAGAACAAATACCAATAATTTTATTATCTTTGATTCAAAGTTAAAACATTAAAAAAAATGAAATTACCAAAGTTTTTATTAGCAGACAATTCGGAATTTCCTGAAGATTTATTCGTAGTACATACAGAATATCCAAGATTCATCTTAAACGTTGAAGAGGAAGAAGTAGAATGGCTTGATGATTTGGAGGGTGACGATGAAGAAACTATGGCAGACGAAGCGACTAAAGTAGTTGAAGCAGCGTTCAAATGGTGTGACGAAGAGTTGGCTAAGTACGACGAAGAAGAGGAAGAATAAGAAAATCTCACTTATAAAAAAAGGAACTCAATTTTGAGTTCCTTTTTTATTTTATTCAGATTTGTTGAATTTTAATAACAACAAATTATCCTGATACAATTCTAAAGTATTTCCAGAAACCACATATTTATTGGCTTTCTGAAGCATATCTAGAAAGTTTTGCTCTACACTCATATTGTCACAAGCCATTTTAGTAGACCCCATTTGCGAAGCTTCAAACTTTCCTGATGCCGTTTCCATGGTTATCCCACCAAAATATTTGTTGCATCCAGAGTTTCCATTGATTTTTGAGCCTTCTACATTCAAAGTAGGAACCTGCCCTTTTACATTATCAGCTAACACCCATTTTGTATTGGCGATTGAAGGTTGTGCTTTACCAACTTTTGATGAAGATGCGTCTTTCATTGTTCCGCAAGATGCTAAAACAGCAAATGTGCATATACTTAAAAAAAGATTTTTCATTTTACTTTTTGATTTAATTCAAATTTACGGAAATTATTATTAGTTTATTTCTAAAATAGAGATTTATGTTGAATGTATTCTGAAGTTATTTAATTTTAATAAAATGTTTTTTAAGATTTTCAGCCTCCTCATCCTTCTGAAAATTCATCCCAACAAGATTGGAATGTCCCATTTTATATTCTTTATTAGTCAATAAAAAAACTTTTTTTCTTAAACTCTGATCTAAGGTACTCATTCCTACACCCTTCCGTCTTTTGTCGATATCTTTCACCAAAGCATTTCCTTTTTCGCCTCTTTTTTCAGGAAAAAACCATTCATGCACGTAGCAACAATCTGCTTTTTCAAGCATTTTTGTTAAGTTATCGTTCGGTCTTTTAGGGTCGCCTTCATTTTTTAAAAACTGTATAATATCGAAGTGTTTTGTTACATAACTACTTGTTCCATTATTTAAATCTAAAAGAAAAGCCGCATTTTCAGGAGTAATTTTCCCTTTGTTTAAAGCCTTTAGTATTTCATCCGAAAAATTGACAATTTGCGGGTGGTAAATATTTGTTGCTATCTGATGCAAAATAATATAATAAAAATTTTGAGAAAAAACTAAG
The DNA here is from genome assembly GCF_021010565.1 of Chryseobacterium turcicum. Taxonomy (NCBI): domain Bacteria; kingdom Pseudomonadati; phylum Bacteroidota; class Flavobacteriia; order Flavobacteriales; family Weeksellaceae; genus Chryseobacterium; species Chryseobacterium turcicum. The sequence goes on from NZ_JAJNAY010000001.1 coordinate 3,060,012, forward strand.
TCTGCGGAACTTAAACCTAAATCATATTCATTAGGAAATCCTTGCTTCTGAATCAAACTTAAAAGTTTTGTACTTGCAATACTATCATACTTTATAATTTCTTTTTGATATTTCGGGTAATCTCCACCGGAAAGTTTTCTGTAATACTGATCAATACTAAATAGAGAATCCAATTCTTTTCGGTAATTATCATCAAACTTAAGATTACATTTCAGTTTCTTATATTTTTCACTGTTTGGAAAGTAAGATGAAAGAAAATTTTCTTCAAATTTATAATTCATACAGCTTAAAGACTGATACTGTTTAAAAGCATTTTCACACTCTTTCTTGTTTAGCAGAACTTTCATGTGATTATACAAATCATTTGCATGAGGTTTTTCAAAAATATTAAAGGCTTTCTGATAATAAAGATCTGCACTGTCTAATTCATTGGTCACAATTTTATCCTCTGCCGAATTTATGGCTTCATAATAACTGATTAATTTTTTATTGGTAAGTGTACCACTTTGAGAATGGAAAGAAGTGAAGACGAGTAAAAAAATAAGAATTATAAATGATTTCATATTAAATTAGGTATGGTTTTAAAACAAAAAAAACGGACAAATGTCCGTTTCAAATATATGATAAAAATATGTTTTTTTTACGATCTCAATTCTGCATTAAATTCCTTCTGGAAAGATTTAATTAGAGAATCCATTACGTGAGAAATTTCTTTTTCTTCTAAAGTTTTTTCTTCGTTCAGCAATTCAAAGCTCATTGCGTAAGATTTTTTGCCTTCCGGAAGGTTTTTCCCTTCATAAACATCAAAAAGATTAATGTTTTTAATGAATGGAGATTTATTCTTTTTAGCCGTCTGATACAATTCCTGATAAGAAATATTCTTATCAATCAATAAAGCTAAATCTCTTCTTATTTTATTGAACTTAGGAATATCTTTAAACTTCAACTCATTTTTAGAACGCAATTCCTGAGCAAATTCAAGCTCAATTTCTGCGTAGAAACAATCTTGGTCTATATCAAAATCCTTCAGCATTTGAGGTGCTACTTTTCCGATTCTCACCAAAGTTCTCTCCTCAGATTTGTATTCAATCGCATCAGAGAATCTTTCATCATCCAAAGCAATTTCTTTATAATCAATCGCTAATTTCTCCAACAAAACTTTCACATATGCTTTCAGGTTGTAGAAATCTGTTGCAGATTTTGGCTGTAACCAGTTCTCAGCATCATTTCTTCCTGAAACCAAAATAGACATTTGTTTTCTTTCTTCGTATTTTTCTCTTTTATGATAGATTTTCCCGAATTCGAAAAACTTAATATCCTGATTTTTTCTGTTGATATTGTACACTGCATTCTGTAAAAGCCCTTCTAATAAAGACTTTCTCATAAATGCTAAATCACCACTTAAAGGATTCAATAATTTTACAGCATCAGTTTCGTCTTTTACAGAAGTTAATGAATTATTCATTACTTCATTGAAACCTAAGCTCTGTAAAGTTCTTGCCCAAGAGTTTTCTAACTCATCCTGGTCATTTGCACTTAATTTTACAGGCGTAAAAGATATTTTCTGTGGTGCATCGATTTTATTGTATCCGTAGATTCTTAAAATCTCTTCAATAACGTCAATTTCTCTTGTTACATCAGCTCTGTATGCAGGAACAGAGATTTCAAAACCATTTTGGATATCATTTAAAACCTGAATTTCCAGTGCTTTTAAAATTTCTTTTACTTTTTCTCTGTGAATTTTTGTTCCTAAAATCTGTTCGATTTTTGAAAATCTGATGATAATATAGCTATCTTCAATTTTCTTTGGATACTCCTCCAACAAATCTCCTACCAACTTTCCTTCAGCCAATTCTTCAATCAGTTTTATAGCTTGAGTAATTGCTGTTCTTGTAATATTCGGGTCAACCCCTCTTTCAAATCTGAAAGAAGCGTCAGTATTTAAGCCATGAAATTTCGCTCCTTTTCTTACCGCAACCGGATTGAAATAAGCACTTTCCAAGAAAATAGTTTTTGTTTCGTTTGAAACTCCAGAATTAGCACCACCGAAAACTCCGGCAATACACATCGGATTATCTTGTCCGTCTTTAATGATAATTTCAGAACCGTTCAACGTTCTTTCCACACCATCCAAAGTAGTGAATTTTGTTCCTTCTGCAACCGTTCCTACTTTTACTTTTTTATCTGCAATTTTATCTGCATCAAAAGCATGAAGAGGCTGACCAAAACCGTGAAGAACATAATTGGTAATATCTACAACATTATTGATTGGGCTTAAACCGATGGCTTTTAATCTGTCTTTCAACCAAGCTGGAGAATCTGCAACTTTTACGTTTTCGATTACTGCTCCAATGTATCTTGGCGTCAATTCTGTATCTTCAACTTCAAGTGTAAAACTATGTGAACCTTCATTGTTTAAAGCTACAGAAGATACTTTTTCAAACTCAGATTTTTGCTGATTAGTAGAAAGAAATGCGTGCAAATCTCTTGCAACTCCGTAATGCGACATTGCATCGGTTCTATTTGGCGTTAAACCAATTTCAAGAACTTCGTCATTTGTTAATTCAAAATATTCTGCAAAGTTTTTTCCCACTTCGTATTTGGTTTCGTCTAAAACCATAATCCCGCCATGGTCATCGCTCAAACCTAATTCGTCTTCTGCACAAATCATTCCCTGAGAAACCTCACCTCTTATTTTTGCTTCTTTAATTTCGAAAAAACTTCCGTCTTTAGCATAAATCTTAGTTCCTACTACTGCAACAGGCACAGTTTGTCCTTCTGCAACATTCGGAGCACCACAAACGATATTTAAAACCTTTCCGTTTCCTACATCTACCGTTGTTTTGTTTAATTTATCAGCATTAGGATGTTTCTCACAAGTCAAAACTTTTCCTACAACAATGCCTTCAAGACTTCCCTTTACACTTTCAAACTTTTCGATACCTTCTACTTCAAGACCAATATCGGTAAGAAATTCACCGATTCTTTCGGTTTTAAGTTCTGTTTTGATGTAGTCTTTCAGCCAGTTGCTTGATATTTTCATATGCAGATTTCTATTTTTTTATGGTCATATGGAATCGCGTCATTTTCATCAAGGTTTTTCCTTTCCCAATTTTTGGCGATTTCATTAGTAGAATTTTAAATATTTAATCTTCAAAGTATGCTTTCATTATTTTTTACGAGTAAAAAACACCTCTGAATTTTGCGTCTACAAATGTCGTGTTTTTTTAAGAAATGACGAAATTACTAAGGGTTAAAAAAATCATATTAAAGCTTATTTATAACTTAAAAACATAATAATTAATGATTAATATTTGTAGTAAGTAGAGAAAAGATAATAGACAAAAGATAAAAGACTTATAACCTGACTTTTATTATCATAAAAAAATAGCATTAATTATTTTGCAGAACTGAATAGATTTTATCTAAAATAGGTTTATCAAAATTAAATTGTGCGCAATTTAATTTAACTATATCTTTGTCTTATAATTTAAAACAAAAAAAATGTCATTAATAGAAAATTTAAACTGGAGACACGCAGTAAAAGCTTACAATCCGGAAAAAAAAGTTTCACAGGAAGATTTAAATAAAATTTTAGAAGCGGCAAGATTAGCTCCTACTTCTTCAGGGTTACAGCCTTTTAGAATTGTAGTGGTAGAAAATCAAGATTTGAAAAACAAAATGGTACCAGGAGCGCTAAATCCGGAAGTGATGAGAGATTCTTCTCATGTATTGGTTTTTGCAGCTTGGGATGAATATTCGAACGAAAAAATCGACAAAGTATATGACCACCATACTGATGTAAGAGATTTACCAAGAGGTCGTTTTGGCAGCTACACCGATAAAATTAAAGAAATATATGGTGCTCAAACTCCCGAAGAGCATTTTGCACATACAGCAAGACAAACTTATATTGCTTTAGGATTAGCCATGGCGCAAGCTGCAGAACTGAAAATAGATTCTACCCCTGCAGAAGGTTTTAGTAATGAAGTGGTTGATGAAGTTTTAGGTCTTAAAGAATTAGGTTTAAAAAGTGTAAGCTTGCTATATCTTGGTTACAGAGACGATGCCAATGACTGGATGGCTTCTATGAAAAAGGTAAGAATTCCTATGGAGGAATTTATTATTAAAAAATAACAATTCATCAACTTCAATTTCTCGCTTATGGAAAATTCCGAATCTTTAAAATTAGAAAATCAAATTTGCTTTCCGTTATATGTGATTGCAAAAGAGATTACCGGGCTTTATCGTCCGTTTCTTGATGAGTTGGATATTACTTATCCGCAATATCTAGTGATGATGGTTCTTTGGGAAAATGACGGACTTCCCGTAAATAATATTGGCGAAAAACTCTATTTAGACAGTGGTACTTTAACACCGCTTTTAAAAAGACTGGAAGCAAAAGGATTAATTGTAAGAAAACGTAAGAAAGAAGATGAAAGAGTTGTTCAGGTTTTTATTTCAGAAGCTGGAATAGCCCTTCAGCAAAAAGCTTGTGAAATACCTTCTAAGATGTATCAAAAAGTAGGAGTTTCTAAAGAAGAATGGGCAGAACTCAGCAACAGCGTAAAAAAAATCTTAAACAAAATAGACAATAAATGAAAACATTATACACCACAAAAGTTACCGCAAAAGGCGGAAGAAACGGACACGTAAAAAGCGAAAACGGAATTATTGACCTTGAAGTAAGAATGCCAAAAGCTTTAGGCGGTGCCAATGACGACTTCACAAATCCTGAAATGCTTTTTGCAGCCGGATATTCTGCTTGTTTTGACAGCGCACTAAATTTAGTGATTGGCAAATCAAAAATAAAAACTGGTGAAACCACAGTAACAGCCGATGTAAGCATTGGGCAAATAGAAAATGGAGGATTCGGTTTAGCGGTAGAGTTAGAAGTAAATATTCCTGAAGTTTCTCTGGAAGAAGCTCAAGAATTGACCGATAAAGCGCATCAAATTTGTCCTTATTCTAATGCCACAAGAAATAATATTGAGGTAAAACTTACGGTGACTAATAACTAAGTGTTTTTCTTTTAAATTAATATAAATCTGTTTTTTAGGAAGCAGATTTTTTTTGTATTTTGTTTGAAATTTATTTATAATTTTCACATAATATAAAATGACAAAAAATGAATTTCTATTGCTATTAAGAAAATCTTCAATGTATTCATTTGATTTTGCAAAAAGATATGTAACAGATGAACTTCCCAATGATTTCAGGTATTCTATTTGCTTAAATGTTTCTTATGATGAACCAAATCTCACACAATTTGACTTATATCCAAAAGATGATAATAAGAAATTCAAATTAATTGATGAAAATGAAGTTGTAGAACTACTATGTAGAAAAGATAAAGTTCCTGTTTGGATTGACATTTCTGTTGAATCGGTATATAAGGATAAAACAATTTTAAGCCTTTATTGTGCCGGTCGTTATTCGGATAATGAAAACGAATTTTATTACATTAAACAAGGTACAGGACCATTTGGTATTAAAGGTCCTATTTTTCCTATCGGTTATAAAGAAGGACAAAAATTTAAATTAAAAAATAATTATAGAAAATCATTCTTGACTCTTTTAAAATACTGGCTTCAATAAAAATTTTAATTTATAACGAAACCTTGTCAAGGTTAATAAACATGCGAATTATTAACCTTGACAAGGTTAGATTCATTGATAAATCTGTTTTTTAGAAAGCAGATTTTTTGTGGATTTATTTTATATTTGAGACGATATAAAACGCTTTCTTCTTTCTAATTATTTCAACCATATTTTGTGAAAAATCTTCTTATTTTAATTATTACGACATGCACTTGGATTAGCTTTTATTCTCAAAATACATACGCTTTTTTTGGTTCGTTCAATTGGGATAAAAATACAGAAGGAATCTCTGTTTACCAGTTAGATACCGAGACAGGAAAATTATCAAAAGTTACTTCTTACAAAGGTATTATAAACCCGTCTTTTCTTACCTTATCGTCCGACGGAAAATATGTTTTTGCCTGTACAGAAAGTAAAACAAAAAACGGAGGAAGTGTAAGTAGTTTTAAATTTAATCTTGAAAACAAATCGCTTACCTATATCAACAGCCAAAAAAGTGGTGGTGAAAACCCTGTTTATCTTACAGCACATAAAAATGGCAAATGGCTTATTAATGGAAATTATACAGAAGGAAGCGTTTCTGTTTTTCCTGTTTCTGAAGATGGAAAAATTGAGCCTTTTGTTCAAAATTTTCAGTTTTTAGAAGGAAGTATTGATTTCAACAGACAGGAAAGAGCTCACATTCATTCCACTGTTTTTTCTCCTGATTTTGATTATATTTTTATGCCAGATTTAGGAGCTGATAAAATCAGAATTTATCAATTTAATAATGAAAAAACACAGCCTTTACAAAATGTAGAAACTCCGTTTATTACAACTATTTTAGCAAGCGGTCCCAGACATTTCACTTTTCACCCAAACGGAAAATATGCTTACTGTATTGAAGAAATGGGTGGAGCTATAAGTGCATATTCTTACGAAAATGGAATCCTTAATAATCTCCAGCGAATTAGTACTCATCCTGAAAAATATAAAGATAACTTTGAAAGTTCTGATGTTCACATTTCACCTGACGGAAAATTTTTGTATGCTTCTAACCGTGGAAAGGAAAATAATATTGCCATATTTTCAATTCAAAATGATGGAAAACTAAAAGCTGTAGGTTATCAGTCAACAAAAGGTAAACATCCAAGAGTATTTGGTATTGACCCAAGCGGTAAATTCTTAATTGCAACCAATACAGGAACTAGTAATGTGGTTGTATTTAAAAGAAATACAGAAACAGGATTATTAAAAAAAGTTGGTAAGAAAATTAAGATAAAAAATGTTTCCAGCGTGCAAATAAGAAAATACTAATTCATCTTACAAAAGAATAAATTTCATTATTTTTGGCTTAAAACTTCCTCAAAAATTTAAATTAAAAAATAATTATAGAAAATCATTCTTGACTCTTTTGAAATACTGGCTTCAATAAAAATTTTAATATATAACGAAACCTTGTCAAGGTTAATAATTCGCATGTTTATTAACCTTGACAAGGTTGGATTCATTGATGAACATAAATTTCAAAAAAACATCAACCTAAATTAAATTTATTACCCAATTCACTCAAAAAAACTTTATATATTTAAAATTATTATGAAAGCAAATAAAGGGGATATTAAAGATGATTCTAACTTCAAAATTTTGTTTGAGAACAAAGTAACGATAGTTGGCCATATTTATGAAATAGCATATTACCATAATAAATTAACAAAAGAAGAGCTTCCCATTTTTGAATTTGAAAATGATCCTACTTGTGCCATCATCGGACAAAATAATGATTGGTGCTTACTAGGTGGTGATGTTTTAATTTTAAAAACTTGGAATGACAATGCCTTGAAGTTTATTAATAACCTAGAACAAATTTTTGATTTAAAATGTATTGATGCATATACTGCTCAAATTTTAACAGATCCTTGGTCAGAAAATTCTGCAATTTGGCAAATTTCAATTGACTTAAATAATATTACACAACCATTAATTTTGTCGAAAATAAGAGATTGCAAAGAATATTTTAACAAACCATACTCAGAAAATATAGAATGGTAAAACATAGTCTTGTGTATAGTGGTTTTATAATTATCTCCCTACAGAATCACTTTTCTTAAAAGCATCCACTTTCAAATACTCGTCATTCTCTTCTTTTTTCTTTTTATCTGAAATTAAAATTCCGAAAAGGTGATCGATCTCGTGTTGGAAAATCACTGCTGTAAAACCTTCTACCATTTCTGAGAATTTCTGGCCTTTCAAATCAACATATTCCAATTGAATGACTTTGCTTCTATAAAATTGATCATGAAAATCAGGAATCGACAAATCTCCTTCCGGACCGAGGTTTTGTAATTCTGACCTCCATGTAATCACGGGATTGATAAAGTATTCTAACGGTTCACCCTGTTTATCAAAACGCTGTACCCAAATTATTTTGCGGTTGATTCCTACTTGCGGAGCGGCAATTCCTACTCCACCGTCAGTTGAAAGAAGTGATTTTTCCATTCTTTTAACCAAAGTTGCCGTGTTTTTGTCAAGCGGATCTATTTCGGTAGAAAGACTAAGCAAAGTAGTATGTTGATGAGAATCGGTGGTCTGATAAATTGGCAATGCTGAATTAATATCGCCTTGATTAATCAAAGAAATTTCAGATTTTGAAAGTTTCTGAGCATTAATAAAACCGATGAAAAGGATGAAGAGTAAAGAGATTTTTTTCATTTTCAAAAGAATGTTAAGCAAAGATAAAGCATGTTTTTTTAAACACAAAGTTTGTCATCCTGAAAGGATCTAAACTTTTATTTAAATATTTAGATTCCTACCGGAATGACAAACTATGCATATATTTTTAATCTCACGCAGATTATAGAGATTTCGCTGATTTTTCATATGCTTGATTTGCTAAATCTGCGTGAGATTAAAACTTGACTCTTTTACCTTTTTACTTGGCTCTTTAAACTTAATAAGTCTTGGTCATATCCGCCGGAATAATCAGATTAAAATCTGTCGGGATATATTCTTTTTCAGGAACTTTTAATTCGTCATCTTCAGATTCGAAAACAGAAATAACTGCCATTTTCAAATTCGGGTTTTTCTGTTTGATGTACCAATAAATTCCACCAAATTCTTTACTGTGAAAGTTTCCGTTGTAATGAATAAATGTTTTTCCCGGTTGCAGATTATTTAGTATAGATTCAGCCATTGTTGCATCTTTCGTTGCCTGCGCAGAGATAAAATTCATCAGCTTTGTTCCTTCCGCATGATCACCCATCATTTTTTTCATTTCAGGATAACCAGGGGTGTCTAAAGTTACATTAATCGGTAACTGAGCGATGTAAGACTTTTCTTTTTCACTTAGCTTATTTAATGATTCCAAACCTTCTTTTGCCGTCTGAGAAGCATATCTTCTTGGAATATTAGTTGCAATAAAATTCAGATTTTTATCTTTTGCAAAATCGACCAAAGGTTTGTAATCTGTGGTATAATTGTTCCACAAACGAACAGAATCTTTCAAACTTTTAGCTTCAATTTTACCTGCAAGATATTTATTAAGCTGTGGCTGATTATCTCTTTCAAACATTTCAGCTCCCAAAGTAATCTGTTTATCTTTCTTTTCATATAATGCTTCCGTTATTTTCAGCTGCAACCAATGTACAATCGAATTATTATGCAATTCACCAAAGAAAACGACATCATAATCTGCAAGTTGCTTCATCATTTTTTCGGGCTTGATGGCTTTACCTTTTTGGTTATAGAATTGATAAGGCTTAAAATTCTGAGCTTTAAAAACAGAAAAGCCTAACACTAATAGGACTATAAAAATATTTTTCATTGTATATTTTTTGATTTTTTAAACACGAATGTCACTAATCTTCTTTACAAATATCATCAATTTGTTTTAACAAGAAAAGTTTTAACACAGAAGCCACATGAGACTTTAGATTATTTTTGAAAATATTTTAGACCATATGAGAGAAAATCAAAGATTTTCATACTTATGTGATCTAAAATATGCTCATTTTTTTAAAACTAAAAAAACTATTGTGACTGATGTGTTAAAATTAAAAAGACCGTTTTGAATCTTAAAACAAAACGGTCTTCATCCAATCATCTAATTATTTATTTTTCAAGATCTGCTACCAAATCTTTCCATTCTTGTAATTCTGGAATTCCTGGTTTTCTTTTTCCGAAAAACTGTACGATAAATTCACCTTCATTGTTGAAGACTTCGATTGCAGTTACTTCACCATCTTCCGTTGGTTTTTTCACGATCCATGCTTCAGCGATTTTAGTTACATCCAAATGTAAATTGAAATCAGGGTCCATAACGTTGAACCACTGTTGGTGCCACATTGTTTTTTTAACTTCTCCAGTGTGGATTTGTATAATCCCTCTGTTTCCTACAAAAACCATAATCGGAAGTCTCTTTTCAGAAGCGTCTTCCAAAACGTTTACTACTTTTGAAGAATCAATTTTTTTAGCATACCCTTCTGGAGCCAATCTCAAAGCCTGAGTTCTAGAAACACCGAATTTTCTGGTCATCATAAAGAAATCGTGCGTATCTTTTAATTCAGTCCAAGCTTTTTTGAAACCTTCAGCATCAATTTCTGAATCTGCTTTTTCAGGAGCTTTTGGCGCTACAGCTTCAAATTCAAAAGTTTCATTTTGATTTTCAGCTTTAAACTGAGCAACAATCGGTTCGAAAGCTTCTACATTGCTGTCTTTCGTTAAATATATTTTGTGAAGTGCTAAACCGTCTTTTCCAAAGAATTGAAGACTTCTTTTATCGCCTTCCACAACTGCAAAAACAAATTTCCAGTGATTTTGGAAAATTCTTAAATCGATATCTTCACCTACAAAAAGTTGTGCATGTGGGCTGCTGAAATCACCATTAAGGTAAGTTCCTTTTCTTTCGTGTACACATTCGTCATTTCTTGTTAGAGCCATTACTTTTCCTAATTTTTCAACTTCTGTTAAGATGTTGGCAAATTCAGGTTTAAGCACAGTAACTTCTTCTCCTACGTTAGTTAATAATAATTCTGCTTCGCTTACATTTAGTTCTGCAGCTGCATTTCTTATTCTCATGTGTGGGTTTTCTGCTTTCAGAGCTTCCCATCTTACTTTCAAATCGTTAACTATTGTATTCATTTTATTTATTTTTTTATGGTTAAAACTGTATATAATCTTGTGACGGTTTCGTTGCCTGCTTTACTTTGTACTTGCTCTTCTTTTTCAGAAATTTTCATTCTTTTAAAATGACTTTTAGAAACTGTTTCCTCCATTTCATCTGAATTATACAATGTAAAATCGAATTGCGTGAAAGGCAAAGTTTCCATGAAATTTCTTTGGCCGAACGTCAAAACAAACGTTCCATTAGTTTTTAAAACCCTATAAATTTCATTTAAATATTCAACAGGATTTTCCCAGAAATAAACGGTATTTACTGTAAATATTTTATCAAAAACTTTATCTTCAAAAGGAAGTTTTTTTCCTTCGTACAAAATAAATTCAGCCTGAGATTTGAAATTTTGGTTTAATCTTTTGGCTTCATTATGCATTGTTTCAGAAATATCGATTCCTGTATATTTTATGTTTTGAGCTAAGTGTAAAAGACTTTTGACGTGTGCTGCATTCCCGTGACCAATTTCAAGAATATTTTCATCATCTTCTATTAAAAGCGTTTTAATGCTTTCCAGCGTCATTCCGATATTGGTGGCGTTCATCATTTCGCCTATTTGAATCCCTTTTTCACCTTGCGGGTTAGCAAGATTTTGCGCTAATATTTTTAAATCTTTTTGTTCCATTTATCCAAAAATAATCATTGGGTTTTTAGTAATCGGATGGTCACAAATGGTACACGGAAAATTGTACGCCGCAGTGATATTTTCAGCGGTAAATACCTGTTCTGGAGTTCCATAGGCAGAAACCTGTCCCGATTTCATTAATAAAATTTTATCAGCATACTGGGCAGCAAGATTTAAATCGTGCAGTACAACTACTGCAGAATTTTCATGCTTTGTGAAATTTTTGATGATTTCTAAAGCTTTATACTGATGTTTTATGTCTAAATTATTCAGCGGTTCATCCAGAAAAACCAATTTTTGAGTGATTTCATTATCTAATTGAGCCAAAACTCTAGACAAATGCACACGCTGTTTTTCTCCACCCGACAAAGTATTGTACTCTCTGTCTTTCAAATGATAAACATCGGTTTGGTACATCATATTATTCATCGCTTCGAGGTCTTCCTTTCTTGGCTGAGAATCGAAATACGGGTAACGCCCCATCATCACAACATCTTTCACTTCTAAAGGAATGTCGTTTGAATTGTGTTGAGAAAACTTTGCTTTATGTTTTGAAAGTTCAGCAACTTTCCAATCTCTGATATTTTTATCTTTAAATAAAATATTATGATTGGTTTTCACTTCATTTGCTAAAACGCTCAATAGACTTGATTTTCCGGCTCCATTTGGACCAACAATTGCTAAAAATTCACCAAAGCCTAAAGAAACATCCACATCATTCAGAATATGAAATTCTTTATGTTTATAACTGATTTGTTGAGCTTCTATCATTACACTGACTTTTTAAATTTCAACAAAATAGCAATAAAAATGGGTGCTCCCATCATTGCCGTTAAAATTCCGATGGGTAATTCTGACGGCTCTACTACACTTCTGCTTACCGTATCTGCTGTCAGTAATAAAACACTTCCTAAAATGGCCGATAGTGGCAAAATAAAATTGTAGTTGGATTTAAATAAAAGCCTTAAAATATAAGGTACAATCAACCCTACAAAACCAATCGTTCCGGAAAATGCCACGCAACTTCCCACCATTAATGAAACGATGATAACGATTTGTTTTTTTAATTTTTCAACATTAATTCCTAAATGCTGTGCATCTCTTTCGCCTAACATCATCGCATTTAAAGCCTTTCCTTTCGGTAAAAGGATGAAGTAAGAAACCGTTAAGATTACTGCCAAAATAATATTCTTAGTCCATGTTGCAGCTGCTAAGCTTCCCATATTCCAGAACGTTAAATCTCTCAGTTGCTCATCTTTTGAAATATAAATCAAAAAACCTGTAATCGAAAAACCGATAGCAGAAATAGCAACGCCCGTTAAAAGCATCATCACCACATTGGTTTTTCCACCGCTTGTAGAAATCTTGTACACCAACAACATCGCAAGAAGTGAACCGGTAAAAGCTGCAATTCCGACGAGCGAAAATTGTACTACTTCAGGAAGATATTCTCTAAAATGCCCTCCTAAAACAATTGTTATTGCTGCCATTAATGTAGCTCCTGCAGTCAATCCTATTAAATCTCCTGTTGCCAAAGGATTTCTGAATAATCCCTGCAAACTGGTTCCTGAAACCGAAAGCATGCTTCCGATAATAATTGCCATCACGATTCTTGACGCTCTTACCTCCCAAACAATATATTTATCACTTAAAGATAAGTCGGAATCTCCTCTAATTACTTTCCATAAAACTTCAAACGCAGATTTATCACCGAAATCATAAACCCCTGTATTAAGAGACCATACTGCTAAAAAAAGAAGCAGTACGGTACTTAACATTATATAAAAGTATAATTTACTTTGTGCTTTCAACTAAAAGTTTATTTAATGAAACTGCAGCCTCGCCTAGTCTAGGCCCGAAACCTGAAACTAAACCACCATCCATTGCGATAATTTTTTTGTTTTTACCGGCATTGGTTTGAGAAACACCCGGCATTTTTAAAGCACCTTCGTTTCCACCTGAACTCTGTAATCCGCTTGAGAAGAAGAATAATACATCAGGGTTTGCTTTTACCACCGCTTCCGGAGTTAAAGGTTTGAAATCTTCGAAATCATTTACGGCGTTTTCGCCTCCTGCAAGGTTAATCAAAGCAGCCATTGGTGTATTTTTCCCTGCAACCATCATCATATTTCCTCTAGCATAGATGAATAATACTTTGGGCTTTTTAGCAATCGGCTGAATTTGTTTTAAATCAGCATCGATTTTATCGTTTAATTTCTGATAATCTGTATTTCCGATAGCTTTTGCAACATCAGCAATTAATTTTTTGGTTCCTTCTACCGTATATTCTTGCTTAAAAGTTTCAGTTTTAATTCCTGACGCTTTTATTTTCTCCATTAATTCTGGATTGATATCTTTATCTGACCCTAAAATCAATGTTGGAGAAACTGCCATGATAGGTTCAATAGTAATCGACCTTACATGACCAAGATTTTCAGCAGTTGTTTTTAAAGATTCAGGATAAGTGCTTGTAACATCAGTTGCTACAATTTCTTTTTCGTGACCTAAAGCGGCAACAATCTCAGTAATTCCACCGTTTAAAGTTACAATTTTATTGTTTGATTTTGGAGTTTCAGAAGAAACTTCAGTTTTATTTTCTGTAGGTTTTTGCACTTCTTTTTGGCAAGAATACACTGCCATAAGAACAGAAGCTGCAAGGATGAATTTTTTCATTTTATACTGATTATTATTTGATTTTAATATAATGGTTTATATTCAAAAGAAGCAAATCCCCTTTCTCCAGCTTGACCATACTCATCGGTTTTGTCTTTTGTAAGTCTTGTGAATCTTAGTTTAAAATAATTTCCATCTGGGTCTTTGAGTATATAGAAACGGTCTCCATACACCTCAAGACCATTCGTTCCAACAGGATTTCTCCAATTTGCTCCGATAACTCTGTGATCATTATAGATAAATTTCGATTCAACAATATCTGAAACTTTAAAATTAGTGTATGCTTCAACTCCTGAAGCCGGTGAAGGAATTACCACCTCATATACTCCTGCTCCACCTATATTATTATTATTTACAAAATCTGCATAAATGTAGCTTCCTGATCCTGAAATTGTATTAGTAAAAACAGTAAAACAAAGATCCCATTTTTTCTTTTCAGGTTGAATAAGAACTTCCTTCTTGTCTATTACACTTATAAAATTGTAATTGTAAGCAACATTTTTAGTAACTGTGGTTTCGTAATAATTCTTTCCATCTATATCTGCAGATTTTATGGTGTACCCATTTCCGGCTCTCATAATCTGAACTTTTTTCCAACCTCTTTCATCTCCTCCAGTAGCTACAGAACCAAGAGCAACAGCTCCACTATAGTTTTTTTTACCCATATTTACTAAGTAAATACCATTTTCTGCAGAATTGGCTTTAATTTCTGAAATTGCAGTATAACCTGAAGGAAAATTACCTTTTACATCATCTATATAGATTTCATTAGCTGCATTAAAATTAGCTACCAATACTTGTGTCTGTAAAACGGCCACAGTAGATTGGGTAACTTGTGTTAAGTCTGTAACATTAGGAATTTTAGCTGCTGCCATCATAATTGACGAATTTAAAACCACTTTAAACTCATTCCCAGAATAAAAAGCAAAATCCCAATCTGTTCTTTTTGTTAAAGTTTTGGTCTCAGTACCTAAATCAATCCAAAGCTGATTTGGTTGTGTAGGACCTCCCACATAAGCCTCAACAACATTCCCATCTGTTTTTGGAACCGCAACAGGATCTTCGTTATCATTCAAACATGACTGCGATATAAAAGAAACTCCTATTAATAACCCAAATAGTATTTTTTTCATTTTAATTTATTTAAAAATTATAATTTAATCTTGCGAAGTAGCTTCTGCCATAGAAAAGATTTGCTGCAGAATCGGCTCCATTATGTGCAGTACCACTTATTGTAGTATCTCTTACTGATGAAACATCAAAAATATTTTTCACTCCTAAACTCAATTCAAAATGATTATTGTAGAATGGTTGTGAAACTATAAAATTCATCATACTGAAGTCTTTTCTTTCTCCAATTACAAAATACGAAGAAGATAAACTTGCTACTTCTACAGGAATTTTAGTTTTTCCAGTATACTTATAATATAATGAAAAAATTGTCTTCGTTTTTGGAAGTGTATAATTTGCTGACAAATTAGCTTCAAAAGTATAGAAAAAATCATTTGGAGATACTGCTGTACCAGATCTTAATTCTCTTGAAATACCGTAATAAGAAGCATTTGCAGCTACAGCAAAATTATTTTTTTGAGCTCTAAAATTTGCCTCAAACATATAAGACTCAAATTTATCAATGTTGATATATTTGTACTGTAAAGGAGACTGTTTAATAAGAGCCAATTCAATTCTGTTTTTCAGATTAAGATAAGTACCACTTGTTCCGAATCTCAAATTCCAACCAGAACTTGTATTTATTTTCTTTTCGCCGTTCAATGAAACAGTCATTCCTTCTTCAGGAATAAGATGTTGATTTCCTTGAATATCGTGATTACTGTCTACCATAAAAGTATACAACTCATCAAAGTTTGGGAATCTGTTTGCGCTCCCTACAACCAATCTAAGGTTATCATTTTCTGTAATTTTTGCTCTTGCAGTAACAGAGTAATTATGTTGTGTATCAAATTTATCACTTATTGCTAAGCGATATCCCGGACGAACAGATAACCAGCTATTGGCATTCCATTCTGCGGAAATAAAATTGGCATAATTGAAAATTTTTCTTGTTACGTCATTCGCTCCTTGAAAAACCCCTGCAGCATTTCCAGCAAAACCAGAAGTATGATCTAACTCATATCCTAATTGAAAATCAATTTTATCATTGTTTAAGAAGTTACTGAAGACTCCTCTTGAGTAAATAACATCTGCTTTATTGTAAGACTTGTATTCATTTTTTTTCTCAGCCTGTCTGTTAGGAACATCATACTCAAAGTCTCTAAATTTTCTATCTTGCGTCTGATAAGAAAAATCTCCGGTATAGTTTATAGTACCCAATTTTGCTTGTACATTCAACTGATTAAGATATCTTGTGGTAAGATAATCTCTATCTGTTGCCATATAAGTTCTATTTCCTTCTCCGAGATAACGCTCGTTAAGAATAGGATTATAAAAATTTAGTTTTTCATTTAAATATCCAAACTTATAAAAGATTGATGTTTTATTTTTATTATATCGCAAAATACCGTCAACATTCAACACATCTTTCGGTTGCCAGTCATACCCTCTTTTTGCATCATTGGTATCGCTAAAATATTTATAACCTTCACGTGTTCCCTTAAAGCCTTGAAAATCATTATGATTAACATTTACCCCTACATACCAATTATTATTAAGATTGTATCCTATATTAAGATTTTGAACATGTCTTCCTTCTCCTTTTTTATACCAATCATACTCTTTACCTACCGTTTCTTCCTGCAACGAAGCTGATAAACTAAGTTTTTTCTGACTATTTTTCTTGGTAATGATATTAATAACACCTGCAACGGCATTAGAACCATAATCAACACCCATTGAGCCTCTTACCAGCTCAATTCTTTCTATATTATTAACATTTAGTTTAGTTAAATCAATATTATTCCCTAAACCTATATCGCCTACAACTGGGATATTATCAATTAGAATTTTGGTGTATTCGCCACCTAATCCCATTAGACTTGCTGTAGAATTTCCAGAATTTCGGTCTGATACTATAAGAACATTTAAACTTTGATTAAGTACTTCTGCAACATTAGTTACAGCCATATTTTTAATTTGCTGTGCATCAATTACCTCAACCTTATAAATCGATTTATTGATTGACTGTTGCATATATTGCCCAGTAATAACAACTTCTTCTATTTTTTTCTGATTTAGAGAATCTTTTTCCTGTGCATTCATCAAAAAAACTGTAGACAATAACACAATTGAAAGTACCTTCTTCTTCATAAACTCAAAATTTTCGACAAATATAGCGCTTTATTTAGAATAAGTAAAAATAATTAGAGTTTTGTGAGATGATGTTTTTAATATTTGATACTGATAACCGAATTTATAAAATGATAACGGGTTTTAGATTTATTTTTCTAAGTATTTAATATAAATCTACTTATAAAAATAAAAACAAGATAAAAATCATTGTTTTATTTAGAATAGTTAAAAACTAATGCTTAATTTTGCATCATATTAAAATAATAGAAAAAATGAAATTAAAATTACTTTTTACAGGATTAGTTTTTTCAGCTTTCGCAGCGAATGCTCAGGTAGCTACTTTAAACGAGAATTTTAACAATTTTACTGCGGGAAGCACAACTTTCCCACAGAATAATTGGTCTGCAGTACTTCCTCCAATGACTACTCCACCGCCACCAATGATGATTGTTTATGCAGAAGCAAGTGACGCTACCAATAAATATGTATCTTCATATTCAGGAAGCAATAAAGATACACCTCAATATTTGGTTTCACCACAGATTGTAGCACCTACAGGAAATAAAACGCTTTCATTCAAAGCAAGAAGAAATGTACAGAATGCTGCTCCGGTACTTTTACAAGTAGGATTAGCTTCAAGTCCTACAGATATGACTACTTTTGTAGCTGTAGGAGCACCAGTTACACTTACAGACAACACTACTTATCAAACTATAACTAGAGCAATTCCAAGCTCAACTTCTAATTATATTGTTTTTAAAACAGTAAATGCTGTTCCTGGTGTACCTCATACAGCATCAGATTTTGATGATGTGGTTTATGACTTAACAACTAATTTATCTGTGTCTGATAATTTCAAAAACAATAAAGACATTCAATTTGCTGTTAATTTAGAGAATACTGCATTAGAATTTGTTGGTAAAACAGAAATTAAAAATATTGATGTTTATTCTGCTGCCGGTCAAAATGTAGCTTCTGGAAAAGTAAACAACAACAGTTTTAGTATTAATACTCTTCAAACTGGTGTTTATTACATCTTAATTGAGACTAAAGATGGTAAAGCTATTAAGTCTAAATTTATCAAGAAATAATTGATTTCAAATATATTCTAAAAAAGTTGACTACAATTTGTAGTCAACTTTTTTTGTTACACAAATGATTATCAAAGTTTTAAATCAAAATTTCATTTCTAAAAATTTTAAAACAAGACAAATATCATATTTTTATTTAGAATTATTAAAAATAATTACATAGTTTTGTAGAACAATTCTAAATAAGAAAACAAGGTTATGAAAACAAAACTATTATTGGGGTCTCTTTTTGCACTAACGGTTCAGCAAACTGTATTGGCACAGGTAGATGCAAACGGATATACTACAGTAAACCTTACAATGGGGGCAAGCTATCAAAACAGAGCGTTCTTTGATTTTAGTGCAAACACAATTGTATCTCAACCCGCAAATACTTGGGATGTTGCTTTCTACAGAAATTCTACTTACGGATACGGAACAAGAGTAAATGATGCACTCAATATAAAAGTTTATGAAGCTTCTAATAATCTTGCAAACTGGAATAATATCAATATCGCTGATCTTTCTACTTGGGGTGCGCCAAAATATAATCCAGACCAAACGACACAATTAGAAAATGGAGCCTTCGAGCAAGGTTCGGCACCTGCAGGATGGGGACAGTATAATGGAGGAAATCATCATGTAGAGGGAAAAATTATTTTTGTTATTCAATACCCAGATAATTCTTACATCAAATTTGCAATCGAAGATTACTACGGAGGCTATACTTTCAAATATTCTAAATGGAATGCTACAAACTCTACTTGGGGAGCTACAGAAACAAGAACTTTAGCAAACGGTACCGATGATGCATATTTCAACTACTTCTCTTTCACAACAGGAGCAAAAGTTCCAAATGCAGAGCCTTCAAAAGCAAATTGGGACTTAATGTTCACAAGATACTGGACATTTTTTGGAAATATCATGATGTACAGAATGGCAGGAGTTATTCAAAGCCCAACAGTAACTATTGCAAGAGTACAACCGGAAACTCAGGATACATCTACTTATAGTCTTCCTGCTTCTACTGCTTTTTCAAGTAATATCACAACAATGGGTCACTCATGGAAACCAACTTCTGGAGCTCCTATTTCAGATGTTGCTTATTACGTAAAGCAAGGTTCAGAGTATTACAGAATGTATTTCCTTACAAATGGTGGTGAATCAAACGGAAATATGTATTTCAAATATAAAAACATCACATCAACTTTAGGGATTACAGAAGTAAGTAAAAAGGCTAGTTTCGGTATCTATCCAAACCCAACAACGGCTGATAAAAAAGTGACTGTTTTATTTGATGTTAAAGAAAAAGCAAACAACAAAGGAAGTGTTGAAGTTTATGATCTAACAGGAAAAAGAGTTTATAATGCTGAGCTAAGCAATCAAACTGGTTTCTACAAACAAGATCTTAATCTATCTCACCTTTCAACCGGAAATTACCTCGTAAAAATTACTTACGGTGGAAAAACGGAAACCAAAAAACTTATTGTAAAATAAGAATAAGTGAATATGCGTCACTGTGAATTGTCAATAGTCAATCTTTAAAATTGATAATCGACAGCAAAGCTAATTAACGATTCACTTTTAAAAAGAATACTTTCTATTTTTTCTAATAAAAAGGCAGTTTCAAGAATGATGAAACTGCCTTTTGCATTTTCTAGCATCTAGTATCTAGCATCTAGCATCTAGCATCTAGCATCTAGCATCTAGCATCTAGCATCTAGCATCTAGCATCTAGCATCTAGCATCTAGCAAAACTAATAAATCTTAAAACCTTTATAAACCTGTATGGTTTCTTCTAATATTTTAGATGCATTTTTTCTAAAATCTAACAGGTGGTCTGCTCCATTATGATAATTATGATGCTCTACACTTTCCCACAACTCGATTAGGAAAAATGTTCCTTTATTATCTTTATCTTCTATTAAATCATATTGCAGGCATCCATCTTCTTTTCTGGTCTCTCTTACCAAAGTCTGAAATAACTCTACAGCATCCATTAAATTATTTTCTTTAAATCTGAAAAGGGCAACGATATGTAAATTCATGTATTATTTTTAGGCTGTAAATGTAAATTATTTTTGATTTTAATTGAATTCAAATTCTGCTAAATTTTTCACAAAAAAAAGTTTATTTACATTAAATATTAAACGTAAAATGCGCAAAGATTTTTTAAAATTTTCTGTATATTTTTCGTCCGCAAAGGCGTTCCACTCAGCTAAGAAAAATCACAATTTTCAAAACTGGAATCTAACACCTCGAATCCCGTAACTCGAATCCCGAATCCCGAATCTAAAAAACTGATTTAAAAATAGTAATCGAGCTCATTACAATCACCAAGGTTCCTATGATGATAAACATATTTTTCACGGGAAGTTTTGCAGTAAGCATCGCAGAAAACGGTGCGGTGATAATTCCACCAATCAAGAGTCCTAAAATAATATTCCAATGCTGGATTCCTAAGGTTAAAAAGAATGTGACTGCTGCGGTAACAGTCAGAATAAATTTTGCAACGGTAGAACTTCCCACAGCAAATCTTGGTGTAAAAGAGTTTTTAATTAAAGTTCCGGTCACCAAAGGTCCCCATCCTCCACCAGCAAAAGAATCAATGAAACCACCAATAACTCCCAATCTTGTAAGATTTGTTTCTTTCTTTAGCGCTTTATTTTGTTTAGGTTTAAATGCATTTGACAAAATCTGAATTCCCAGATACAAAGTATAAAAAGAAATCACCGTTTTTGTAATTTTCGAATAATATTCGCCAAGATACGTCAACGAAACAGCTCCAATAACAGCTCCGATAATTGCAGGAATCGCCAATTTTTTCACCAGACTTTTACTTACATTTTTTAATTTAATATGACTGATACTTCCAGCGGCTGTTGTAAAACTTTCGGCAGAATGAATACTTGCACTTACGGCATGCGGAGGAATTCCTAAAAATAAAAGTGTTGTGGTGCAAATCACACCATATCCCATTCCCATTGACCCCGCAACAATTTCAGCAAAAACTCCTACCAAAAGCATCCAATAAAAAATATAATTGTCTTTGGCAAGAATAATTTCAAGTTCATCCAAATATCCTAAACTATACAGTGACAGAAATGTGATTGCTAAAACTGCAACCGTAATAAAAAGTACATTGAGCCTGAACTGAATTTTTTGTGAAATTACCATATCATCAAAGGTTTGAAAATTATAAAATCATCACCGCTCCAACGGTAGAATTACTTGTCTCATCAATAAGAATCGCATTTCCGGTAGATTTACGTTCTTCAAAACTGTCAAAAACCAGAGGTGATGCAGTTTTTAATTTTACTTTGACCACTTCATTCAATTTAATACTTTCGGTAATTGGTGTTTTTTCAAGCGTATTGACATCAATTTTATATTCAATTTCTTTAATGATGGCTTTTAACGTTTTGCTTTTATGTTGAATGAAATATTTGTTTCCTTCGTTCAATTCTTTTTTATCAAGCCAGCAAACAACAGCTTCAAACTCATTTTCAACTTTCGGCTGTTGATTGGTTTTTACTAAAAAATCACCACGACTGATGTCGATATTATCTTCAATATGAATCACGGCAGGCTGATTAGTAAAAACAAAATCTACTTCTTTTCCTCCGGTTTCAATTTTTGAAATCTTAGTCTGAATATTTTGTGGAAGTACCGTAATCTCATCTCCTTTTTTATAAATTCCTGAAATTACTTCTCCGGCATAGCCTCTATAATCATGCAATTCATCAGTCTGTGGACGAATGACATACTGCACTTGAAATCTCGGATTTTCACTTTCCTTATTTTCATTAATTTCAACATTTTCAAGGAAATCTAAAAGTGTTGAACCTTGATACCAACTGGTTTTATCGGATTTTGAAACAATATTATCTCCATTAAAAGCCGAAATCGGAAAATAATTTACGTTTTCCAGCTTCAGTTTTTTGGCAACCAATTCATACTGCGCTTTGATATCATTAAAAATTTCTTCAGAATAGTCTACCAAATCCATTTTGTTGATAGCCACCACCACATTTTTCATTTTTAATAATGATGCGATAATCGAATGTCTTCTAGTCTGCTCAATCACGCCTTGTCGAGCGTCAATCAAAATTACAATCAATTGCGAATTAGAAGTGCCTGTAATCATATTTCGTGTGTATTGAATATGTCCTGGTGCATCCGCAATAATAAATTTCCTTTTTGGAGTCGAAAAATATCGGTAGGCAACATCAATCGTAATTCCCTGCTCTCTTTCGGCTCTCAAACCATCAGTAAGAATGGCAAGGTCAACTCCATTTTCGTTTTTATTTTTTGATTGTTTTTCCAAAGCTTCTAGCTGGTCAATCAATATATTTTTGCTGTCGTAAAGAAGTCTTCCAATCAACGTACTTTTGCCGTCATCTACACTTCCTGCTGTTATAAATCTTAATATATCCACGTAATTAAATTAGTAATGAGTAATTGGTAATGAGTAATTTTTTCAAACCGCTCATTTTTTATAATTTAATAATAAACTCCGAGTAAAATATGCATTACATTTTGCATTGCTTATTATTTATCTAAAAGTATCCTCCTTTTTTTCGGTCTTCCATCGCTGCTTCGGTCACTTTATCGTCAATTCTTGTTTCGCCGCGTTCGGAAATTCGGGAAGCGGTAATTTCGTTTACGACTTCATCTAAAGTTTCGGCAGAACTTTCAACAGCTGCGGTACAAGTCATATCTCCAACGGTTCTGTAACGCACTTTTTTATTCACAACCGTATCATTTTCATCAATTTGAATAAAATCTGAAGCGGCGATTAACTGTCCGTCATATTCAATCACATCACGGTCATGAGCAAAATAGATGGAAGGAAGTTGAATATTTTCTTTTTTGATATAATTCCAGACATCAAGCTCTGTCCAGTTTGAAATGGGGAAAACTCTTACGTTTTCACCTTTATTGATTCTTCCGTTGTAAATATTCCACAATTCCGGGCGTTGTAATTTCGGGTCCCATTGTCCGAATTCATCACGAACAGAGAAAAAACGTTCTTTTGCTCTTGCTTTTTCTTCATCTCTTCTTGCTCCGCCAATACACGCATCAAACTGAAATTCTTCAATAGTATCTAATAAAGTATGGGTCTGTAACCAGTTTCGTGAAGCAAATTTTCCTTTTGGTTCGGTTAAATTTTTAGCTTTAATCGTATCTTCTACTTTTCTTACAATCAGTTCCGCGCCAAGACTTTCTGCAAAATAATCTCTGAATTGTAAAGCTTCAGGAAAATTGTGTCCCGTATCAATATGTACAAAAGGAAATGGAATTTTCATCGGAGCAAATGCTTTTTTCGCCAAATGAACCAAGGTAATGGAGTCTTTTCCACCGCTGAAAAGCAAAGCCGGTTTCTCAAACTGAGCCGCAATTTCACGCATGATATAAATGCTTTCGGCTTCCAATTGCTCGAGATAATTTAGTTTATAGTCACTCATTATTATTTTAAAGATTAAATTAGAATTAATGTGAATGCAGACCACATTCTTTTTGTGAAGTTTCCCACCACCAACGTCCGGCTCTTGGGTTTTCGCCTTCTTCGATGGCTCTTGTGCAAGGTTGGCAACCAACACTGATGAAGCCTTTTTTATGTAAAGCCAGTTCCTGAACTTTATGCAGTTCTAAATAATTTAAAACATCTTCATAACCCCAGTTGATAAGCGGGTTGTATTTATATAATTTCCTTTCTTCATCCCACTCTAAAATTGGCATATTTTCACGGTTTTCCGATTGTTCTGCACGAAGTCCGGTTATCCATACTTTTGCATTTTCTAAAGCTCGGTTGAGAGGCTTTACTTTACGAATAAAGCAACATTCTTTTCTATTTTCTACAGAATGATAAAAAGCGTTGACTCCTTTTTCAACCAAATATTTTTCTACATCGGCAGATTCGGGAAAATAGACTTCAGTTTTCTTTTGATAACGCGCATTATTTTTTGAAAGCAAATCGTAATGCTCATAAAAAAGCCTTCCTGTATCTAATGTGAAGACTTTAATCGGTAAATTATTTTTAAAAATAGCGTCGGTAATGACCTGGTCTTCCTGACCAAGGGATGTTGAGAAAATAATCCCTTCTGAGAATTTAGAGGAAATAAACTGTAATCCATCCTCCAAAGTAAGCTGCTGCAAAGTGTTGATATCCTCTTTTGAAAACATAATTTTCTGTTTGATATCAGCAAATATCGAACAAAAATATTATCCTACCAAATAAGTAGACTTATAAAATTGAAAATATGATCTAATTAATCTATTAAATCAAAGAGTGTTTTTTTCTCTAAAATTTTAAGTGAAGCATCTCTCACTTCAATCAAAACATCATGTAAACTGCAATGGTCTTCGTTACAATCTGCACATTTTTCGTAAAAATTAAGACTTACGCAAGGAAGCATGGCAATCGGGCCATTCACCAGACGAATGATTTTTGCCAATGTTACATTTTGAGGATTTTCTTTAAAAAAATAACCGCCCCCTTTTCCTTTTTTGCTGTCGAGGATATCTGCTTTTTTTAGCTCCAGCAAGATATTTTCAAGAAATTTCAGTGGAATTTTCTTGTTTTCTGCAATTTCAGAAATAAGAACAGGACCTTCATTTCTCTTTTCTACAAGATATGAAAGTGCCTTAAAAGCATATTGGGATTTTTTTGACAGCATTACAGCAAAAATAAGAAAAAGTTTGGATATTGAAGTTGGAAGTTTGATGATGGAAGCTGGAGGTTTAAAAAAATTGGATTAATGACAAATCGCTGATACCTTAACCACACTAGCTTCCAGCTTCTGACACCTAACTTCCAGCCAAAAAAAAACTTATCTTTGCCTCATGTTCAGTAAAGAAGAAGCACAGCAAGTAAGAAAAGAGTTTTGGATGGCTTTCGGAAAATCGTTTCCGAGAAAATGGCTTTTATACAATACCAAAATCAAAGATTTTTCATTTAAATTTTATGCAGATAAGAAAAAAGCAGAAGTTTCTTTGGATATCGAAATGAAAGATGAAATTTTTAGAGATGCTTATTATAATAAAATCTGGTCGCTTGAAGATATTCTGAAAGATTTTATTGGTGATTTTCATAAAGAGGAATTGTATACTTTAGAAAACGGAAAAGTCATCAGCAGAATCTGGATTGAAAAAGATGGAGTTTCTATTTTAAATAAAAATACATGGCAACAAACTTTTGAATTTTTTGTTGAAAAGATGGATGGCTTTGAAAGATTTTATTATGAATATGAAGATTTTATAAAAGATGTTTAGTTATGAAAATAAGATATTGCTGGAGATGCAGAATGGATGTTCCAATGTTAGATTCTGAAGAAGGTAAAATTGCATCAAAATTGCTTGCTGAAGGATTTCAGGAAAGCAAAAGACTTAAAAAACATGTTCCTGAAAACTTTAAAAAATTATTAGATTATTATAACGGTTTAACTGGTTTTGAAGAAACAAATCCAAATGCTATTATGCATCATTTTATAAATCTATATGGTCCTGATTGCGAAAACTGTGGAAAACCTTACAGAACTGAGACTGCTACTTTTTGCCCCAAATGCGGAAATAAAAGAAAAGGCTAAATAGAAGTCTATAAGAGGCGTAATTTTAAACTCTTCTCTACCAAAAGCTTCTTTCGAGAAAAATTTATAAATATTTAAACAAGTTCTATAGTTTAAACTCTTGTTTAAATATTTTTTGTACTTTAGTTTCGCCAAAAATATCAAGATATATTTATTCATCATGCTTTTCAGCAGAATACATTTTGATATTGAGTTTAACCAAAATCACGAAATATTTAAATTACTATGGAAAATAACTCGTTTATTTTTACAGACGGAAGAGACCCCAAAATGATTGAAGCGTATAAAAATGCGCAGGAAAACTTTAAATATTTCTGGAGAGAAGTCTCCTGGGAATATAGAAGAATTATTCCCGGATTGAATTTAGCCTGTGTAAAAGCCTCTTTTTCTGAGACAGATCCCAACGGAGAAGAAATCGTAGAACATATGTGGATGAACGACATCGACTTTGACGGCGATACAGTAAGCGGATACCTCATTAACGAACCCAATAATTTAACGACCATACAACTGGGAGATTATTTTGAAATTCCTTTAGATAAAATCAGTGACTGGCTTTTTGCGATCACTCCTAGCCAAAAGAAATCCAAGGGTTTATCAAAACTATTTTCTTCGTCTTCAAAGCCTATACCAAAAGCTTACGGTGGATTTACCATACAAAAAATGCGTGCCGATATGTCGGATTCTGAAAGAAAAGACCACGATGAAGCGTGGCAACTTGATTTTGGAAATTACAATGAAGTGGAAGTGGTCAACGAACAAAAAGAAAAGCCTGAAAACCTTATCGAGCATCCCATGAGCAGAAATATGAAAGACGATTTCGTGAAGTTTTTAGAGGATTACCCAAATGAACTGACCCATATCGATGAAAACGGATTTACTATTCTGCACCGAGAAACCATTGCCGGAAACTTAAGCTCAGTCGAAGTTCTACTCAAAGCCGGAGCCAACAAAAATTTAAAAACACAGAAGGGAAAATCTGCTGTTGATTATGCTAAACAGCTTAATTGGGAACATTTAATTCCTGCTTTTGAAAAAACTGACAACCCACCTTTCAACAAAATACAATACTTAAATTACTTTCAGCAAAACCCTAGGCGTAACTTAACTAATTTATTTCAAACCCCGAATACTCCATTAAAAGAAGAGGAAATAAAACTATTAGAACAAAAATGGAATAATAATCAGCCATTCCCTATTGTTGTAAAAGAGTTTTTATCGATTGCTGGTTCTTATAATTGGATATTTGAAGGTGGAAATCAAGAGTCTATGAGAAACACTATACTTAGTCTCAGTAAAATTATTAATTATAGAATTACCAGACCGTTTGTTGCCATCGATACAAGTATTTCAGATCCACAATATTTTATTATCTTTTTAGACGAAAATCAAATTGATCCTTTTGTTTATGAATTGAATTTATATACAGATATAGAACTAGAGCATTACGAATGTCCTAGATTGGAACAGACAGACATAAAACTTTCAGATTATTTAAACGGTGCAGTTGAAAATTGTAGATTGTGGCAAGAAAAGGGTCTAATCTAAATTATTTTCCCTGATATAGAAATCTAATATAAAAAAACACTTATGAAAAAAAATATTCTACTTCTCATTCTACAGTCATTTTCTTTATGAATTGGAGCTTCCCAAAGACTATCAATACAATCCCGAAAACCATCTAAAGGATCTAGAGAATTTATAGTTAAAAAAAAATTAAAATAGACAAAACTTAAACCTCCGTTTAAATAATTTCCGTATTTTAGATACTTTAAAATACTAAACCCCTTTGTTCTTCAATCTTTTGAACAGAATAGTTTTGATATTTTTTAACCCTAAATCACAAAACTTTTAAAACACTATGGAAAATAACTCGTTTATTTTTACAGACGGAAGAGACCCCAAAATGATTGAAGCGTATAAGAATGCGCAGGAAACCTTTAAATATTTCTGGAGAGAAGTCTCCTGGGAATATAGAAGAATTATTCCCGGATTGAATTTAGCCTGTGTAAAAGCCTCTTTTTCTGAGACAGACCCCAGCAGAGAAGAAATCGTAGAACATATGTGGATGAACGACATCGACTTTGACGGTGATACAATAAGCGGATACCTCATCAACGAACCCAATAATTTAAAGACCATACAATTGGGAGATTATTTTGAAATTCCTTTAAACGAAATCAGTGACTGGCTTTTTGCAATCACACCTAGCCAGAAGAAATCCAAGGGATTATCAAAATTATTTTCTTCGTCTTCAGAGCCTATACCAAAAGCTTACGGTGGATTTACCATACAAAAAATGCGTGCCGATATGTCGGATTCTGAAAGAAAAGACCACGATGAAGCGTGGCAACTTGATTTTGGAAATTACAATGAAGTGGAAGTGGTCAACGAACAAAAAGAAAAGCCTGAAAACCTTATCGAGCATCCCATGAGCAGAAATATGAAAGACGATTTCGTGAAGTTTTTAGAGGATTACCCAAATGAACTGACCCATATCGATGAAAACGGATTTACTATTCTGCACCGAGAAACCATTGCCGGAAACTTAAGCTCAGTCGAAGTTCTACTCAAAGCCGGAGCCAACAAAAATTTAAAAACACAGAAGGGAAAATCTGCTGTTGATTATGCTAAACAGCTTAATTGGGAACATTTAATTCCTGCTTTTGAAAAAAACTGACAACCCAACTTTCAACAAAATACAAAATGATACCAGAATTTCTTCACGAGTTTAAAACTCAACTTGAAACATACAAACTTGAAACGATAAAAGTTTCTGCCACTCCCCTCGAAAACGAAGAATCTCTTCAAATTTTAGACAGTAAATTTTTAGGAAAACCTTATCTCCAAAAAGGGATGGAGTATCCGAAAAATAAAGAAAATAAGCCCATGGCTCTTTGGGCACAAATCAATTTTTCCGAAGTTCCGCTTCTCGACGGTTATCCTAATCAAGGAATATTACAATTTTTCGTATCTCCCGAATGGTTTGATATGGATGATTACAAGGTCGTTTTTCATGATACCATCACTGAAGAATTTCAAACTGATTTTTCTTTTTTAACAGAAGAAATTTATGAAGAATCTCCTATTTATCGTGAACATAAACTCGAATTTAGTAAAGAAATTGAATATGGAAGTTCTGAAGATTTTCGATTTGACATGAGTTTTAATGATAAAGATTTTTGGGATTTTCAGGAAACGCTTACCGATAATCAAAAGGAAGAAGTAAACGAAATCATCGATGGAACGGGACATAAAATAGGCGGTTACGCTTATTTTACCCAAGCAGATGTGAGAGATTACAACCAAAATCTGAAACAAGATGTACTTTTATTACAAATCGATACCGATGACGAAATTATGTTTGGAGACTCTGGTGTTGCCAATTTCTTTATTAATCCTGAAGACTTAAAAAACAAAAATTTTGAAAAAGCTTGGTTTAATTGGGATTGTTGCTAAGAAGAAACAGATTTTAAAAGAGAGACTTTCGGGTTTCTCTTTTTTATTATTTTACAAATTTTCCTCAATTGGTGATATTTAATATCCATTTTATATCTTTGAAAGCTTATAAAAAGTAGAGACTTCTTTTCTTAAAAAAAATTAATTGCATAAAATTTACAAACATTTTCAGTTTAGATTTAATCAAAGTTTTAGGATTTTCAATTTTAATCCTAAAGTAAGTTTACCGGTTATTTTGGTTTTTGGTGCTTTGATGATTATTAAGCTTCCTCAATCATTTCTATATTCACTACTCTATTTTTCTATTGCTTTGGTTTTCCATATTAATAGAAAAGATATTCCGTTTTTGAAGAAAATATTTGTAAAAAATTGGAGACTTATTGTTTTTCTTGAATCTTCTTTTATTTATACCATTTTTTTAATGGCAAATATCAATTATAAAACTGAGAAATTCGGAATATTGATGTTTTTAGCGCTCATTACTCTAAGCTTTTTAGAGCCTAAATCTAAACCGTTTCCCACGTTTCAATGGAATTTTATTTCGAATCATCTTTTTGAATGGAAAAGTTATCTTCGGAAAAATACGTGGATGTTTATTTTCACTTACCTAATCCTCCTACTTTCTGCTTATAACCAGGCAAGTTTAATATTATGTGGAGTTTTTCTTTTAGATTACCTTTCGCATGTGTATGAAAATAATGAGAATAAGGAAATGCTTGAAGTCTATTTTAAAAAAATAAGTTTTAAGGAGAAAATTCAGAAAAATGTAGTTTTTTTCAATGCATTGCTTCTCCCTGTTTATATCGGTTATCTTGTTTTAAATTTTAATGAAAGCTTATATCTTTTATATTATATTTTCTTTATGAATTGTTATTTTTTATTAATTCTAACCAGAAAATACAGACTTTATCATCATCATGAAAAGGCAAATTACTTCAGTATTGCGGTTTTTATAGAATATTTCGTGTACAGTATGTTGATTATTCCTGCCTTTATTATGATTCGTATCAATACAAAAGAAGCACAGCAAAACATCAGCAATTATGTTGGAAATTAAAAATCTATCCGTAAGTTTTAAAGATAAAAATGTTCTTCAAAATTTGAATCTTGAAATTGAAGAAGGAATTATTTTGGGCATCCTTGGAAAAAATGGAGCCGGAAAAACGACATTGTTTGAATCTCTTTACCAAAGTCAAAAATACAATGGAGAAATTTTATGGCAAAACCAAAAACTTCTTCGCGAAAACATTTCTTACCTTGAAACGGAAAACTATTTCTACCCTTACATAACGGGAAGAGAATATCTTTCTTATTTCGCAAAAGATAAACTATCGGAAACGATAGAACTCGCTGAAAAATTTCAACTTCCGCTGGATAAGTATGTGCAATATTATTCGAGCGGAATGAAAAAAAAATTAGCTTTAATTGGAATGTTGATGCTCGACAAACCCATCAATATCTTAGACGAACCTTTTAACGGAGTAGATTTTGAGGGAGTTCATTTATTATACGATATTATTCATGAATTGAAAGAAAACAAAAAATTAGTGATTATCAGTTCGCACATTATCGAAACTCTTTTTCATACTTGTGACCGAATCGTTACTTTAGAAAATGGAACTATCAGTAATATTTTTGAAAAATCAGATTTTGAAAAACTTCGACATTTTAAATTTTAGATTATCTTGAAATGTGTCGCTCCTACAGAGCTCATAAAAAACTCAATATCTTCTCTACAAAGGTTCTGCTCTTACAGAGCAAAAAATAATTATAATTCGATTTCTCTTTTAAACAAAAAAAAGACATCTGTATTGCTACAGATGTCTTCGTAATTTATTTGGTGTTCAGTATTATTTTTGAGCAGCTTTTACATCGATACCGATTTCAATATCTTTGCTGATCATCCATTCAGCTGGATCAGTTTCGTCAGTTCCGAATTTGATTCCCCAGTCAGCACGGTTTACTGTAAACTGAGCTTTCAACGTAGCAGATTTTTCTACGATTTCTACTTTTGCAGGGAAAGAAACGTTCATAGTTTTTCCTAAAAGCGTAAGGTTTCCGCTTACCGTTTTGTTAGCTCCTTCTACAGCGTTTTGGGCACCTGCAGCAAGTTCTTCAACTTTAGTGATTTTGAAATCAGCAGTTGGGTGTTTTTCAACATCAAAGAAGTCAGCATTTTTTAGGTGACCTTCAAGATCTGTATATTTTTTGTCTTTTTCAGTTACAGAAGCTGGATCTACTTTGATTGACTTCATATCAATTACAAACTCACCAGATGCCAATTGATTATCAGCAACTGATAATTCACCTGTAGAAACTGCTAAAGTTCCCCAACGTGGAGCAAAACCTCCTTTGTGGAAAGCCTTCCAGTTTACTTTAGATGCTGCAGTATCAACTGTAAAAACATCACCTTGCTTTTCAGCTACAGATTGCTCTTGACCTGCCGTTGCAGCTTCTTTTTTATCACCACACGATGCAAGAAGTAAACCTAAACTTGCCAAAGCGATTACGCCAATTTTCTTCATT
The DNA here is from genome assembly GCF_021010565.1 of Chryseobacterium turcicum. Taxonomy (NCBI): domain Bacteria; kingdom Pseudomonadati; phylum Bacteroidota; class Flavobacteriia; order Flavobacteriales; family Weeksellaceae; genus Chryseobacterium; species Chryseobacterium turcicum. The sequence goes on from NZ_JAJNAY010000001.1 coordinate 3,091,950, forward strand.
TTTTAAAAGTATTTAATATTAATATTGTTTGTTGTTCTGTTTAATAAAACCTCAAAACGATTATTTTATTGTTTTGACTTTGCAAACCTCCGAAAATTTGAAGGCTTTCTTATTGACATAGGATAAGAAAAGACTAAAAATATAAAAAAATTTTGAAACATTAGATTCATTAAGTCTTTTTTGATTGAAAAATGCCAGTTTTTGCCAATATTTTTTTGGTTTTAATTATTCCGCGGCCCGATAGCTTCTTTCTCTTTGGGTTTTGATGCTCAGGTAGTCAGAAAAAATAAAATCGATTGGGTTAGCATTATTCAGAGTTCCTATCGCATGATTTTTCTTAGGTAAGTGATATTAATGTTAATTTATTTTATATTTGCTCAGCTTACATCAAGCATTAACTATAACCCTATCAATGAAAACAAAAATTCTGGCAATATCTCTTTTATTTTTAAGCATCCACTCTTTTGCCCAAAAAACATATTATAAAATTAACGGTGGAAACGCGGTTGACGAAACAAAATATGTAGCTGAAAAAGAAAAAATCACAAAAACCGGAATATTGGAAGAACTTCTTTTAAAAACCGAAAAAAAAGAAAATTCTATCATTCATATTGTAAAACTTGGTGTGCTTTCTACAACACCCGATGGATTTGATCCTTATGGAGAAACAAAAAAATATATCGGAACAAGATTTGAGATTGAGAAATTTGTAAATGAAAACAACAAAAAATTTGACAAAGATTTTCTTAACGGAAAGCCTACTTTCATTAATTTTTGGTTTACAAAATGTCCGCCTTGCATAGAAGAAATTCCGTTCTTGAATAAGCTGAAAGAAAAGTTTAACGGTAAAGCAAATTTCATCACAATTTCTTTTAACGATAAAAAAACGATTGAAGAATTTATCAAACAGCAACCTTTTAATTTCACTCATATTCCAAATGCTAAAAATCAGATTGATGAGCTGAATATTTCAGCGTTTCCTACAAGTCTTATTTTAGATAAAAACGGAATTGTAAAATTTGTTTTCGGAGAAGTAAGTGATGATGTTAAAGATATTGAAGTGATTTTTGAGGGGCTTTTATAAAATACCAAAGTTATTATGAAATGGGAACCAATAACTTTCGATGAATTAGCTTTAGAAATTTCAAAAGGTGAAAAAGAAATGAGCTCAGAAAACTTTCAGTTTTGGAATAAAATAAAATTCACTCCTAAAAAATGGACTGAACATGAATTTGGAAACGAAGGCAATGGTTTCTGGGCAGTCGCAAAATATAACAACTTTGTTTTGTACTATAATGACATAGAGGAAGGATTTAATATTTCTAAATTTGAAAAAGACAGAGAAATAAAAGAATATGGAGCTGAGCAGGACGAATTACAATATGCTTTAATAAAGCTCAGAAAAATGATAGAGTATTACAAAATGTAATACAATAAAACCAATTATAAGCAGAAAAAAATAAATTTCAAAACCAATACAACGTGAAAAAAATTCTATTATTAGCCTTTTTCCCTATTTTAAATTTCTCTCAAGACAAAAATGCTGCTAAGCTTAAAGTTAATGAAGGTATCGTTCTTCATGATGAAGGAAAATTTAATGAGGCACTTAATAAATATGAAGAAGCTTTAAAACTTGATAAGAATAATCTGTTTGCATTTTCAGAAAAAGCAATGACACTGGAAGCCTCAAAAAAATATGATGAAGCAATTGAAATTTGTAAATTAGCCATTACAACGCATAATAAAGAAGATATTAAAACCATATATCTTACTTACGGAAATAGTTTAGATCATTCAAAGAGGCCACAAGAGGCGCTGAAAATTTTCGATGAAGGAATAAAGAAGTATCCTGAATTTTATCAGCTTTATTTCAATAAAGGAATTACTTTAGTTAATGATAAACAAATTGAAAAGTCTTTAGAATTATTTGAAAAATCTTTAAAACTAAATCCCAATCATCCAGGGTCTTTAAATGCTTTAGGTGCATTGAATCGTGATAAAAGAATTATATCAATTTTGGCATCTTTAAGGTATCTTTCTGTTGACAATAAAACATCTCGTGCAAAAGGAAACTTAGATTCTGTAATAAATTTAATGGGACAAGGTGTTAGCCAAACTGACGAGAAAAATATTACATTAGCTATTGATTCTAAAACATTGGAGGATGTAAGCAAAAATAAAAAAATAACTAATAATTTCTCGACTGTAGATATGGTTTTATCTATGACTGCCGCTTTAGATTTTGATGAGAAAAACAAAAACAAAACTCAATGTGAAAAAGCTATTGATAAATTTGACAGTATATTTGCTGTACTGAAGGAAGATCAAAAAAAACAAAAAGGTTTTTATTGGGAATTTTTAGCTCCTTATTTTATTGAAATGAAAGAACAAAAATTGGTTGAGCCTTTTACTTACATTGCTTTTTTACCTTCTCAAGCTGACGATGTGAAAAAATATCATGAGAATAACAACAAAGAAATTCAACGTTTTTATGAATGGAATAAAAACTATGTTTGGAAGTAATAATTAAAACAAAAATTATTCCCCGAAAGAATCTATATCCAAATTTGTATCTTTGAATAAATTATGACATCATGGATTTACAAACCAGAAAATTAAATCTAATCACCTATCTTGCTCAACTTCAAGACGAAAGTTTTTTTGAAAAAATAGAGGAATATATTTTTTCAAAATTAGAAAAAGAAGATCACTCTGAGTTTGCTCCCTTTACTACTGAGACTTTAATGAATCGTATTGAAAAGTCTGAAGAAGATTTTAAGACTGGTAAATTTAAAACTCAGGAAGATTTAGAAAATCAATCTGCAAATTGGTAAACGATGAAAATCATCTGGTCTGAATTTGCTATTGAAAACTTAAAAAATATTTTTGATTATTATTCGCTTAAAGCGAACAAAAAAGTTGCTCACAAAATTCGAAAAAAGATATTTGATTCAACAAAAAGATTAATACAAAACCCAGAATCTGGGCACATTGAGTTCTATCTAGAACAGCTAAATCAGCAACACCGATATATTATATGTGGCAACTATAAAATCATTTACAGAATTGAATGTAATGATATCTTAATCAATGACATTTTTGATACTAGGCAAAATCCCATTAAAATGATTGATAAAAAACGAAACAATTAATATATAAACAAAAAAGAGAAACCTCACAGTTTCTCTTTTTCTATATTCATTTTATCCGAATTTCTTTTTTCTTAACCAAAAGAACAATCCTCCTAAAAGTCCAATAATTGCTAAAGGAAGCAATAAATTCAGATATTGCCAGTTTGTTCTTTCATCAGCGATTCTGTGGCGGTCGAGAAGTCTTTCTTCGATATTTCTGTTTCTTAATTCCATCAGATTACTGTCATCGAGAAGATAATCTAAAGCATTTCTCAGGAATTGCTCATTACCGAATTGCTCTTCAGTTAACATATCAACTCCCAAAGGTAGAGCCTGTCCTTTGATTACTTTATTTCTACCCACATCTCCATCGGCAATCACAATCATTTTGTTTTCCGGGCTTGACGTTTTAAATCCTGGATAAGATTTTCTTTCGATTCTTGAGGCATACGCAGAATTAAATTTTCCTTCCAAAGCAACCGCAAAAATCTTCGGTGTGCTTGGTTTTTCCATCTGCCCAAGACTGTCTACACTGGCAATTTCTTTCAGTTCGACATAGTTTGGAACCTGCTTTAATAAAGTTCTTTCGCTAGATTCAAATAAAACATGGGTTTTAAATTTTCTTCCACCCAAAGTATCAATTGATGTAGGAAACTCTAGTTTTACAGGATTGATATTTTTAGTAATCGGGTGGTCATGTTCTGCGATTCCCAATGGAAAATAAGGCCACGGAAGACTTGTATATTGCGCATTTCCACCAACTTCTCCGGTCACCAATTTTAAAAGCGCATATTTTTTCACATCTTTTACCAAAGCATTGTTGATTCTCAGACCATAATTAAAGAAAAAATCGGTCATGTTGATATCTAAAGGGAAAGGCATTACTTTTTTAGACTTCGTCAACGTATCCATTTCAGCGTTTACAGCATCAATCATCCAAAGCGTTTTACCGCCATTCATAATGTATTGGTCAAGAATTACTTTTTCACCGTCTGTGAAAGCTTTTCTGGGTTTTGCAATGACCAAAGCACTCATCTGTTTCAATAACGGAACGTCTGCCTGAGTGATTTCCACATTATTTTTTGGAACAATCGGCCCTGCATCATAGCTTTCCGTTGCTAATCTCATAAAGCTTTCAAATTCTGTCGGACTCAACTCATCCTGATTGACCAAAATTCCGACTTTCTTTTTCTTATTCGTCGCGACAGCTTTAATATTCGAAACTAAATTATATTCTAAATTTTCAATTGATTTTCTCAACTGGTCATCTGCATTAATATTCGACTGCTGTACAACCAAAGGAATAGAAATACCACCACCATTATATTTTACCACCGCATAAGGGAATAAATAAATCTGGGTAACTTTTCCATCTTTAAAATCCGGAAGAACCGAAGGCTGCATTCCCATTGCCATCAAAGTGTCCTGCGACATTTTGGTTTTCATGGGGTCGATGAATTTAAAATCAATTTTCGGGTTAATTTTTCTGAATTCTTCCAGCATAAATTTAGTTTCACTCTGAAGCTGTTTAAAGCTTGCCGGAAAATCTCCTTCAAGGTAAACATCTACCGTTAAAGGTTTTTTTACCGATTCTAAAACTTTTATCGTATTTTCTGAAAGCGTATATCTTTTTTCTTTTGTTAAATCTAATCTGATGCCTGAAAATGCAAGAACCAATGCAACGACAAAAGTTCCAATCAATAAAATGGCAAATGGAGATTTTAGGTTAATCTTCTTCATGTTTTTACTTCTTTTTATTGATAAAATGATTAGACAATGTTAAGGTAAGACCAATGATGAAAACAAAATAAGCAACATCTTTAAAATCGATAAGACCTCTTGTAAATGCTAGAAAATGTTGATAAAAACCTACATTCTGCAAAATAAAATCTGCACCACCCAACAATTTATAACTTGCAAGTTGCTCAATTCCGAAATACATGATGAAACACATGAAAACTCCCAACAGATAAGCCATAATCTGGTTTTGAGAAAGCGATGAAGCTAAAATCCCTACTCCGGAAAATGCTGCTATCAGAATAATTAAACCGAAATAACTTCCGAAAGTCATTCCCATATCGATGTTTCCTTCAGGAACTCCCAAAACGTAAACCGTATAAAAGTAAATTACTGATGGAATCAGACATAAAATTCCAACGACCCAAACCGAAAGAAATTTCCCAGCAACCAAATCTGAAACTTTCAGAGGTTGGGAAAATAACCAGTTTAAAGTTCCTGTCTGTTGCTCTTCTGCAAAAGTTTTCATCGACAATGCCGGAATAATAAACATCAGTAACCAAGGTACCAAAACGAAATAACTCTGTAAAGATGCTATTCCGATGTCGAAAATATTAGAATCATTTTCGAAGAAAAACAGAAACAAAGTCGTTATCAAGCTGAATGCCGCAATGATAATCCATGCGCTCCAGTTCCCAAAATAACTCCAAAGTTCTTTTTTAAATATTGCAATCATATATTAATTTGATATTTGAGGTTTGAGATTTTAAATTCTAGATTCAAAAATTTAATTTCTCACTTATCACTTTTTACTTTTTATCTTTCCCTTTTTTATTCACAAGCTTCACCGTCATCATGATTAAAAATACCAGTACGAAAAATCCGGTAATTAATTGCCACCAATATTCAATAACCTGAGATTTTAAAATAACGGTAAAAACGACCAAAAATAAAATAAATGTGGCAATTTCGTTAGCCTGTCTTAGTTTTAAATTGGCTGTTTCTAGTGTTTTTCCGTTGATTTTTGCAAGATGTTTTACTTTTTTCCAGCACCAGTAATGGTAAATTGCCAATCCAATCAGGAAAGTCAGTTTTAAATGAAACCAAGGCATTTTCATTAAACCGGAATTCAGAAAAATCATGATCAATCCACAAATGGTCATAATAATCCCAGCTGGAACGGTGATAATATTCCATAATCTGCGAGCCATAAATGTATATTGCTCTCTCAGAATCGTCTTTTTGTCTTCGGAAAAGGCATCAGTATCTTTATAGTACACAAAAATTCTTACGAGATAAAAAATTCCCGCAAAATAGCTGACCATAAAAATAATGTGTAAGGCTTTTATTATTGTGTAAAGCATTTTAAATCAATAAATTATTTTATATGAATAATTTCACAATCTTTATCAAAGTTTTTCAAATAATCGAAAAATAAACTTTTTTTCTTTCTTAATCGAAAATAACCTGAAAATATAATAAATCCTAGAATAGCTAGATAAATGGGTATCAAAGAATAAGTTCCATCGTAATTTTTAATTACAAGAAGTAATATAAAACTTAAAAAAATTAAATAAAGCAATACTTCATAATATTCAAATCCAACAGATAGCTCAAAACTTTCCTCATTATCTCTATTCAAAATAAAATTTCCTTTGAAGGTTGGAGAATCACCTCCTCCCATCAATTTTATTTTAAATCCATTTTCACTTACTTTTCCCTTAAAGCTTTTACCAAAATAATTGGGGAAACCTTGAAATATATCTTTTTCAATATTTTCTAAAACCTCACATTTTGGCTTAGAAAACTCTAATATATATCTTGATTTAAAAAACATTTAAGTGAAAATTAAGCGCAAATATAATGATTTTGTTACTCAACTTAAGCTAAAAAACTTCATCAATATTATGTCTAAAAAATTATTTAAGATTTGTTGAAAATTTAAGGTTTAGAAAGGTTTATTGATTGATTGAAATACTGTCGATTTTTTTACCATCAGTGTATTTTTTTATATGCTTCAACTTTCCGTTTTCGTCATAAAACTTCCAGTCTCCGAAATAATACCAATGGCGTTCGTTTTCAGAAATATCAAGCTTTGATTGTCCACGCTCCATAATGTTTCCATTTTTATGATACACAAACATTTTGATTTTCTTCTTTTGTATTTTTTCTTTTTGATAGAGTTTATCGTCAATAAATGTTTTCCAAACGCCAATTTTTTCACCTGTATTGTATTTTCCTATAACAATTAAGGTATCATTATCTACAGGATATTTCTCTATCCATTTTCCATGTCTCTTTTGAGATTTTTCGGAAATCTTAATGTATTGATTCGTTTTGGTTTTGCATGAAGCGAAAACAAAAAATGATAACACGATGAGTAAGAAATTTTTAAGCATAAAAAAACAGAATTTCTGTAAATATAGAAATTCTGTTTTTATTCTACAATTGTAGAATAGTTTATTTTTTTAAGAAATTACTCCTAATTCTTTTCCTACTTTCTCAAAAGCAGCAATTGCTTTATCTACATGTTCTCTTGTATGTGCCGCAGAAAGTTGTACTCTGATTCTCGCTTTTTCTTTCGGTACAACCGGATAGAAGAAACCAATTACATAGATACCTTCATCCATTAGTTTCTCAGCCATTTTCTGAGCCAATTTTGCATCGTACAACATTACAGGAACAATCGCAGCATCACCATCAGGAATATCAAAACCTTTTGCTTTCATCTCTGTTCTGAAATACTCTGCATTTTCCATTACGGTATCACGTAAAGAAGTGTCATCAGAAATCATTTCTAACACCTTCAAAGCAGCACCAACAATTCCTGGCGCCAAAGAGTTTGAAAACAAATAAGGTCTAGAACGCTGTCTCAACATATCGATGATTTCTTTTTTACCAGACGTAAATCCGCCTAAAGCACCACCTAAAGCTTTTCCTAACGTAGAAGTAATAATATCTACTCTACCCATTACTTCGTTGGCTTCGTGAGTACCACGACCCGTTTTTCCGATGAAACCAGTTGCATGAGAATCATCAACCATTACCAAAGCATCGTATTTATCAGCCAAATCACAAACTCCTTTTAGGTCGGCAACAATTCCGTCCATTGAGAAAACTCCGTCTGTAACGATAATTTTGAATCTATGATTTTTTTCAGAAGCAGCAATTAATTGAGCTTCCAAATCTGCCATATTATTGTTTTTATAACGGTATCTTGCCGCTTTACAAAGACGTACTCCGTCAATAATTGATGCGTGGTTTAATTCATCAGAAATAATCGCATCTTCATCTGTAAATAATGGTTCGAAAACACCTCCGTTTGCATCAAAACATGCTGCGTAAAGAATTGTGTCTTCTAAGCCTAAAAATTCTGCAATTTTCTCTTCCAACTGCTTGTGAATATCTTGAGTTCCGCAGATAAAACGTACCGAAGACATCCCGTAACCATGAGATGCAACCATATCCTGCGAAGCTTTCATTACTTCAGGATGATTTGATAATCCTAAATAATTGTTGGCGCAAAAGTTCAGAAGTTTTTTTCCATTAGCTTCTATTTCTGCACTTTGCTGAGAAGTGATGATTCTTTCTTTTTTAAAAAGACCATCATTTTCTATATTATTCAGTTCATTTTTTAGATTTTCAAGATACTTTTCAGAGATCATTATAATTAAATTTAAGTTGCGCTAATTTAATAAAAACGTATTAAAGAAAATAAGTTTCGACATCTTTATTGTTTTTTTGGTTATTAATCATCTACAAGCCCTCATCAAAAGAGCTATTTCACCTCTTTAGTTTAACATCAAAAGCAAGAAACAAAAAAAGCTTTCACGAATGAAAGCTTTAAAAGTGCAAAAATGATTTGCAGTTATTTTTTTACTTCAATTTTTTTATAAACAATTCCCTGTAAAGATTTTACACGATCTGTACATTCATCGGAAATATGTGTCATCACAAGATTCTCACCAATTACGTCACATTTGTATTTGCCTTTTGCTCCTACATTACAAGGTGTTCCCCCTGAATTTTTCACTATATTGATTTCGCCATTACTCAATGTGTAAGTCATCGTTTCGATTACTTTATTATCGAGCAGTACATCAATTTTATCTTTCGAGAATTTTAAATCAATCTCAGCTTCATGAGGAATTTTCGCCAATCCTCTCCATTGTGTGTCTAGTAAAGGATTGTCTGATTTTTTAGATTCACATGAGGTGAAATTAAACATTAAAAACGCCAATAAAAGAAAATTGACAAAGAATAAATTTGTTTTCATAAGTATTAATTATTTTGTTTATAAACAAATATACATTGAAAATCAATACAATGATTTATTTTTTATTCTTTTACAAATTTTAAATTAGAATTTAAAATCTTGATAAAGTAAACTCCTTTCTGTAGCAGAGATACGTCTATTTTTTTATCCGTTTTACCTTTTTTCACCAACCTTCCGTCTGCCGTAAAAATATCATACCCAGTTTCTTTTTTCAACCCCAAAACAAACAGTTGCTCTTTCACAGGATTAGGATAAATGCTGAATTCTTCAGTTTTAAAATCTGCAGTACTCAAACTATTATCCTGAGAAACTGTTGAGTTTTTTTCTACTATTTGGTATTCATAATTAAACTGTACGCTAGCAATCGGAAAAGTTACAGCTTCTGTGAAATATTGATTATTGAACGTATTATTTAAAGCAAAAAAAGCAGTCTGACCACCAGTTCCTGTAACTTTTATCGGTAAAGGCATTTCAAAAAAGCTAACCGATGCATGGCTTTGCGTCTGTGACGCTTTAAAAGTCACTTGATTTCCCACCTGTTTCCATCGGATATCGTATGTAGGATAACCTTGTCCGTAAATCCAATCGTTAAAAAATTCTGTAAAATCTTTGCCTGTTGACGTTAATAAAGAAGCATTTAAATCTGCAGTTCTAGCATAGCTGTACGCTAAATTTGGTCGCGCATGATAGTCTTTTAATGCCTGATAAAATACGGCATCACCCAAAATCCATTTAATCATTCTTACTGTATATCCACCTTTAGAATATGATAATCTTCCACTAAAAATAGCATTGGTATTTCCTAAATTACTGTCTGCCACATACACACTTCCACCCGCAATACTGGTAATATAATTTTTTTCACCTAAAAGATAATTAAGAAAATCGGCATTGCTCATAAGCAGTTTTTCGTAGGCAAGATGCTCTCCAAAAGTCGCAAAACCTTCATTTAGCCAGATATCATTCCATGCACCGCACGTTACTTTATCACCGAACCATTGATGCGCCAGCTCATGAGCAATTAACTGTTTACTCCAAGATCCCATTGAAGACATGGTTTGATGTTCCATACCTCCACCCGCTTCAAATTCCATATGTCCATACTTTTCATTACGGAAAGGATACGCTCCGAAATAATTTTCAAAAGTATTCATTACCGTTTTCGTCCATTCTATATTTGCCATACTTGTTGCATTTGCATTTGTAGATGGATAAATATAATTAACAAAAGGAAAAGGTGGATTTCCCATGGTATCATTTAGCATTACAAAATTTGTAATAGAAAGTGCTATTAAATAAGCAGCAGTAGGATATTGCGTTCTCCAAAAAGTACGTTTTGTGCCATTTCCTAAAACAGTTTCAGACATAAATTTACCATTGGCTGCAACATTATACTGAGTAGGAGTCGTCACTTTTATATCAAATCTATCAATTTTATCATTTAAACTTTGCTTTGTAGGAAACCAATCTTGTGCTCCATAAGGTTCGTTTAAAGTAGAAAGAATGGGCGTTCCGCCTTGAGAGCCATTAAAAAACGCGTTACTCGCCGTATCTGGAGCTCCACTGTAATTAATCGTAAGAGAATCTAAAACATTAGCAGGCAGAGAAGCTGTAAAGTTTATCTTTAGTTCTTTAGTCGATAATTGCTGAAAAGTAAGATTCTGACCATGATAATTTACCTGAGAAACGGTAAGATTATTATTAAGGTCAAAATAAATTGTATTCAACGCTTGTGAAGGCTTGAAGTGTGACGTTACCGATCCCGAAATATTATAAACGGAAGGATTGATAGATACATCCATCCTCTGATACTGTAAATCGTAGTTTAACGTATTGGGATTGGTATTTCCTGCAGCCATTTTAGCTGCATAAGATTTCATTTCTTTGTTTAATAAACCTTTTTTATCTACGTTTTCATTTTGGTTTTGAGCCGATAAAGTATGAAAAGCAAAGATGCTTACACAGAAAAGGTAAAATTTTCTCATTGTCAAATAATTAGGGATTAAAGATAAAAAAAACCTTTCAATCAATGATTAAAAGGTTTAAATATGAAATTAATATTTTTTATAAGTCTAAAGTAGGTTGCAGTATTTTTTCCATTTTACTTTTCACCTGCCCGACAGAGCCTGCATAATTGTTTACCATCAAAGAGAAAACAAGCGTTCTTCCTGAGTTGGTTTTTAAGTATCCAGCTAAAGTTTTCACTTTATTTAAAGTTCCTGTTTTTGCAAAAACCTGTCCGTTTCCTTCACCTAAAAACATACTTTTAAGCGTTCCCGACTGTCCGCCAATCGGAAGAGAGTTAAAATATGTTTTGTAAAATTTCTCGTCCATCAAAGAACTAAGATATTTTACCTGCGAAATCGGAGTCACTTTATTGCTTCTAGACAAACCGCTTCCATCCATGTAGTTTAATCCTTCTACATCAAATGCGATATCTTTTAAGTGATTATTAACTACTACTCTTCCAGATTCTGAAGTCTGATCTCCCATTTTCTGGAAACCCACAGTTTTTAGCAATGCTTCCGCTAACGAGTTATCACTTCTCTGATTGGTATAATAAATAATATCACCCAAAGTCGGAGATTTGTAAGCAGCAATCATTTTTCTAGCTTCTGGTGTAGCATCTGTCATTTTAGGAGTGACTTTTCCAGTCACTGCAACACCACTTTTTACCAAAGTTGCTCTGAATGAGTTGGCAAGGAAAGCTGGAGCATCAGGTAATTTTGTAGTTAATGTTCCGTTACCTTCGTATTTTTCAGCATATACCATTTTATTGGCATAAGGTGAAACATAGAAAAACTTCTTATCGGCTGCAGCATTCATTGATTTCTTTACGATAAGCTTCTCATTGGCAGGATTAATCTCTTTGGTGGTACCAACAGGAAGATAATAGTTATTGTTTTCTAGCCAAACAACATTTTCCGGAAGTGCCGAAATGTTACCTTTGAAAAGCGCTGTCTGAATAACAATATCACCATTTACTTTTTTAATACCTTCACGAGCCATTCCGCCTGCGAAATCTGAAACGATATCTTTGTAAGACCAAGCTCCCGCTTTATTAGTTCCCAATGAAGGGTCACCACTTCCTACAATATACAGATTACCGTTTAAAACTCCATTCTCATCGATTTCTCCCGAATATTCTAGCTGCGTCATCCAACGGTAATTTTCACCCAACATGCTTATTGCAGTTTCGGTGGTCAACAATTTGGTTGTAGAAGCAGGAACAAGCGGAGTATTTTCGTTGTACGAAGAAATTATTTTCTTCGTTTTTGGGTCGTAGACTACAAATCCCCAAGTTGCATTTTTCAATACGGGGTCTGTCATCATTGTGTTTACACTGATGTCTACAAGTTCTTTTGGCGACAAAATAGCCTTTTCAACATACGCAACTGGCGATGGAAGATTTAAGCTTGTTTTGTTGTCATAATTCTGAGAGTAAAGAACTGTAGAAACGGTTGATTGGGCAAGTAAAAAACCAGCAGTCAGAACCGTAACACCTGAGATATATTTTCTGAAATTTACCATCTAATTTTTCTTTTCGTTATATTTTGGATGATATAAAAATCGATTAGTTAAATCCATTCATTTCATTCCAAACATATAATTAACGTTCAAATGTAGAAATTATTATGGTATGGTAGTTCAGTAGACTATGATAAAAGGCTATAAAATATGTTAAAGTTTGTTAAAAATCAACAAAAACATCTTTTTTAATACTTTGATAAGCAGTGATTTCGTCAAATTCTTTCAAACTTAATAAAACTAAACTTTTAAACTTTTCATAGTTTTTGCCTCGAGGCAATTTCAGTAAAATCTGAAACTGATACAAATTATTTAATCGGGCAATTTGCGCTCTTTCAGGGCCTAAAATACAATCTTCAGGCAAATATTTTCTTAAAATAGACCCTAAAAACTGTGATGCACGATTTACTTTATCGTCTTTTATGTGCTTCAACTCAATGTTGATTAACTTTGTGAAAGGTGGATAATTAAATTTCTGACGTTCCGTGAGGAAATATTTATAAATTTTAAAAACATTATTCATTTTAATCAGCTGAAAAACAGAATGGTCAGGATTAAAAGTCTGAATTAAAATTCTGCCTTTCCCCGAAACTCTTCCCGCTCTTCCAGAGACTTGCGTAATCAATTGATACGCTCTTTCTTCTGCTCTGAAATCTTGTACATACAGCATAGAATCAGCTTTTGGAATCGCTACCAATTCGATATGGTCAAAATCAAGACCTTTAGAAATCATTTGGGTTCCTACTATAATATCGGTTTCCCGGTCTTCAATTTTTTCGTATAGTTTTTCGTAGGCAAATTTCTTCCGCATAGAATCAACATCCATTCTATCGACTTCATTGTCCGGAAAAATTTTAGAAATTTCTTCGTGAATTTGTTCTACACCAACTCCTTTTTCATTAAGATTTTCAGAAAAACATTTTGGGCAGGTTTTCGGTTTAGAAGCTCTCTGTCCGCAATAGTGGCATTTCATTTCGTTGGCAGCTTTGTGATACGTCATCACGACATCACAATTTGAACAGTAATTGACATATCCACAAGATTCACATTCTAAAACACTCGCGTAACCACGACGATTGTGAAGAATCATCGTTTGATTTTTTTCTTCTAATGTTTTTTTGATTTCATCAATCAATTTCAACGAAAAATTACCTGAAACTTTTTTAGAATCTTGCGCCTCTTTAAAATTAATCAATTCAAATTCCGGAAGTTTTACATTTCCGAATCTTTCATTCAGAAAAATATATTTCAGCTTTTCTTTTCTTGCCAGATAATAACTTTCAACAGAAGGCGTTGCCGAACCTAAAATAACATTGGCTTCATAAAGATTTCCTAAAACCAACGCCGAATCTTTAGCATTAAAATAAGGTGAAACTTCTCTCGGTTTATATCCGGAATCATGCTCTTCATCCACCACAATTAATCCTAAATTCTTAAAAGGTAAAAACAGAGAATTTCTTGTTGCAATAAGAACTTTGATGTCGTTATTTTTTATTCTTCGCCAAATTTCTACCTTTTCAAAATCGGTCAGTTTCTGATGATAAAAGCCTAATTGCCTCCCATATTTTTTTTCTAATCGCTGCGTAATTTGCTTGGTTAATGAAATTTCAGGAAGAAGAAACAGTACATTTTTGCCTTCAGAAATACATTCTTCAATTTTCTCTAAATAAATATGTGTTTTTCCAGATGAAGTTACCCCGTGAAGCAGCACATTTCTACCTTCTTCAAAAGCTTCATCTACTTCAATTTTTGCAGCTTTCTGAATTTCCGTAAGTTCTTCTACCTCTTCAATTTCACCTTCATAGCTTTCAATCCGGTCTTTCTGCATGTAATATTCTTCCACCAAATTTTTATCTGCCAAAGATTTAAAATGCGAACTCGCAAAATATCCATCTTCAAACAATTCTGATTTTTTAATATGTAAATCAGGATTTTCGGTTTGTTTTTCTAAAATATGCAGGAAAAGGTCTTTCTGCTTCTGAGCTCTCTTTAAACTTAAAAGAATTTCGGTAAGATTTTGATTTTTTAAAATCTCATCATTGATTTTAACGTAAGCAACTTCTTTAGCCTTATATTTTTCAGCAACTTTTTCGTCGATTTCAATATACTGTAAATCAATCAGCGAATTGATGGTTTTAATAATATCTTTTTTCGGAATAAACGCTTCAATATCCGTTAAATTAATCAACTGACGAACTTCTAATGCCTGAATAAGATACATTTCATTCACATCCAGATTTTCAAACTCAACGGTAATATTGGGTTTTAATTTAAGATAAGTTTCACTTTCCAGTTTTAAAGAAGACGGAAAAGCAAACCTGTAAATTTCGCCCAAATTGCACAGATAATAATCTGAAAGCCATTTCCAAAATTTAATTTGTTGTGGTGGCAAAATCGGTTGTTCATCTAAAATGCTGATTACTTCCTTCGGCACAAACTGAGTGGGAACTTCATCATGCAGTTCAAAAACAATTCCGGTATAGATTTTTTTTCCACCAAAAGGAATAAGCACTCTCATTCCGGGTTGAATAAGTGACATCAATTCTTCTGAAACTTTATAGGTAAAAGTTCCTTTCAGATTGAGGGGCAAAATAATTTGAGCGTATTGCAATAGGATAATTATAGTGTAAAATTAGATTTTTCTTTTCAAAAACAAAAGAGCAACTCCATTTTTCCTTCGTTAATAAATTAGTTTCTTCAAACAACAATTAACAATATTGAAAATACATTAGAATTCAAAAAAACTTTATCTTTGCCCTTATGATTTTACGAGGAGAAAACTTAATCAAAGAATACGGTCCCAAAAAAGTTGTAAAAGGCGTTTCTGTAGAAGTTAAGCAGGGAGAAATTGTTGGTTTACTTGGTCCGAACGGAGCCGGAAAAACCACTTCCTTTTATATGATTGTAGGCTTGGTGAAGCCTACTTCAGGAAAGATTTTCCTCGACAAACAGGAGATTACCTCTGACGCCATGTATCGTCGTGCCCAAAAAGGTATTGGTTATCTAGCTCAGGAAGCTTCAATTTTCAGAAAACTTTCTGTAGAAGATAATATTCTTGGTGTTTTACAGCTTACTAAACTTTCAAAAAAACAACAGCAAATAAAATGTGACGAACTGATTGAGGAATTTTCTCTGCAGCACGTTCGTAAAAACAGAGGTGATTTACTTTCCGGAGGTGAAAGACGAAGAACAGAGATTGCAAGATGTTTGGCAACAGACCCGAGTTTCATTCTTTTAGATGAACCTTTTGCCGGTGTTGACCCGATTGCCGTAGAAGATATTCAAAAAATTGTACGAAGTTTGACCGATAAAAACATCGGAATTTTGATTACTGACCACAATGTACAGCAGACCTTGGCGATTACCAACAAAACATACATTATGTTTGAAGGTAAGATTTTGAAAGAAGGTCTTCCTGAAGATTTGGCAAATGACCCGCAAGTAAGAGAAGCATATTTAGGCGAAAATTTTGTTTACCAAAGTATTTTCGACAAACCAAGCAAAAAAAGTTATGCTTACAATATTTGGGCAGGAAATTTTGATTCTAAAAATCAGTTTCAAAGTTTTGTAGATGAAAATTTTGCTCAGTTTGATGATTTAAGATTGATGTATGGATTTGAAGACATTAGTTTTTCATCATTAGGGAATTCAGAAATCCAGCATATTTTCAATGATGTAGTTGATAAAAATGCCAATAATTCTTTCGCTTTCCAAAAGAAAGAAATTAATTCTAATTATTCTTTGGAACAGGCAGAAGCAGATTCTAAAGCAGCAAGTAAAGCTGAGTTGCATTATCTGACAACTTATGTTTTTGAGGGATAAAAGTTTAATTAATATTAAAGTTTTTGAACCATTAAGAATATTTAAGTTGTTAAGAAATATTAAGGCTCAATAAAATTGATATAAGCAAAATACTTAAAAACTTAACTTCCCTACTCTTTAAAATATTCAGCAGTTTAATTTGAATTAAACATTTGCGCTAAAAAATAATAAAACGTACCTTTTCTCTCAGAAACGGTACGTTTTTTCTTTTAAACCAAATCATGGCAAAACCATTTAACAGAACCCTTACTTTATTTGGAATTTACAAGCAGTTGATTCCATTTATAAAGCCTTACCGACCGATGATTTACGGAACTTTGTTCCTGACATTTCTCGGTGCTTTGGCAGCTCAGGTGAATCCTTTAGTTTTAAAATATACGGTGGATGAAGTCACAAAACTAACCCACCTACCCAATCCTATGAATGAAGGAGTTCATATTTTAATTCTTATCTCAATTATTCTATTAGGAAAAGAATTACTGAATATTTTCATCAATTTCGGTCAAAAATTTTACGGGGAGAAAATAAGAATTAATGTAAGTTCGGTTTTGGCACAATCAGCAATTGACAAAATTCTTACCTACAGAGTTGCTTACTTTAATGATGAAAACCATGAATCCGGGAAATTACAAATAAGAATCGACCGTGGAATTGAAAGCTTGACGAGACTCGTTCAAAATTTCTTTATCGACATACTTCCCTTGTTTTCAAATGCATTTATCGCACTGATTATAATGTATATGCAGAATGTTTATGTGGGATTAGTTTCCACAATCATTGTTCCTATTTACTTTTATATCAGTTCGTTGCAGGCAAAAAAACTAGGTGGAGTAAGACGAACTTTAAGAAATCAGCGCGAGCAGAAAACTTCAGGGCTTTTAAATTTAATCAATTCGATAATGGTGATTAAAAGTTTTGTGCGTGAAAAATTTGAAGGTAAAAAACAGTACGATTTACAAATGCAGTTGATGGACAGCCAAATGTTTACTCGTAAAACTAATTTTATTTATGATGGTTTAAAAACTTTTATCGAGCAGTTTGGAGTTGTTTTAATCATTCTTTTAACGGTTTATCTGGTTTTAGACCAACAAATGACCATCGGTGCCATCATGCTTCACATCATGCTTTTTAATAATGTTTCTTCGCCAATCAGACAGCTTCACAGGATTTATGATGATATGAACGATGCGATGATTTATGCAGAAGGTTATTTTGATATTTTAAATGCTGAAAATGAAATTGAACCTAACGGAACTTTCGTAGAAAATAAAATCAAAGGTAATTTTGAATTACGAAATGTCAATTTCACCTATCCAAACGGAACAAAAGCGTTGCGCAATGTTTCAATGACCATCGAAAACGGAAAAACGACCGCCTTGGTGGGCTTAAGTGGTGCCGGAAAATCAACCATCATCAATCTTCTCTGTAAATTTTATCTTCCAGATTCCGGTGAAATTATTTTGGATAAAGTAGATTTAAAAAATTACAATAATACTTTTTTACGGGATGATTTGGGATTGGTTTTGCAGAAGAACCATATTTTCCAGGGAAGTATTGAAGACAACATCCGCTATGGAAATATGAATGCGAGCTTTGAAGAAATTGAAGAAGCAGCAAAAAAAGCCTATCTCCACGAACAGATTTTAGACCTTCCGGAAAAATATAAACATGATGCAACTCAACTTTCAGGCGGTCAACAGCAGAGAATCGCCATTGCAAGATTATTTTTGAAAAATCCACCTATTATTTTCTTAGATGAACCCACTGCAAGTTTGGATGCGATTGCGACAGAACAAATTAAAAACTCGTTGGATGCCATAAAAGAAAACAGAACGGTGGTTATTATTTCGCATTCCCTATCTCAGATTTTAGATTCGGATACTATTTATGTAATGAAAAAAGGTGAAGTTGTAGAAAGCGGAACTCATGATGAATTGGTACAGATGAATGGAACTTATAAAGAAATTTTTGATGCTTCTGCGAGAAGTTTGAATCTGGATAAGTTGGTGAATACGTTTAAAAATTAATGTAGCAATTAACAATTCTTTAGTGCAAATGCTTTGATGAAATAAACGCAAAGATTTAATAATTAAAGTAATATTTTTCAGCGAGCAAAGATGGCGACAAATCGCTGATTAAGCTTGAAAATATGCATACGCTTAAAATCAATTTCATTGATATTCTTTGCTCCTTAAATACAAAGATATACAGGCTAAATCTTTGCAATTATAAAATTCTACATTAAATTTGTAAAATTGATACTTTTTCGACCGATTTAAATGTGAAATGATTGGTTAAAATTTAAAAAAATGAAAGTTAAATATTTATTTATCACAGTTTTATCTTTTAACTGTTTATTGTTTTCTCAGCTACCATGTCCTTTGATATCTGGAACAATACCTACTCCTAAACGTAATTGTTTTAATGTTTCTGATGAAACTTTATATACAATAAAATCAGAAAATCACAAAGTTGTTTGCATATCTGAAGGAATGGTTTCTAGTATTCTTTCTCATTCTGATAATACCAAAACTTTAATCATTAGAAATAATGACGATTTGTATGTTTATTCAAATCTCGATGTTATTCTTTTTAAATCAAAAGATAAAATTGAAAAGAATCAATTAATAGGATACGCCACTCAAGATAAAGATGAAGAAAAGTACATTCTCCAATTCCAATTTTGGAAAAAGGCGGAGTCGAGTAAAGTTGATTTAAATTGTTCAAAATCATATTAAATGAACGACCATTACCTGAAAAAACTCGACCGAGTAACTGCAATTCTCACTCAGCTGCAATCAAAACCGATTGTGAGAGCGCAAGATTTGGCAGAAAAATTTGACGTGAGTATAAGAACGATTTACCGTGATGTAAAAACTTTGGAAAATGCAGGAATTCCGATTGTTGGTGAAGCAGGAAGTGGATATTCTTTAATGGATGGCTACAAACTTCCACCTGTAATGTTTACGAAACAGGAAGTTTTAAGTTTCATTACTGCCGAAAAACTGATGCAAAAATTTTCTCACGAAAGCTTGGGAAATCATTATCAGACTGCGATGGAAAAACTCCGTTCGGTTTTAAGAAATTCAGATAAAAATTTAATTCAGAATATTGAAAATCAGATTGATATTTACAATTACAATCCAAAAACGGAGGACACCATAAAAAATATTATTCCTACAATTTTGGAAAGTATTGCCGAAAAACATCAGATTTTAATAGGCTACAAAACAGTTAATCAAGAAATTTCGAGCAGAACGATAGAAGTTGTAGGTGTTTTTTTTGAGTTTCATTACTGGTACATCATCGCTTACTGTACGTTGAGAAATGATTACAGACAGTTTAGAGTGGACAGGATTTTAAGTATTGTAAAAACTCAAAATCCTTATTTGCAGGAATATGGGCAGATTAATGATTACAGGAAAAGTCCGAATGGAAATAAAACCATCGTCAAACTTTTAGTTGATAAAAAAATTATAGGACATCTGAATAATTCAAAAATTTATTATGGATTAATTGAGGAAAAAGAAACCAATAAAGGGATAGAAATGACTTTTGAAACCGAATGGATTAATGAAGGATTTCCGCGTTGGCTGATTACTTTCGCCGATTATGCTGAAGTTTTGGAACCTGAGTTTCTGAAAACGACCATGAAGGATTTAATTGAGAAAGTTTCTAAGAATTTTGATTGAAAATAAATGAACTTGAACCATTAAGATTCTTTAAGGAGTTAAGATTATTAAGATGAAATGAAAATCAAAGATTTTCAAAACTAATATGTCAAAAAACTTGTGTGATATTTTAATCTAAAAATCTCCCGCAGATTTCACAGATTTTCACAGATGATACTGCTTAATTTGCAAAATCTGCGAGAGACTTAAAAAACATCAATGATGCTAGAATCTTTCCCAGAAGAATGGCGGCTCAATTCCCAAAGCTCTTAGGTAAGTATAGCCTTGACCGCGGTGATGTACTTCGTTATCGATAAAATAAAGAATATTCTGATATATCGGAAATTCATATTGACCAAACAAATTGAAGGTTTCCTGAAATCTTTCTTCAGAAATCTGATTAAAATAATGATTGATTACTTCAGTTTCAGAGTCCCATTTTGCAAGAAGTTCCTCTTTCGTTTTAGGCTTGAATGCTTCTTCTGAAAATGCTTCTACCTGATGGTCTACGATTCCTTTTAAAGCGGGACCAGCGATACTTACTAACTCGACTGCTAATTTTGCAAAAGTTCTCATTCCGCCAATTGAAAATTCGAATAATTCTTTTTCAGGAAATGCATCAATCACTCTTCTCGTCAGCTTTCTGTGACCTTGCCAATGCTCTAATAATTGCTCTGAAGTGATAAACTGTTTAGTTGCGATTGCTGTAGTTGTCATAACGTTTTTGTCTTATTTGTTAATGTTAAGACAAAGGTACTGACAGACTATGACAACAGTTTGTCAGTAGTATTTTTAGAAATGAAAAAAAATAATTAATTCTTTAAAATAAATAAACATTTTTCACGTTCGATAGATAACCTACACAAATGTTTCCCATATAAATATGTAGCGATAGATAAATTTGAATTAGGCCGATTTTCTTAATCGGTCTTTTTAATTTCCTTCATTCATGGTATCCCACAAAGTCATTGCGCCTATTTTATTTAAAGGTTTTGAAAGTGTAATTCTTTTTGACGATTTTGGAAGTAAATCAAAAAAGTTATCACTAAAGTGTGTATCACCCATCAAATAAACATCTTTTGCTAAAACATCAGTAGAAATTTCAATTTCGGTTGAAGATATTTTTTTTATTTTGATATTGGGTTTTGTAAGTTTTAAATCTTTTGGCTTAACGAAGAAATGATTAGTTTCGGCAATAATATTATCATTTTTGTCTCGGATAATAACATTCAGGAAAATTTCATTTTTATTCACATCTCCAATTAAATCATTAATTTCTAAAGCATCAAATTTTAAAATATTATTTTCTAAAACTTTTCCATCAGAACTGCTTACTGCCGCCGCTAAACTTTCTCCGTTAAGCTTAGAAATATCAAATTCTATGGTAACATCTTCAAACTTTTTAAGTTCGTCATTAATTGCATAAAAATTTAAAACTCCGTCTCTTTCTTCCGTTAAAATCACTTGATTTTCAAAACTTCTTTTTACTTGATAATGCAGCGCTTTCCAATTACCTAAATAATCAATCGATGACCAAGAAATCACCGGCCAACAATCATTCAATTGCCAATACAGTGTTCCCATATTGTAAGGTTTTGCACGGCGATGCGCTTCAATCGCAATCTGCATTCCTCGAACCTGAAGGAGCTGGGAAACATAATTATATTTCACAAAATCTTTCGGAACCACATAATCACGCTTCATATATTCGTTGATAATATGAAAACCACGGGCATTTTTTTCGTGTGCTTTGATAATTGGATTTTCTAAACTTAAATCTGAATTTCCTGAAAACATAGATTTTACAGCGTCCAAACTTGGTATTCCCTGAAAACCATATTCAGAGGCAAATCTTGGAACTTTTTCGTTATAAATTTCAAACGGAAATTCACCCCACCAAACGCCCCAATAATGAGAATCGCCCTCTGTTAAACTTTCTTTGTGCCCCCAACCGATGGATGGTGAAGTTGGCCAATAAATATTTTTCTCTGATGTTAAGTTTTCTTTTAAAGCATTCGGAATAACTTCATGAAAAATCTTTTTGTAATCTTTCCAGACTTGAAGAGAGTCTTCTTTTGAATATTTAAACTGCTTTTGGTATCCCCAGTTTACAATAGCTTCATCAATTTCATTATTTCCGCACCATAAAGCAATCGATGGATGATTTTGAAGTCTATTGACTTGGTCTTTTACTTCTTCTTTTACATTATTCAAAAAATCTTCATCTGACGGATAAAAACTTCCGGCAAACATAAAATCCTGCCAAACAAGAATACCGTTTTCGTCACAGGCTTTGTAAAATTCGTCGTCCTCATAAATTCCACCGCCCCAGATACGAATCATATTCATATTCGCATCTTTGCAGTCTTTGATGAGCTTTCTATATTTTTCTTTGGTAATTCTCGGTGTAAAACTGTCAGACGGAATCCAGTTAGTTCCTTTTGAGTACATCGGATTTCCATTAACTTTAAAATAAAAAGATTTTCCTTTTTCATCTTTCTCCTGAATTAATTCTACCGTTCTGAGACCAATTCTTTCTTCTTTTTCAGCAAGCGTTTTGGAGTCTTTCTGCAATGAAATTTTAAGATTATATAAATTGGGATTACCCCAGCCATTGGGTTGCCATAGTTTTGGATTTTTAATTTGATATGGAAATGCAATTGCATTAAAGCCTTTATTCAAAGAAATATTCCGCTTTTCATTATTAATTAAAAAGCTATATTTTCCAGCTTTTTCAGCATAAATTTCAACGTGAATATTAAGTTCAGCTTTTTGTTTGGTTAAATTTTTCTGTTCTATTTTTACACTTTCAAATTTTGCATCATTCCAGAAATTTAATTTTACGTCCTTCCAAATTCCTGCAGTTACTAATCTTGGTCCCCAATCCCAACCAAACTGATATTGTGCTTTTCTCACAAAACTTCTCGGTGATTCCGGCATTGTAAACGGAACTTTACCCGCCAATTCTTTCCCGATAATTACTGAGGATTTAAATTTAACTTGTAATAAATTGTCCCCAGTTTTTAAATTTTGCTTCACAGGAATTATCCATGTTCGGAACATATTGTCGGTTTTCTTTAATAATTTTCCATTTAAATAAATTTCAGAAAATGTGTCTAATCCATGAAAAACCAAATCAGCATTTTGGTTTTCTAATTCTTTCGATGAAACTTTAAAAACGGTTTGATAATCCCAATCTTCGTTTTCAATCCATTGTACTTTTTTTTCATTCTCATCTTTGTAAGGGTCAGGAATGAGTTTATTGTTCATCAAATCCAAATGCACCGTTCCGGGCACAGAGGCCGTGAGCCATTTATTTTCTTTGGTATTTTTGAATTGCCATTTTTCTGCGGATAAATTTCGTTCAGAAAATTGTGCGTTAATGAGTATTTGAATGAAAAAGAAAGCAAAAAGTAGGGTTTTGTTCATTAGTAATTTGATTTTAAATCAGGTTTAAACTCAGAGTTTGTCATCCTGAAAGGATCTCAACAGTAAAAATGATAAATATTTTTTCAGTATTATTAGTATTTCAATAATTCATAAAATCTTATGTTCAAACTTTGTCTAGATCCTTTCAGGATGACAAAATAGACTCATATTTATTGAAAAGAGTTTAATTAAACCAATAGCTACAAATTAAGTTTCAGTTTTTTAATCTCATCAGCATTAGCAAAAGATTCATACGATAAGACCGCAGAAGAGTGGAAATACTTTCCTTGGGTTACATTTTTTAATTCTGAAATATTATTGGAACGTACACCTCCGCCAATTAAAATTTTGATATCATCAGAATAATCTTCAATCATTTTTTTCAAATTTTCTTTTCCTTCCATTGCAGAATTTTCTCCTCCCGAAGTAAGGATTTCTTTGAAGCCAAGCTCAATAAGCTTCTCTGTTGATTCAAAGATATTTTTGGTTCTGTCGATTGCTCTGTGAAAAACACAGGGTTTTCCGTTGGCTAAGTCGATTAAGATTTTATTTTTTTCGATGTCTATTTCCTGATTTTCATCTAAGATTCCGAAAACAAAACCGTCTGCTTTGGCTTTAGAAAAATCGATGATGTCTTTCTGCATTTGCTTAAATTCTGAGTCGGTGTAAAAAAAGCCTCCTCCTACAGGACGAATCATCACATGAATAGGTTTCGAATATTTCTCTTTCAAATATCTTAATTCTTCAAGGTCTGGAGTAACCCCTCCTGAATTGATGTCTGCACAAAATTCAATTCTGTCGGCTACAGAATTTAGCGCAATTTCTGCTGAAGTGATATCGAAAGTGGCGATTTCTAAGAACATATATGGTATTCTAATTTTTTAATTAATTTTTTCTAAAACATTTCCAATGAAGAACCTATTTTGGATTTTAGTGACCTTAATGATACATTTAAAAATTTCTTTAGATTCTGTATCTTCAAGCTCCACATAAAAACTGTAATCATTTTCAAGCGTTCCATTTAAATCACATTTTCTGACCTTAATTTTTGTCCAATCTTGTGCTGGAATAAGAAAACCTGTATTAATACTTACATTTTCAGTATTAAATTTATTTTTCCATTTTTTCTGAAATTCTTTTAAGGTTAAACTTCCATCAACATCTAAATCAACATTTGTTGCATCAATTTTAAACTCATAATAATCTTTGGTCGTAATATTCTGCATGATATTTCCCTGATTTGAAAGGTCTGCATCAAAATAACTTTCAATACTTTTTATCAACCAGGCTTTTGCTGCTGCAGATTCTTTGGAATTGTTTTCTACTACAGATTCTTTAGGAAGATTATTAATTTTAATTTCTTCCTTTTTAGTCTCATTGCAACTTATTATTAAAAGTAAACTAATAATAATTATGTTTTTCATATTCTTTGTTTAGGTTTTGGCTAAAGCCAAATAGATAATCTATTACATTTAAAATGGGTTAAAACCCGTTTCTATTGATTGACAAACATATTAAATTTAAAATTTAACTTTTATTTTAAAGCAAATTGCGGTTTTTCCAAACGATTTCCTTTTTGGTCATAAACAGCAAAATTAAACCCATCCTGAATACAGTATGAGCCATATTCTCCTTTTTTATTGATGGCTATAAAACCCACTTGAATATCTTTCAGGTCTTTATTTCTTTTTTTAGTAATGGTTACAATTCTTTCAACAGCTTCTTTACAGGCTTGTTGAGGATTTCTTCCCTGTCTCATCAACTCAACCACCAGGTGCGTTCCTACCGTTCTGATAACTTCCTCACCATGACCTGTTGCCGTTGCAGCGCCCACTTCATTATCCACAAATAATCCTGCGCCAATAATTGGAGAATCTCCTACTCTGCCATGCATTTTAAAAGCCATTCCGCTCGTAGTACAGGCTCCCGAAAGATTTCCTTGCGCATCTAAAGCAATCATTCCGATGGTATCATGGTTTTCGATGTTGACAATGGGTTGATATTTACTGTCTTTCAACCATTCTTTCCATTCTTTTTCAGATTCTGCAGTGAGTATATTTTCTTTTTTAAAGCCTTGAGAAACGGCAAATTGAAAAGCTCCATCACCCACCAACATGACGTGAGGTGTTTTTTCCATCACGGCTCTTGCTACCGAAATTGGATTTTTAATGTTTTCAAGACATGCTACTGAACCGATGTTGTAATTTTCATCCATAATACAGGCATCCAGTGTCACTCTACCGTCTCTATCAGGGCGTCCTCCATAACCTACACTTCTTTCGTTGGGGTCATTTTCAACCAAACGAACGCCTTTTTCAACCGCATCCAGGGCTCTTCCTCCTTTTCCCAAAATTTTCCAAGCTTCTTCGTTGGCTTTTAAACCAAAATCCCAAGTGGAAAGTACTATCGGTTTATTGATTATTTTTTTATTCTCTGAGGGTTCTTTAGCAATCAAATCTAATGGATTTAACAGTAATGCTGAAGAAATAAGTGCTGATTTTTTTAGAAATTTCCTTCTAGTTTCCATGATAGGTTTTAAGATTTTTCTAAATTACTAAAATTTTGCATCAGTAAAAAAATGATTCTAAACTTGTTTAAACTTTTTATTTAACCACAAAAGGCACAAAAGATTTAGATATTTCTATTAAAGCTTATTTTTAAAATGAAAAAAGAACACATTAATTTTCAAAAATCTTTGATTTTTATTCTTTTGACAGCTTTGAATATCTAATCATATACATTTCAAATTTCTTTTGTGGTTAAAGAAATTAGTTTAAATAGCTTTTATAAAAAGAATGACAGACGTATCATTAATGAGGTAATTTTTCTCTGAAATATCCGTAAACCCAAGTTCCAAAAATAGCGCTCAGTAAAGTAATTGTTACCACGAAAGCTCCCGTTCCTATTTGCGCAAATAAAGGACCAGGACATGCTCCGGTAATTGCCCAGCCAAATCCGAAAATCAAACCGCCATAGATTTGTCCTTTATTGAATTTTTTAGGAGCAATTATAATAGGTTCTCCGTTGATGGTTTTAATATTAAACTTTTTAATAAGCCAAATAGAAATCATTCCCGTAAAAATGGCGCTTCCAATCACACCATACATATGAAATGACTGCAAACGAAACATTTCCTGAATTCTGAACCAGCTTATAATTTCAGCTTTCACAAAAACAATTCCGAATAAAATACCTATTAAAAGATATTTGAGATTGTGATACCATTTAGTCTGAACATCATTTTCATTAGTAGCAATGATATCCTGATGATGTGTATTTTTTTCTTTTGTCATTTTTAAAATAGATTTTAAAGTGAAAGAATGATGGGCAAAATCACATTTGCCATTAAAAAACCACCTGCCATAAAGCAAATCGTCGCAACTAAAGAAGGCCATTGAAGATTAGAAATCCCCATTATGGAATGTCCACTGGTACAACCACCTGCATATCGGGTTCCAAATCCTACTAAAAACCCACCCACAACAATCAGGATAAAGCCTTTTAACGTTAATAAACTTTCAAAATTCATTAATTGTGTCGGCACAAGATTGCTGTAATCTGTAATTCCATAAGTTGCTAATTCCGCTTTAAGTTTTGGATTGACCGAAATTTCTCCCGGGTTTATCAAAAAATGGGAAGTGATGATTCCTCCTAATAAAATTCCTAAAACAAAGAGTAAATTCCAGGATTCTTTTTTCCAATCATATTTAAAAAAGCTCACATTTGCCGGAATACAAGCTGCGCAAACATGTCTTAACGAAGAGCTTATTCCAAATGATTTATTTCCTAAAATAAGCAGTGTAGGAACTGTAAGACCAATCAGTGGGCCTGCAATATACCAAGACCAGGGTTCTTTTATGATTTCTAGCATCTAATTTGTTTTAATTTATTTCTTTTTAAATTGACAGAAAATAAAATTCTGAATCGTATTAAATGGGGTAATATGATTTTCTGTAAAAGACGTTACAAGCTCAAAGTCTGTTGAGAATATATTTTTCAAACGCTCTTCATCATATTGTACAATTGGCAACCCACTGCATTTTTGCGGTCCGTTCACTGAAAATGTTCCAATAATCAAGGTATCTGAAACCGCATCTCTTACAATCTCAACATATTTTTTAATTTCCTCTTCTGTTGCCAGGAAGTGAAAAGCGGCTCTATCATGCCAAATATCATATTGATTATTGGTTTCAAATTCTGTAATGTCTGTTGTAATCCAATCTATATTTTTAGCTTGAGTTCCTAATCTTGTTTTTGCTTTTTCTAATGCTTTTGCAGAAATATCTAAAACAGAAATGTTTTTAAATTCCTTTTGGAGTAAAAAATCGACCAAATTACTATCTCCGCCTCCAATATCTATTATTTTTGAAGATTTGTCTTTTGAAGCGTCTTCTATAAGACTCAAAGATGTTTGAGGAATTTTTTGTGTCCAACTTATTTCATTCGGATTTTTTGTTTCATATACATTCTGCCAATGGTCTTTATAATTCTGCTTTTCAAAATTTATCATTATTTCATACTTTTTTAGGATTAATATATTTACAACTGCTGCATGTTTTAACCAATATAGGGGAAAACCTTAGTTGGGCAGACAAAGTTACTCTTAGAAACTTCAGTTTTTGCAATCGCTGCAAAACCGCCTTCAATTTCTGCAAAATTTCTGTACCCTCTTGCCTGCAGAATACTTGCTGCCATCATACTTCGATAACCTCCCGCACAATGAAGATAAAAATATTCTTCTGAATTTAAATCAGCAATCCATTCATTTATATACGCTAAAGGTTTATTATAAGCATCATTTACATGTTCAGCAAGATATTCTCTTTCTTTTCTCACATCTATAATTTGAGCATTTTTGTTCTTGATTTCATGCTCAAATTGTTGTGCAGAAATTCGATGAACTTTATCTATTTCCTTATGGCTTTTTTTCCAAGCTTCAAAACCTCCTTTCATAAAGCCTAAAACATTGTCAAAGCCTATTCTGCTTAATCTTGTCAGTGTTTCTTCTTCTTGATTGTCATCCGCAATTAATAAAATCGGATGGTTAACATCAACAATTAAAGCTCCTACCCAAGGTGCAAAATCACCATTTAACCCAATATTGATTGACTGAGGAACAAAGCCTTTTGCAAATACATCACTATTTCTAACATCAAGCATCAAAGCTCCTGAAAGTTCGGCTATTTCTTCAAATTCTTTAGGCGAAAGAGCATTTAAACCTTTAGATAAAACCTCATCGAAACTTTTGTAGCCCTTTTTATTCATCGCCACATTCATCCCAAAATAGGCAGGAGGCGGAAGAAGCCCATCCGTCACTGCTTTTATAAAACTGTTTTTATCTTTTTGATTCAACGCGTAATTTGTTTTCTTCTGATTTCCTAGAGTGTCAACCGTTTCTTTCTGCATATTTTTTCCACATGCCGAACCTGCACCATGAGCCGGATAAACTATAATTTCATCACTTAAAGGAAGAATTTTTTGATATAAACTTTCATACAGTAATCCTGCTAATTCTTCCTGAGTCATATTTTCAGCTTTCTGAGCCAAATCTGGGCGACCCACATCTCCTAAAAACAAGGTATCGCCACTAAACAAGGCTTTTTCTTCACCATTTTCATTAATTAATAAAAAAGAAGAGCTTTCCATCGTATGTCCCGGAGTGTGAAGAACTTTAATTTTTATTTTTCCCAGTTCAAAGATTTGATTGTCATCTGCGATAATCGCATCAAACTCTGGTTTTGCAGTCGGGCCGTAAACAATTGGAGCATTTGTTTTCTTACTCAAATCAATATGACCGCTTACAAAATCTGCATGGAAATGGGTTTCAAAAATATATTTTAGTTTTACTCCATCTTTTTCCAATCTATCAATATAAGGTTGGGTTTCTCTTAAAGGGTCTACAATAGCTGCTTCGCCTTCAGAAACTATATAATAAGCACCTTGAGCCAGGCATCCGGTATATATTTGTTCTATTTTCATCTTTTAAATATTTATTTTAATCATATTTTATGGAGTACAAATTTCTCTAAATCATTTTTCTCCCACCGCTACTTTTGTTACATAGCGATTTTAAAAGGCTATTTCTTTCAAAATAATAGACACTCCCATCACCAATATAAACCATCCAAAAGCAGGTTTCAGCTTTTCACCATTTATTTTCTTTGATAATTGTGTCCCTATAAAAATTCCTATTATTGCTAAAACTGAAATACTTCCTAAAAACATCCAATCGATTTTATGATGACCTTCTGAAGAAACAAAGCCTATCAAAGAATTAAAAGATATAATCACTAAAGAAGTTCCTACCGCAATTTTCATGGGCATTTTAAGTAAATTAACCAATGCAGGAATAATCATAAAACCTCCTCCGGCTCCTACCAATCCGGTTAAAAAACCGACAACAGAACCTTCTCCTGCCGCTAGAAAAATATTATTGCTTTGCGAATCTTCTGTTTTGATGGTTAATTTATTATTTTTTCGAATCATTTTATAGGAAGCGATAAGCATTAAACCTGCAAAAATCAACAGTAAGAAAGTATTTTTTTGCAGCACAAAGCTTCCTATTTTAAAAATATCATCGGGAATAATTGGCAGCAAAAAATGACGTGTAAGAAAAATAGAAAGTACTGATGGAATACCAAAAACTAAAGCCGTCTTACTATCTACCAAACCGCTTTTAAAATAAGAAACCGAACCAATAGCACTACTAATTCCAACTATAAAAAGTGAATATTCGGTCGCTAAAAAAGCATCGATTCCAAAAAGGTACACCAAAACAGGAACGGTAAAAATACTTCCGCCGCCACCTATTAAACCTAAAGAAACACCAATTAAAACTGATGCGATATATCCAAAAATTTCCATTTTCTCAACTTTATGCTGCAAAAATGGAAATATTATGAAAGCTACACAGCTACTTTTGTTACATAAGAAAAGCCTCATCGAGGCTTTATTTTTTTAATTTACTATAAACTATAAAAGAGTAATTTTATTTCTTCCGAGTTTTAACTTACCGGTATCTTCAAGTTGTTTTAAAAGTCTAGAGACCACCACTCTTGCGGTTCCAAGCTCGTTGGCAAGCTGTTCGTGAGTAATGATAATGGTTTTAGACTGAGAAATTTCACCTTTTTTAATAAGAAGATTCAGCAATCTTTCGTCTACTTTTTTAAAAGCAATGGCATTAATAATATCCAGCAATTCTTCAAAACGTTTATGATATAATCTGAAAATATAATCCAGCCATTCTGGATACTCTTTTATGAAAAGAGAAACTTTATCAACCGGCAAAAACAAAATTTCGGTATCTTCTTCCACTTCGGCTTTTACAATACTCTTCTCATTGTGCATGCCGCCAAGAAAAGACATGATGCAGCTTTCACCCGCCTGAATATAATACAGCAAAATCTCGCGACCATCTTCTTCTGTTCTGATTACTTTAATCATCCCTTTCATCACAATAGGAATGGAACGGATAGAAGAATTTTCATCTAAAATAATATCTCCCTCTTTAAAGGTTTTCTTATTTCCGTTGAGATATAATTTTTCTACTAAATCTGGTGATGATGTAAATTCTGATGATAAAACCGAGTTTTCCATGTGTTATAAATCTTTATTAATTAGCACCAATTTCATCTACAAATAACCATGCTTTAGAATCGGCTCCCGGATTTCCAGCTGGGATTATTCCGGCATTTTCTATTTTAATTTTAATAAATTTCGCATTCTGACTTCCTACTTTCAGATTGACCTTTCCTTTGGAATTTAGAATTTCATCTTTACCAATTTCTTTAATTGTTTTAAAATTCTTCCCATCATCAGAAACAGAAATAATAGCAGATTTTGCTAGATGAATCCAGCTTCCTTTATTGTCTAATGTATTAAAATAAACTTCTGTAAAACCCATTTTTTGCCCAAAATCAATTGTTGCAACGACGTCTTTTCCCTGAAAACCCAACCATGTTTTTCCTAATTGCTTTACATTTCCAACAATTCCGTCTACTAAAGTAAATGCTCCACCAAAAGAATAATTTTCACTTGGAAGATGCTCTAAATTAATTTTTTTGCCCGTTGTTTTTGAAGTTTTAAAATCTTGAGAAGAGATAGCAGATTTCAAAATGTTATTTTCAAAATACGCAGATTTCACCGTCATTTCTTTAGAAACAGGAATTGGATTTTGATATGTTGCAGAACTTGATTTTGGCTCACTTCCATCTACAGTATATTTTATTCCATCAGCATTTTGTGAGGTTGACAGTTCATAAGAAACTCCTTTTTCACTCGGGATTACTTTTCCGCCAATATTGTAGATGCTTTTCGCATAATTGACGTTCATTTTATCTAAAATTTTAAAATGCTCTACCACTCTGTTTTCAAACTCTTTATAATTTTCAGGTTTTGAACTTCCCCAACCCACTTCAGAAAGCGCAAACAATCTTGGGAAAATCATATATTGAACTTGTTTAAAATCAAGAATATATTCTGTCCATAAATTCGCCTGAACTCCTAAAATATATTTTGCCTGCACTGCATTTAACTCTGCAGGAATAGGGTTGTAAGAATAAACTTTTTCTAAAGGTGTAAAACCGCCAAAAGCATTCGGTTCGGTTTGTGGGTCACCCTGATAATGGTCAAAATAACAATATGAACCCGGCGTCATTACTGCAGAATGATTAGTTTTTGCCGCTTCAACTCCTCCTTTAATACCTGTCCAGCTCATTACCGCAGCATTTGGAGCTAAGCCACCTTCTAAAATCTCATCCCAACCGATGATTTTTCTGCCTTTAGAATTAACATATTTTTCAATTCTGTGGATAAAATAGCTCTGTAATCCATGCTCATCCTTCAGGTTATTTTTCTTAATTAAATCTTGGCAATGCGCACATTCTTTCCATCTTGTTTTAGGGCATTCATCGCCACCAATGTGAATATATTGCGAAGGAAAAAGCTTAATTACCTCATCCAAAACATTCTCTAAAAAAGTAAATGTTTCTTCTTTCGGGCAGAAAACATCATCAAAAACACCCCATTTTGTAGCCGATTCAAAAGGACCTTTTGTACACGCCAACTCAGGATAAGCCGAAAGTGCAGCCAAAGCATGGCCAGGCATTTCTATTTCGGGAACCACTGTGATATGTCTTTCTGTAGCATATTTTACCACTTCTTTGATTTGTTCCTGAGTATAAAAATACGGACCGTAAGGTTTTCCGTCAAAAGTATCGTCAACATACGCTCCAATCATCGATTCTTTACGTTTTGAACCAATTTGTGTAAGCTTTGGATATTTTTTAATTTCAATTCTCCAGCCTTGGTCATCGGTTAAATGCCAATGAAAAGTATTCAATTTGTACATCGCTAAATAATCGATGTACTGTTTTACTTCTTCAACCGTAAAAAAATGACGGCAAACGTCGAGGTGCATTCCGCGCCATGCAAATTTTGGCTGGTCTTCGATTCTCATTGCAGGAATTTTTCCTGCATCTTTATATTGTTCAAATAATTGGATTAAAGTTTGAAGTGCTAGAAAATAACCACTATTGGTAAAAGACTTTATTTCAATTTTTTTCGGCGAAATTTCAATGGTATAAATTTCAAAATTTTCCAATAAGCAATTCTGAACTTTGGAGTATGTTAAATGAGCATCTTTTTCTGATGTTTTTTTATAATTTAAACTTAAATGTTTTTTTAAAAATTCTGTTTCTCCTTTTGGAAGGTTTTTATCTAAATTAAAACTTTCAGGAATAATAAATTCACCATTCTGAAATTCAACTTTTTGTGGATAAGGAATTAAATTCAGCTTTGTCTGAGAAAAAAGTAAAGTTGAAATAAATAAAGAAAAGACCAGTAGAATACGTAGCATTTTTGTTGGAATTAGATTTTAGCGAATATAATTATTTTCTGATGACTTTTCTGAGGTTATTGATAAATGTTATGAAGTGTCGCTCCTACGGAGCTGAAAATTTGTTCGCATAGTTTTTTCTACAAAGGTTGAGCTCCTCCGGAGCTTTGTACACTAAGTAAATCAACTTATAAATTAATCATTTTAATAAGAGCTTTTTAAAAAATATTCTTTTTCAAAATTGAGTCTTCTCTTAAAATTATCCATCATCATTTAACTATTTCAGTTTAAAAACATCTAATTTTGCAAAAAATAAACGATGAGAAAAACTATTTTTCTAGCAGCTGGATTATTATTTTCAGTTTCTTCACAAGCACAAATTTTAGATATTATAAAATCTACCGTTAAAGACCAAACCGGTGTTGATTTAAACAATCCTAAAAAAAATACGACTTCTACGACAACCACTCCTACAAAATCATCGACAGGTTCTTCTGTTAACATCAACAATTTAACGTCAACACAAATTTCATCCGGACTAAAGGAAGCTTTAAATTTAGGCGTAACTGAAGGAGTAAAAAAACTTGGAGTAACGGATGGTTTCCTGAAAAATGAAGCGGTAAAAATTTTAATGCCCGAAAAATTAAGAGTGATTGATACTAAACTTCGTGCTTTCGGATTGGGAAGTTTGGCAGACCAAGGAGTGAAATTACTCAACAGAGCCGCCGAAGATGCCGTTACAGAATCTGCTCCGATTTTTACAAAAGCGATCACCTCAATGACGATTGCCGATGCCAAAAATATTTTGTTGGGTGGCGACAATTCTGCAACTAATTATCTACAGGGAAAAACTCAAAGTCAGTTATTTACTGCTTTCCAGCCAAAAGTAAAAGCTTCTTTAGGAAAAGTAGGTGCCGATAAAGTTTGGAATAGTTTGATTTCAAAATACAATACGTTGACTGGACAAGCAGTTTCGACAGATTTAAATGAATATGTAACCAATGAAACGATTAACGGCGTCTTTAAAATGGTTGCCGAGAAAGAAAGCGGAATAAGAAATAATTCTGTGATGAGAACGACGAGTATTTTGCAGAAGGTTTTCGGAGCGCAGGATGGTAAATAATTTTTTGTCTTGAAATAAAATGGATATGATTTTATTCGCTCACAAATGACTACATCTGTTTTAGCTTATTGTTTTTCAATACATTAACTGACTGGTTGTACTAATTTTTGAATTTCCTTTGCACTCTTTTTGTTTCGTATCATAAGTTTATATGCCCACAAAAAGATACCCAAACAAATAGTACAACCCATAGTAATTGATAAAATAAGTGAATTTTTATTTTTAGAACTAAGTTCTTCTATTTTTGTAGCTGCATTTTTATTTTGAGCATTCATACTCTCGTTGATAGAGCTTAGTTCTAACTGCTCTCTCTTAAATTGTAGTTCTTGTAGCTTTTTACTATATAACTGATAATAATTTTGATTTCCCATCACTAAATAATTATCGGCCATTTCTTTATAAATTTCTTCTAGAAGTGTAGAATCGTAAGTTTTTTCGCTTTTATTTTCAGCATTTTTTAAATATTCTAAAGCTTGTAAATTTTGATGTTTTATTTTTTTTATTTGAGATAATCCTTTTAAAGCATAAGACTGCAAGCTATTAGAGTTTGTAATAATTGCCAAGTGGTAAGCCTTTGAGAATGCGATTTCTGCCTTTTCGCTAAGCCCCAAATCTAAAAAGCAATTACCTATATAAAAAAACAAAATACTTTGATTATAGTATGTTTTTTCTACTTCTGTAATTTTTTCGAAAGATTTTACAGCATCTTGGAAGCTTTTAAGTGCAATTTCTGGATTATTTTGTTTTTTGCTAATCATCCCTCTTACCAAATTCATTCTTCCAACTTCAAAATATTTGTAGTACTCACCATCAGGTATTTTTGAGAGATACTGCTCTCCTTCATCAAGAGATTCTAAAGTTTTTGCATCCAATTCCATTTGTTCATACTGTAAAGCGGCAGTGATAAAAAAGCTAGTTTTTCTTTTCACATCATTAGATTGTAATACTAATTCACGAGCTTTCAATAAATATTGTAATGAGACCTTAAGATTTCCTTTTGTTAACTCTGCTGTTGAAATAATATGATAGAGCTGTATTATTTTATCTGCATTTTTTTCTTTTTTTAAAAGTTGTTTTACAATTTTAATTGATTCGTTGGGATTGTTGTAAAATTCTTGATTTGCTTTTTTCAACAGAATATCCTCATCGATTTGCACTGCAAAACAAGGAATATTAATTAATATCGTCATAAAAAAGGCAATACACATTTTTTTCATGAAGATTTTGATTTTATGATTTGTTGGATGTAAGTATTTGGAGACATACCCGTAACTGATTTAAAAATATTAGAAAATGCGCCATGCGAAGAAAACCCAGCATATTCTGCAAGATAGCTTACTTTATAGTTAAGATAAGAAGCGTCTTTTTTTAATAAATTCGCCATATGATTGATTCTTAATTCATTAATATAGGCATTAAAATTTTTTCCTTTATTCGTATTAATAAATTCAGATAAGTATTGTTTATTTATACTTGTTTGCTGCGAAAAAACCGTTAAAGACATGTTTTTATTTAAAAATTGATGCGTTTTTTCCCACTCTTCAATATTTTTTAAAATTTTCAAGTCTTTTTCATTTAAAACACTCGTTATTTCTTTTTCAAGATTTCTGTCTTTTAAGTTTTTGCGAACCTCAATTTTTCTTTCTTTATTAAAAATTGAATCTTGTTGTTGTATTTTTTTTAAGAATACAATCTGTTTTTTCAGATTTTTACTCGTTTTGAATTGATACAGCCAAAAAATAGATACTCCTAAAATCAGTAAAATAAATAATTGAATAATATATCTGAAAATAGTGTCATAAGAGAGGTTTTTGAATAAATAGTTTTTTCTATGCTGGCTTTCTAATAGTTTTATACTGTATTGTATCCCTTCTTTTCTATTAACATCTAATATTTTTTTTGTGGAATTGTATAAATCATTATAATACACATATTTCTCATCATTTCTTAGCGCCAGATAATTTTTTGAAAACAATTCGTAAAAATTTAACTTCATATTATTATAAGGAAGTATTTCAATTTTTTGAAACCCGCTATTTAATTTTTCTATTGAAGTGGCATATTCTTGTTTCTGAAAATAGTATTTTGATAAATTTTGATATGCAAATGCTAAAATAAAAGGACTTTTATCTTCTTTTTCAATATCCAGAATAAGCTTTTCTAAAAGTTGCCGGGCTTCATCTTGCTTATTTAAACGCAATAAAAAATTGCTCAAGAAAATTGTATTCTCCTGCTTAAGAAATGTCGCTTCTTTCGTTTTAATATCAAGGTATTGATTGCTTTGTTTTAGGTTTTCAATTGCCTTTTCAAAGTCTTTAGTGATGGCAGCATTAATTGCTTGAAGCTGATAAAGCTTTGCAATAACCGATTTGGTTTTATTATCAGAAGTTTTTAGAAGTTTTTGATTACTTAAAACATGATAGATATTTTTTTGTGACTGGTTATATAATTGTAAATCCTGATAAATATCTGCTAAATTATAACTGTTAAATAGGTGAATAAAATAAGCTAACTCTTTACTTTCATTTTCACTTTCATCTTCATCATCTTTTTGATTATATATGGAAATGGCCTGCACATAATTTCCTTCTAAAATATAGGCTTGAGAAATTATTTTTTGAAGGATAATCTGATTGCTTTTTTTCTTTTCACTTAGCAATAAACTTTGCGTGTATCGAATACAATCTTCCGGGTTTTCATATATCTTTTGAAAAGCTTTATCTCTTAATATTTCAAACTCTTTATTGGTTTGTGCTATAAAAAAAATAGGACAAAAAGAAACTAAAAATAAGAAAAGTACTTTTTTCCTTATAACGTTTAAAGAGAAATCATAAAAAAAGCTGACTATAAATTGCTGTAATCTCATTTTTCAACCAATATACCTTAAAATACTAAATTACTGTTTTTCAGCACATTAAACAAAACGACTCTTGTAAATTTATAAGATTTCATGTAAAAATGCAAGCATATTTTTAAAATCAAAGGTAATATAACATTAATATTGTTGAACACAATCGAGATAAAATAATTCAGATTATTAAGAAATTATTTATCAATAAGACATAGTAATTTAAGAATAATTACTCTTTTCAAAATCCTATCCTCAAAAACATTTATTAATAATATACTAGTATGGCAAGATTTCTATTTTTGTTTTTATTTTTTCTAACGACTCATAGTGTTTTTGCACAAAAAGATAAAGAACATTGGTTTGCACCTATGATGAGTCGAAATTCTTTGGTGGCGACCAACAACCGACAGGCTTTGTATTTTTCAACAGATTCTGCAACACCATTCCCGGTCACTATTTACAGCAACAATACAGCTATAGGAACCGTTACTATCAGCAACGGAAATCCGGGTGTTTTTACAGTTCCTGTAGATTTAATAATTGCTTACCAACAGTCTGAAGTATTCAAAGTAACCACAAGAGGTTTACATGCAAAGGCAGATATTCCCTTCATGGCTGACTTAAGAGTTTCGGATGTGGGACATGGAGAAATCATCACTTCTAAAGGAAAGTCAGGAATAGGAAATAAGTTCTATGCAGTATATGCTCCTATCACAAATACAAGTACGAGTACAAACAGCACTCATAATTTCACCTGTGGCATTTTGGCTACAGAAGATAATACTGTAGTTACTGTGTCTGGCTATAGCTCAACTGTACATTTTTCAAACGGAACGACAGGAGTAACCAACCCCACTCTTACTTTCACCCTCAATAAAGGGCAATCTTATATTATAGAGGGACGCTCGAATATCACAGCAAATAGAGCCGGATTTATCGGTGCTAAAATAGTCTCTACCAAACCCATTTCTTTAAATAACGGCAACTTCGTTGGGCAATATTCTCTACCGAACAATACAATTTTTGATGGGCCAGATATCACCATAGACCAATCAGTTCCCGTAGAACGTTTAGGCAACGAATATATTCTTGTAAAAGGAATGGGAAAGATTGCCAAAGAAACAGAAGGTGCTATTATAGTAGCAACTGAAGACAACACCCAAATTTTTATTAATAACAATACAATTGCGGTTGCTACTTTAAACGAGGGCCAATTTTATAGAGTTACCGCAACCAACTATATCAATCAGGGAAACAATCACTATAATATGTACATCAAAACCAGTAAAAAAGTGTATGTATATCATCTCGTTGCAGGGCTTGAGGCAAGTAATGCTACCGGCAGTTTTAATTTTGTACCACCTATAGGATGCATTCAATCAAAAAAAATTGATGAAATCCCTAAAGTAGATGACCTTCCTCGAGTAAGCAGTGCTTTTCCTTTACCTCTATTGAATATGAAGCTAAATATTCTCACCCAGACTGGTGCCAATTTAACAGTAAATGGGGTAACTCCAACTCTACTTGAAGGGCCTTATACAGTAGCCGGAAACCCGAATTGGGTCACTTATTCATTAACCGAAATATCTGGAAATGTGAAAATTAATTCTGATAAACCTGTAAGTGCAGAAGTAATTGGGGGAAGTTTATTTTTAGGATATAGCGGTTATTATGTAGAAGATGCCTCGTGCCAACATGAATCTACCAAAACAATGAATGTATGTGATAACAATCAGATCATTATCCCTGAATTTACGCTCTCTACCCAACTGTATGTTCCAAGTTCTGTAATCATTACAACTCCTCCTCAAAACGGAACTGCAACCGTTAATCCTACAACAGGAGTAATCAATTATATATCTACCCCAGGATATGTTGGCACAGACACCATTGTATATAGGTTCTGTGGTAACAACCCCGTGTCTACAGATTGTGAACAAGTGACACTAACACTCAATATGGTAGAAAGCCCTATTGTAACTAATGCTGTATTGAGAACATGCTTCTTAGAAAGTAATATAGCGACCGGTCAATTTAACCTTACTTTGGCTACTGTTTCTACACAATTAGGTATAATAAAAAAATATTACCCCTCCGATACAGATGCTGTAAACGGAACCAATGAAATTTTAATTCCAGATAATTATGTTGCACCAAACGGTGTGGTATACGTAAAAGTAATCAATGCAAACGGTTGTTATAAAATTTCAAAAATTACTCTTGTTGTTTTCCCACCTACTCAATCATTGATATTAGTAGATAAAATCATCTGTATAGAAGATAAAACAACATTAGATGCAGGTCCTGGTTTTGACGGTTATCAATGGAGTACAGGTGCAACCACACAAACAATATCTGATGTTACTGTAGGTACCTATTGGGTAAGACTAAAAACAGGAGAATGCTGGACAAAGCAGAATGTAAAAGTATATTCTTCAGAGCAGCCTGTCATTACAAACGTAGATATTACAACCAATACAGTAACTGTATATGCAACAGGAGGAACTCCGCCATACAAATACTCTATCGATAACACCAACTGGCAAGATGCTAATATTTTTACAAATGTGCCTAGAGGAAGCGAAATTATTTATCTAAAAGATGCATATGATTGTAATCCTATAACCGTGGAAATTACAATTCCTAATATCATCAACGCAATTACCCCAAATAATGACGGAATCAATGACTTATTAGATTACAGTGCATTAGCGCATAAAGAAAATCTTAAATTTTCTGTGTTTGATAGATATGGTTTAAAGGTTTTTGATTCCCATAAAAACACAGGTTATACATGGGATGGAAGTTATAACGGACGAAAAATAACTACCGGAACTTATTGGTATTACTTAAGCTGGACAGAATCTAAATTTAAAAAGACTGAGGTGAAATATTCAGGTTGGGTTTTGGTAAAAAACAGACCATAATCTTTAGAGCTTTTTCTAAATTTTATCGAAATATTTATTCTAGTTCACAACTTTACCCTTGACTTTTTTTAAACTCTTCTGAATCTATTTTTCACTTCCAATTTTTGATTTAACCTACTAAATCTTTAAGCACGAAGTAAAAAACCTATCTCAAAAGAGTTTAAAAAGAATGTCTATAAAATTTAAAAAATTTCTTAGAGCTTATTTAAATAAAAATAATTTATCTCGTAGATTTTGCTAATTAAGCTGATTAATTTCTCTGTTTTTAATCTGCTAAACCTGTACAATCTGCGAGAATTATATAAAAGCTGGCTAAAAAAAATCAAAAGCCAATCATACAGAATTTAAATTAATAAAACTTAAACAGGTTCTTAATAACTCAACTTTTTTTTCTTATTTAAAATAAAACTATAAAAAAATGAAAAAGACTTTACTTTCTTGCTTCGCCATCATTGCAGTCGCTGCAAACGCACAAATTTCGGTTGTAGAGGGATTCGAATCCACTACATTTCCTCCTACGGGATGGTCTTATCCTGCAGTAGGTGCCTTCTCAAGAACAACCACAGCGGGATATCCATGTACAGGTTCTGCTGCGGCATGGAAAAAATTGAGCGGAACTATCGCATCTACCATGACCTCATATTTAATGTACTCAAGCAATGGTTCTAATGGAAATGCTATAGCTGTTAACTTCAATTATTCTGCAAAAAAATCAAGCAGTGTATATGTCACCAATGGAAATATGCTTGTTGAATATTCTGTAAACGGTGGCAATACATGGAATATCTTAGGAAATCAGGTAGATTTTATATCTGAAACCAATTGTACGGCATTTACCGCAACTATTCCGTCAGGAGCCGTTCCCTTAGACTCTGATTTTCGTTTCAGGATTACCGGAACTAAAACTACTCCCCCTACAGGAACCGCCGATTGGTATTTAACGGTTGATGACATTACTCTTACTCAAGCAGCAACATGTTATATGCCAAACAATATTACAGCTTCTACAGTCACAACCAATACAGCAACTATCGATTGGGTTGCACCTTCTTTTGCACCAGCCAATGGATACGAATATTACTACTCATTAAATAGTACACCTCCTCTAAGCACTACTGCTCCCTCAGGAGTATCTGCTGTAACAACTGCTAATCTATCATCATTACAGCCAAGCTCTACGTATAATGTTTGGGTGCGTTCCGTATGTAGTGCGACCGATAAAAGCCCATGGTCTGCATTAGGAAATTTCACAACAGACTGTGCACCTATATCTTCTCTTTTTGAAAATTTTGACAGCTATATAACTGGTAATATTGTTCCTAAATGCTGGAATCGTATTATGGGAGCACAAGCAGGAGCACAAACAATAACAAACTCTAACACTTCTTCGGGCAGCAGAAGTATTTCTATGACCTCTTCTAGTGCAGTTAATTATTCAATTGTTGTATTACCCGAATTCAATAATGTGAATGCAGGAACCCATCAGCTAAGAATGAAAACCAAAGTCACAACAGGAACAGGGTCGCTGGATATTGGATATGTAACAAACCCTACCAATGCTTCGTCATTTGTAAATATACAAACCATAACTCCCGATACAAATTACACTGATTATACCGTAGTTATCCCTACATCAGTTCCTTCAACTGCAAGATTAGCAATAAGAAATAATGGAACTACAACCAGGTCTCATTTTTGGGACGATATTTATTGGGAAGCATCTTCTGCACTTTCTACCCATGATGTTTCTTCTAATCCAAAATTTAAAGTATATCCAAACCCTTTTACAAATGTTGTCAATCTATCAGATGTAGAGAATATAAAATCAATCATTATTACCACTGCTTCCGGACAAATGGTAAAAGAAATTTATAAAATCACAAAAGAAATAACGTTGTCTGATTTGAACGTTGGATTATACATTTTCACTGTAAAATATAATAATGGAGAGAAGCAACATCTTAAAATACTCAAAAAGTAGAGTTGAGTTAGAGAAACTTTAAAAATAAAGAGTTATCACATACCTGCACTACAATATCTAAAGCCTATTTATAAAATAATAACAACAAAATATTAAGAATTTGTTTAAAATTTCAGCTAAATATTTATTTTGATGCTCAACTTTATTTTGGGTTCTTTATTAAATTATTTTGAGCCTATTTTTCACTCCATATTTTTGATTGAGCCCCCGTTACATCAAAAATACATTTCAAAGTAATAATGAAACAATACTCATAAAATTTAAACAATCTCTAAACATAAATAGGCTTTATTCATAAAAAATGATTACTAATTATGAGAAAATATCTACTTATACTGCTTATCCTGGTTTCTGTGGCAAATAACTTGTCAGCACAAAAAGATTCAGAACATTGGATTGCGCCTTATTATCATTCAATATTCCACTCTCACACGCAAGCATTATATCTGTCTACAGATTCTGTAACTCCTTTTTTGGTAACAATATACAGTAATAATGCGGTATTGGGAACAGTTACAATCAGTAGAGGCAACCCAAAAACTTTTTCAGTTCCTGGTACAGCAATCTCAGCAAATTTGCCAGCACAGGCTTTTACACCTATCAATAAAGGCTTGTATATAAACGCCAGCAAACCATTTTTTTGCACCTTGAGAATGGTAAGTAGTGAAGCGCATGCTGAGATTCTTACCAGTAAAGGAAAAGCAGGAATAGGCAAAGAGTTTTATGTAGCCTCTACCCCTTCCTCTAATATAACGAATAACTTTACTGCAGGTGTGATGGCAACAGAGGACAATACGACGATAACTGCAACCTGGAATGGGGC
Source organism: Chryseobacterium turcicum (assembly GCF_021010565.1). NCBI lineage: Bacteria > Pseudomonadati > Bacteroidota > Flavobacteriia > Flavobacteriales > Weeksellaceae > Chryseobacterium > Chryseobacterium turcicum. The sequence goes on from NZ_JAJNAY010000001.1 coordinate 3,135,084, forward strand.
TATCACCTTTTTTGGAACTACTACAACGGGAACAACACAAACTTTCATCTTAAATAAAGGTCAATCTTTTATCTTTGCCGGAAATGCCGGAAATAATGCACCTTTTATGGGAGCTAAGATTGTTGCAGACAAACCTATCACCCTTACAAATGGAAATGTTAATGGTAATTTTGCGAATAATACTTCCGGGGGATCAGATTCTATTTTAGATCAAGCGGTACCAACAGAAAGATTAGGAAATACTTTTGCAATGGTAAGAACCCGGTCTACCGCTGCTGATTTGGAAGGAGGAATAATCATTGCTACTGAAGATGACACAAAAATTTATCTTAATGGGGCAACATCTCCTATAGCTACGCTTAACCAAGGCAAATGGTATAGAATTTTAGGAAATCAGTATATTGCACAAGGTACTGCAGGGCATGCCAACATGCTCATTACTACATCAAAAAATGCTTATTTATATCAATTAGTTTCCGTTAATAACCAAAGTGCAACTTGTGGCTTTAATTATACCCCACCATTAAGTTGTTTTTTACCTAGAAAAATTGATGAGATTGGCAAAATCAACGAAATGCCTCTTGGCTCTAATGGTACAAGTACAATACCTAATGGCGTACTGATTAAACTTAATATTTTAACGGAGGCTGGAGCAACTGTATTTGTAAATGGAGCACCGCCTGCTTCCACAGCGGGGCCGTATCCTCTTACAGGAAATACAGCTTGGGTTACTTATGGTATTGAAGGCGTTACCGGTAATCTTACTATTGAATCAGACAAAGCAGTAACCGCCGGTATTAATGGAGGATATAATACATCAGGATACGGTGGGTATTTTGCAGGATTTTCATCGGTTCCTGTCATTTCAAAACAAACAGGAGAATGCGCACCTGGAATTATTTTAGAACTTGATCCAGGATACGATTCATACCAATGGTATTTGAACGGAGTGCTTATCACTGGTGCAACATCTAATACCTATGCTCCATTAGTAGGAGGAAATTATACCGTAAGAGTAACGATGGGAACTTGCACGCCAGTAGTAACACTAGCTTATAAAGTTTTTTCGTGTTTAAAGGAAAGTACAAAAACCGATGAAACTTGCGGTACCAAAATCATACAGCCTACATTTACATCTTCTACACAAACTTTAGTTGCCAATACGGTAAAAATCATCACTCCCCCTACTCATGGAACAGCAATTATAAATGCAAACGGAACCATTACATACACGCCAACCCCAGGATATTCAGGTTCAGATGTTATAGTTTATAAATTCTGTGGGAATGCACCTGAGTTTATAGATTGCGAGCAAGTAACCCATACCATAAACATTGTACCTCTTATTCCAAAAGAATCAACAATTACCGCTTGTCAATATGATACTGATTCCACTGCATTATTTAATCTTACAACGGCAAATGTGATTGACTACACCTCTCCTTACACTAAAAAGTACTACGCTACTTTGAATGATTTGAATACTAATAATAACGAAATTGCTGACCCTACAAAATACGCTTCAGCAGAAGGATATGTTTATGTTAAAATAACAGCAGAAGGAGGATGTATAGCAACAGCAAAAATTAAATTGGTTACAATTCCTATCAAAAAATCGTCCATACTCGTAGACAAATATATTTGTATTGATGCCACAACATCTCTTGATGCAGGCCTAGGATATGACAGTTACCAATGGAATACAGGAGCAACAACCTCATCTATTCAAGGAGTTCCGGTAGGAGAATATTCGGTGATACTTGCACAAAATGGATGTTTCCTAAAACAAACAGTACATGTAAAAAAAGTTCAAGATCCGGTAATTACTTCAATTGAAATTACAAACAATAGCGCACTTGTAATGGTAAGTGGCGGAACTCCACCTTTTCAATACGCAATAGACGGAACGACTACATGGCAAGATTCTAATGTATTCACAAACCTATCAAGAGGTCAACATACTTTCTATATAAAAGATAATTATAACTGTACCCCAATCTTAGTAGAAGTAACCATACCCAATTTAATCAACGCCATTACTCCCAACGGTGATCACGTAAATGATTTTATTGATTATAGCCAACTGGCTTATAAAGAGAATCTTTCATTTGTTATCTACGACAGATATGGTAACAAAATTTTTACAGGAGATAAGTTTAACAACTATCGATGGGATGGTAAAGGATCTGGCAAAAAAATATCTACCGATACTTACTGGTATCATATTAATTGGAATGAGCCCAATGCCGCAAAAACTCCCATAAAGTACACAGGCTGGATACTCGTTAAAAATAGAGAATAAATAAACTCATACAGTGGTTAGAATTAGGAAAAAACTAATGAGAATATTATTTATTTTGAGCTGTCTTAAAAAGACAGCTCTTTTTTTATATTTCATTCATAATCAAACCATTTCTTAGCGAAATATTATCTTTCTTGTATAAACTCTAAGACGTAGTCTAATTTGACAGAGGTTTTTGTTTTATTTAGAATTGCATTTCAGGAATTTCTCCTTCAATGATTAAATCGGCTTCTGTAGATTTAATGATGTGTTCTACCGAAACTCCCGGTGCTCTTTCAACAAGTTTGAATCCTGCTGGAGTAACATCTAAAACGGCTAGTTCAGTAACTATTTTTTTCACACAGTTAATTCCGGTTAGAGGAAGTGTGCATTTTTTTAGAATTTTACTTTCTCCAGCTTTGTTGACGTGCATCATCGCAACAATAATATTTTCAGCAGAAGCTACCAAATCCATTGCGCCTCCCATTCCTTTTACCATTTTTCCTGGGATTTTCCAGTTGGCGATGTCTCCGTTTTCTGAAACTTCCATTGCTCCAAGGATGGTTAAGTCTACTTTTTGACTTCTAATCATCCCAAAACTGAATGCTGAATCGAAAAATGAGCCACCATCAAGAATGGTAATCGTCTGTTTTCCGGCATTGATAATGTCTGCATCTTCTTCGCCTTCAAAAGGAAATGGACCCATTCCTAAAACTCCGTTTTCGCTTTGAAACTCTACTGAAAGATTATCAGGAACGTAATTGGCAACCAATGTTGGAATTCCAATTCCTAAGTTTACATAATATCCGTCTTTTACTTCTTTTGAAATTCTTTGTGCAATTTGTTCTTTAGTTAGCATAGCATAATCTTATCCAGCCAAATTAGCCATTTTTTCAGAATTACGAAAACACTTTCTTTCTTATCAGGCTAAATTAAATTTATACATTTATGGCGATTTATTTTATTCCACGCAGAATACACAGATATTCTCAATCATCTGCGAATATCTGTGTGATTAGTTGGAGTTTTACATCCATTTTTTACCACGAAAGCACAAGTTTTATTTATGAAATTGTTAAACCATTAAAGTTTTATTAAGGAGTTTAGAATAATTAAGTTGAGCTTCGCTTTAAGTATTTTTATTAAATAAAATCTTTGATTTTTCGTTTAAAAAATCTTAAAATTTTAATATTCCTAAAGGTTGAAAAATTAATCTGTTTAACTTACTTTCTTACCCTATGATAAATTTTACTTCGCAAATTGTCGTAAATTTGTGGGCTTTTAATTTTACAAATGAAAATTCTATTAAATTATTTAAAACCCTATAAATGGCTAATTATTGCATCGCTGTTGTTAGCTTCTATCAATCAGGTCTTTTCTCTATTTGCTCCTGCGATAACCGGGAATATATTAGACAAATTGGTGAACCAGCCTAATTATTTTGACAAAGAAAAATTAATCCCAAGAACTTTGAATGAATATCTCTACGGAACCGATATTTATCACGGTGTATTTTATTTTTTGGGGTTATTAATCGGAACGGCAATGATTAGCCGAATCGCTAAAGCATTTCAGGATTATGTGGTAAGTGTGATTATTCAAAAATTTGGGGCTCAGATTTTCACCGATGGTTTACAGCATTCTATGAGATTGCCTTTTCAGGAGTTTGAAGACCAGAGAAGTGGTGAGACTCTTTCTATTTTAACCAAAGTACGTGAAGATTCTGTGAAGTTTATCAATAATTTCATTAATGTATTTTTTGGAATTTTGGTCAGTATTATTTTCGTTTCAGTGTATGCCATTCGTCTGCATTGGTCGATTATGCCGGTTTATGTCGTGGGAATTATTCTTATCGCTGTTGTAACCAATTTACTGAGTAAAAGAATTAAAACGATTCAAAAAAATATCGTTACCGAAACGACAGCTTTAGCAGGAAGTACTACAGAAAGTCTTAGAAATATTGAGATTGTAAAAAGTTTGGGATTGACCAATCAGGAAGTACAACGATTGAACAACAATACCTATAAAATTCTGAATCTCGAACTGAGAAAAGTAAAAAGCATTCGTTCACTGAGTTTTGTACAGGGAACTTTAGTGAATTTTTTACAGCAGGTAATTACGTTCACTTTACTCTTATTGATTTTTAAAAATATCGTAACTCCGGGACAATATCTATCACTGATGTTTTACGGATTCTTTATTTTCGGACCGATGCAGGAAATCGGAAACATCATTATTTCTTACCGTGAAGCAGAAGCGTCTCTTCAAAATTTTGACCGAGTAATGAAAAAAGAAGTTGAGCCAAAACCTTTAAACCCTAAAAAAATCGGCGCAATTGAAGAATTAGAGTTCAAAAATGTTTCTTTTCAACATCAGAGTGCTCATTATAAAGCGCTTAGTTCTATTTCATTTGATGTGAAAAATGGTGAAACCATTGCTTTTGTAGGACCTAGTGGCTCAGGAAAAAGTACTTTGGTAAAATTACTTGTAGGATTATACAGACCACAGGAAGGTAGTATTTTTTATAATAATATTGACGGAAAAGAATTTGATTTTGATGAATTGAGAAACCAAATTGGATTTGTAACGCAAGACACCCAGCTTTTTGCTGGAACGATAAGAGAAAATCTTTTGTTTGTAAATCCTTCTGCAACAGAAGAAGATTTGCAATTGGCATTAAAAAAATCGAGTTGTACGGCTCTTTTACAACGTGCTGAAAAAGGAATAGAAACCGTTATCGGAGAAGGTGGATTAAAATTAAGCGGCGGTGAAAAACAAAGAATTGCCATCGCAAGAGCTTTATTAAGAAAACCTCATCTTCTTATTTTTGATGAAGCTACATCAGCTTTGGATAGCATTACTGAAGAGGAAATTACAACAACCATTAAAGAAATTTCTAAAGAAAAAGAGCAAATAACCGTTTTAATTGCCCACCGATTAAGTACAATTATGCATGCAGACCGAATTTATGTTTTGGAACGCGGGCAAGTCATCGAAACAGGCTCTCACCTACAATTAATTGAAGAAAAAGGTTTGTATTATGCGATGTGGAGACAGCAGATTGGAGAAAGGAAGAGTACAACTGAAGCTTAAAAGGCTGGAAGTTGGAAGATAGATGTTTGAAGTTGACATGATTGAAAACATAGATTACTTCTTCGTCAGAATGACAAATTGACTCTAAATAAATATAATAAATTACCCCGAAAATTGACTTCGGGGTAATTTATTATTAAATGAAAAAAAATTAATCTCTTTTTCTAACCGTTCTCTGCTCGATTCTTTTTTCGAAATTTTCGCCTTGGAAAATTCTTTGAATCATGATACCCGGAATATGGATTTGATTAGGATCTAATTCGCCAGGTGCTACCAATTCTTCTACTTCAGCGATGGTAATTTTCCCCGCTCCTGCCATTGGATGATTAAAGTTTCTTGCTGATCCTTTGAATATCAAGTTTCCTGCGTGATCACCTTTCCATGCTTTTACGATTGAGTAGTCTGCTTCGTAAGCGTGTTCTAAAATATGAGGCTTTCCTTTGAAATCTTTTACTTCTTTACCTTCTGCAACTTCTGTCCCGAAACCTGCAGGAGTGTAAAATGCAGGAATTCCTGCTTGAGCGGCACGACATTTTTCCGCCAATGTTCCTTGTGGAGTCAGCTCAACATCTAATTCACCCGACAACATTTGTCTTTCAAATTCTGCATTTTCTCCAACATAAGATGAAATCATCTTTTTAATTTGTCTTTTATGAAGCAATAATCCCAAGCCAAAATCATCAACTCCGGCGTTGTTTGAAATGCATGTCAAATCTTTTACATCACTATCTACCAAAGCGTTGATTGAATTTTCCGGAATTCCACACAACCCGAATCCTCCCAACATCAAAGTCATTCCATCCTGAATTCCTTCAATCGCTTCTGCGGCATTTTTTACTCTTTTATCTATCATGAAATATTTGATTTTTTTCAGTTTTAAATTTAAACATTTTTATCATATCTACCCTATTTCAAATAAATTTTGAAAGACAAAAGTATTTATCCCTATAAATTTCAGCTTATCTCATTATTAAAAATAAAATAGCGGAAACAAGTTCCGCTATCTATCAATAAGTTGTGAATATTTTTATTCTACAATCAATTTTAAAGTAAATAATTTTCTGGTATACACTTTTACAAAATAAACACCTTTAGGTAAATTCTCATTCACTAAAGAGAAACGTTGGTTTTGTACGTTTTCAGATTTGTATAGCAATTGACCTGCAGCTGATATCAATTCTATTTTCTCGATTGGATAATCACTTTTAATGAAAGTTGGCTGCCCTGGTTTTGTAGGATTAGGATATAAAATTACATTTTTCTCGGTTTTATTTTTCGTTTCTTCAGTTCCCAAAGTTCCCGCAGTCACCTGAAACTGTACTCTATTTGAAACTTCTGTGTAAGAATCGTTGGTAAACATCACCATGTAATAATTACCTGCTGTAGTTGGTACTCCATTTACATTTCCTGTAATGGCTTTTGTACCTTGAGCTAAACCGTCAAAATAAGTATATGAAATAAATTGGTCATCAGGAACCGAAACACTTTGAGGGTAAATTCCTAACCAGTCTTTGATAATTCCTGGAGAATCCGTCCATGAAGCGGTGATATTTTCACCCAATGTATAAACCGGTTTATTAATCCAAAGGTCTGTAACGATGTCTCCTACTTTAAAGAAAACTTTTTCTCCTACCGTTGTATAGCTGTCTTCAAGAAAATATTGAGCATAATAATATCCTTTTGGAAGACCTATAAAATTAAGAGTTCCTGCAGCTGTTGTTACATAACTCCATTTTGCAGCCGCAGTTGGCCCCGGAACCTGCCCCATTTTGTAAATTCCGATCCAGTCTTTTGTTAAATTCGGTCCGTTTGAGAAGTTAACGACAACCGTTCCACCCACAGGATATGCATCTGACGTTGTCTGAAGAACCACTTTTGGGCCTACATAAAATTCTTTTCTAGGTGCTATTTCGGTATATCCATTATTGGCAAAAAAACCTGCAAAATACTGCCCTTTAGTTGCTAAACCATTTGGAAATGTTGCTGTTCCCGAAGTTTGTCCGTTGGTATAAACATATCCTTGAGAAGTTACTGTCGTAGGATTCTGACCTTTTTTGTAAAGTCCTACCCAATCTTGCTGATTTCCGGGCCCGTCATTGTAAGTTGCTATAATCGCTTCATTCTGCAAATATTCTGTCTTATTCAAAATAAGGTTAGGATTTGAAACCACACTTCCTGTTACTTCAAACTGTTTTACATCACTCCAGTCACTCCACTCCATATTTCTGTCTCTGTAGCGGGTTTTCACATAATATACACCGTTTGTGATAGAGTTTGCTGCAAAGGTTGCTTTGGTGATATCTACTCCTGCATTTAGGTTTTTGGTAACATCAGGATTTCCGTTTCCTTCTTTACCAAACCAGTTTTCATAATCTCTGTAAAATTCTTTTTCGATAACCGAAAAATCAGCCGCTTTACTTACTAAAAACTGAGTCGTATTTAAAAGTTCGTTTGCCGGCGAAGAGAAAGCACTTCCGTTTAATGTTAAAGGCAAGGTTATCGGTCCCGTAAATGTATTCGTAATCGATGGTTTTGCAGGTTTAGGCTTATTTTTATACCTGTGGAATGAATCAATCAACACATTATCTTTTTGTGTATAAATACCACCAATAGAATAACTTTCGATATCTACTTTTCCGTTGGCTACATCTACTTCAATGATTTGATACGTCCAATCAGTTAATGTTTTTTGTACATCATCAAAATCCTGTTCTGTAGACATCCCCCAATACTGATCCCAAGCTGTCCCGCCAGAGATAATCTGATAGTTTGGTGTATTTTTTAATTGCCCTCTATGGTACAAGTGATGGTGAGCTCCTACATGCATCAAATATTTATTTGATCCAGCTAAAAGAGGAACTGCATTATTTCTTACCCAAGTAGAAATATCACCTACATATTGCTCTGCCTGATAAGGTCTGTGGCTTAATGAAATAATCCAGTCAACTGTAGGATCATTATTTGCTTCGGTTAAAATCTGCTGAAGCCAAGTTTGCTGTGCAGACCCTGTATGCTCTGAACTTAAACTTACAAAAAGTACGTTTCCAGCTTGTTGAGCGTAATAGTTTTCATTACCCGATGTAATGTTTTTGTATTTAATTTCATCAATATTAAAATGTGCGTAGTAAGAATTCATTCCTAAAGTACCATAGGTCTCATGATTTCCTACCGTGGTAAGAATCGGAAGATAAGGTGACAATTTTCTGTTCTTTTTAAAGTGGACATTCTCATAATGATCCAATGTTCCCACATCTACCTGATCTCCTACCATAAAAGTAAGTGCGATATTATCTGAAGGATCTGAAGTAGGCCCAAACTTCTCTTTTAGCTTTTTATAGGCTTTATAGTTTAATGAATCATATCGAGGTTCTGATTTGATTTGGTTATCTCCCATAATCAAAAACCTTATTTTCCCATCAAGAGTAACAGGTTGCCCCGGCAGAGGAAGTGTTCTGAAGTTATAGACCGCAGATTCGCTGGCTCCTGTTTTTATTTTATAGTAATACTTGGTGTTGGGTTGTAAATTTGTAATTTTTGCGGTGTGATAATAATAGTTGTTATTATAACCTGTGTCAGAAAAAATGTTGGTCGTTCCTGTTACGGTAACATTAAGGTTAGTGGGAGAATTCCCATAGAGAACGGTGGTCTCGTTATCTGAACTGGTTTTCCAGTTGACGATCATCGAGTTATGAGCAGGGTTTTGTAAGTAAGGATACAAAGTCTGAGCATAACTAAGCTGGACGACGAAAAAAAAGAAGAATAAATAATGCCTCATAATAATTTTTTTTTTTGAATTGATTGTTAAGTAATTGTGTGATTTTTTAATCCCGCAAATATATACCCCACATGTAAACTCAAAATGACCCTAATAATAAGCAATCATTAATTATTTCGTAAAAAAGAATCCCTAGAAAGGTATTTTCTTATTATAAAATTGTTTGGCATATTCAAAAAGTATTTCATATATTTGCAGCCTGTTATTCAACCTCTGACGAAGTCCGTGAAAGTTGTTTAGCTTGACAAAAAAATTTTTATTACAAAAATGGATTTATTAAAGTACGTACAAGACAAGTACATTACAAAAAAAGAATTCCCTGAATTCAAAGCTGGAGACACAATCACTGTGTATTACGAGATTAAGGAAGGTCAAAAAACTAGAACTCAGTTCTTCAAAGGAACTGTTATCCAATTAAGAGGAACAGGTTCTACAAAGACTTTTACAATCAGAAAAATGAGTGGTGATGTAGGTGTTGAGAGAGTTTTCCCTATCAACATGCCTGCTCTTCAAAAAATCGAAGTTGACAGAAGAGGTAGAGTTAGAAGATCTAGAATTTACTACTTCAGAGACCTTAGAGGTAAAAAAGCGAGAATTAAAGACGCTGCTTACAAGAAGAAATAATTCAGACAACAACACATACGAAGAGAGACTGCTAATTTTTAGCAGTCTCTTTTTATTTTTAGGAGCTATTTGAATACGTCGATTGCTTTTAGAAGCTATTTCCCGCTTTCCGTTGCAATCTTTTTTTTCAAAAAAGGATTTCCACTGCAATCGGGGCTAAAACAAGTAAGACACCAAATAAAATTATTGAAATACTTTAAAGAAACTTAAGTATTCTCCTTATAAAACCACCCGTCAAAAAATCGAAGATTTTTCGCCACCCCTCCAAAGGATGAGAATTTTTACCACTTCATCTATAAGTTTATTCTCAATCTTTTAAACTTCCAGCTTCCAGCATCAAACTTCCATCCTCCATCCTATTTTACAAAATCATACAAAACATTCCAGAATTTGTCGTAGACTTCAATGTGAGGAAGATGCCCTACATTTTCAAGCTCGACAAGTTTTGAACCTGTAATTTCTTGTTGCGTTTTCTTTCCCAATTCCTGATACTGCCCCATTGTTGGTTGAATTTCTTTGGGAGCGCGGTCCTTTCCAATCGCTGTTCGGTCTCTTGTTCCGATAATCAATAAAGTAGGTGTTTTTATATTTTTAAATTCATAAACGACTGGTTGATTAAAGATAATATCAGTTGTCAATGCTGCATTCCAAGCAACTTGAGGATAATCTTTATGCAGCGTCCAACCTGCGATGAGATCTAGCCACGGTTGATATTCAGCTTTCCATTGGTTGTCGTAATAGAATTTAAGCTGATAATTTTTATACGTTTCGGCTGTATTTTTTAATTCTGACTGATATGCTTCATCTACCGTTTGATACTTTGCCAAAACTTTGTAATCTTCTAATCCAATTGGGTTTTCGAGAATTAATTTTTCTACTGTTTCAGGATACATTAAAGTAAATCTTGTAGCAACCATTCCTCCCATCGAATGTCCCAAAACGATAATTTTATCAATTTTAAGTTCATCTAAAATAGATTTTGTATTGCTTGCTAACTGAGCAAATGAAAACTGATAGTTCTGAGGTTTCGAAGATTTTCCAAAACCAATCTGATCAGGAATAATCACCCTAAATCCTTTTTCAGACAAATCTTTAGCTGTTTTTTCCCAATAGGCTCCGTTGAAGTTTTTCCCATGAAGCAGCATAATAGTTTTCCCATTTGGTTTTTGGGGTTTCACATCCATATATGCCATTTTTAGATTTTGCTTCTGAGAATTCAACTCTTTAAAATGAACTTCAAAAGGATATTGATAGTTAGAAAGCATCGCATCTAAAGGTTTTATCTGAGAAAAGACAGACACAGATGAAAACAACATGATAACCGCAGCATTTTTTAAATATTTCATGAAAAATTTATTTTAGATATAAATTTAAAAAAACCGCTTCAAAAGAAACGGTTTTCGGTATTATTTATAATTTAATTATCATTACTGTTCTTGAATCTTTAACGCAAAGGTCACAAAGTTTTTACCTAAAATATTTGAAAATATTTTTTGTTCGCAAAAACGTTTCACTCAGCTAAGATTGGAAAGTTTTTCAAATTAAATTTTTAACATTTGCTCTACAAAATCTGCTCAGGAATCAATTTTTCTTTTTTTGAAGGTAAATTCATTAAAACAATTGCCATTAAAATAAGTACAATTCCTACCCATTGAATAAGAATAACTTTTTCACCCAAAAGAACAAACGCCATCGTTACAGATACCGGAAGTTCTAATGAAGAAATAATACTTCCTAATCCTAAACCTGTATTTGGAAAACCTAAATTGAATAAAATCGGTGGAATAACAGTTCCGAATAAAGCTAAAATAAATCCGTAAGTCCAAAAAATTGAATAATCAAATGGTCTTATATGCTCTGTATTTTCGGTAAAATTTAAATAAAAAGATTTTAGAGTTTCAGAATACAAAGGTCCTATTTGGGCAAAAAACAAAAATACCAAAATAACTAAAGAGCCTCCTGTTAACATGATGACACTTTTTCGAAGTACTGGTAAATGAGTTGCTAAAGTATTTGAGGTAAACATGGTCATCGTAAAAGATGCTGCCGCTAATAATCCCCAAAAAACACCATGCCAGTCTAATTTTACTTCCAGATTAATCAGATTTGTTGCTAAAACGGTTCCCAACAAAACAATGATAGTTGCGACCACTTTTTTAGCATTCGGAAACTTTTTAGTAATAAAACTTTCGACCACTACACTAAACCAAACCGACTGCATTAACAACACAATTGCAATAGATACCGCAATATATTGTACGGCTATATAGTAAAATAAGCTGGTGCAGCCTAAAGAAGTACCTGCTAAAACCAACATTCTAACTTCTCGGCGACTCGGTGATGATAATTTCTTTTTTGACGTAATCGTCTGAATAAAATTCAGGATTAAAAGACCTACGATTCCTAAAGCAAACTGAGCGGTTGTTACCTCAGAAGTGGTGAAGCCATCTTTGTAAGACATTTTTACGAACGTAGCAAGCATTCCGTAAATACTCGCCCCAAAACCAACAAACAATACTCCTTTTAAAATATTTTTCTTCTTCATAATTTTTTACAGCCGACAAAGTTACGACATATTATTTTAAAAATAAGACAACTGTATATTAACAAAAATCACCTCAGGAAAATCTGAAGTGATTGTATTTAATGAACTTTTTAAGTTTTATTTCTTTACAATTATTCTTGAACTCGTGTCAACTCCTATTCCTTGTAGTTTTACAACATATACTCCATTTTCGAAATTTTTTGTAGAAACAGGAATTCTGGAATCTTGTGACGATCTGTTTTCTGAAAGAATTAATTTTCCCGACATATCATAAATCTGCAGGTGAAGATTCCCGATGGTAAAATCTTTTAAATAAATAAAAAACTCATCTTTTGCAGGATTAGGATAAATCGCGATCAAGCTCTTATCAATAGGAATATTTGCATTGCCATCAACACAATCTTTAGGAATTGAAAAGTCTTCTTTTTGATCATTGATATTCATTTTATTTCCCGGTAAAGCATTTAAACCTAATCCTCTTTTAGCAAAAGTCTTCCAGATCATGCATCGGTCTTCTCCTTTAGTGGTAAACATTTCAGCAGTTAATATTGCATTTCTACCATCGATAAATGTAGGATTACACGCCTGTAATTTCAGCGCATCGGTTACAAGTTGCAAAACACGGGCACTTCCACTAGTTTTATTAGCTAAAACATCTGAAGAATAACCATATTTCGCAACATATTGCCAATGAAGATCCCAAAGCATCGATGCCCAAATAAAACCTATACGATGTACATCGGGAACAATTTCGCCATCTTCCTCAATCTCCATCCCGTTGGTATCTCCGTAAGTATAATTATTAATAGAAAAATTGGGCGAATATTTTACAGGTCTTAATCCGGCTCCAGTGGTAGACTGTCCACTTGCATACGTCCCAATACTTCTCGGAACATTGGCATTATCACCAGGTTTATTGGTCAACATTAAAGCAAAAAAATCTGACCAGCCTTCACCCATTTGCTCTTTACTTTGAGATTTTAAAAGGCAGGCATAGCCATCTCCGGTAAGCCTATTTGAAATTCCATGGCCATATTCGTGGGTAATAATACCATTATCGAAACTTCCATCTGGTGTAGTCGCAGTTGCCGGGTCACTTTTTAATGTAATATTGACAGCTAAAGAATTATTTAGTTGAGTTTTTATAAATTCTCCTTCGTCATTAGTAATAAGAACTGAGGGTATCGTTATTGTAGCATCTGCTCCGCCCATTGAAGATGGAAAATTAATAGCCGTAGGATTGTTATAAATAATTGCAGCAATAGCACCGGCATCTTGGGCATTTTTTACTTTCAAAGCAAACGTACAACCTGAAGCACCACCTCTTTCAATCAACCCTATTTTTCCAGCTAACGACCCTGAAGGCAATACAGAGCAACCATTAATTATTAAAGCTAAAGCAATATCTCCAGTCACGCCAACTCCATTGAGTTGTGGACCAAATTGAGCCGGACTCGCTTGAGGAATCCTCGGAATTGCTGATAAAGGAGCGTTATAAAAAACATATCTATTAACCGTCGACCAAAGGTACATTTGCATCAAAGGTCTGTTACCATCAGAGGGTGTTGTAAAATTGGCATTATTTAAAGCGCCTCCATCTTGAGATTCAGCCAAAACATAATCGTTTCCATTTCCTCCTTTTCCGAAATTATTCTGCTGAAAATTTCTTGCAGATTCCGTAAATCCGAACTGATAAAAAATATCATGTACTTTATTGTTAATATAAAACAAGTTGGTAATCGCTGCGTTTCGATTCAATGAAGGAGTTCCGTTAATCGAAAAAGAGAAATCAAAATTTCTATTCGCTCCTCCATCAGGAGAAAATCCTGGTTCATTTTTGTTTGCAGTATCTTCATAAGCGAAGACATTATTCCCTCTTGTTATAGTATAATTTGCTGCTCCTGTAGAGTGCCATCCTTCTGGTGATGAAGCTAAAATCCATGGATTAGAAACAATTGAACGGTTTCCAAAAGTGGGTGCTTCTATGGGTAAAGGAAAAATATTGTAACTCGCATCATCAGCCGATTTAAATAAAGTTTTTTTTTGAAAATCATTAGCTATTGCTGTATTTGAAATCACAGATTCTCCAGAATATGCATCTGAATGGAAATTACAAGATAAATTCAAATTGTCTTTTGAAATAATCTCACCTGAATGGGCATCTACCAAGATATTCCAATAGTTTGCAGAATTGGGTTCATGAAAAGAAAACTCGTAAGCAAGTCTTAAATTATCATGTACGTTAGTAAATATCAATCTTTGTTTTACAAAATCTTGATGAGTTAATTCTGACGATGAATTATCTAAAATTTGAAAATTTTCAATTTCTTTTTTCCCTAAAGTTGAAGCAATATTTTTAAGCGCTTTTTCTTTATTTAAAGTCGCCGTTTCTGAAGTAGAAATAGTATAGTTTTTCACAAAAGAATCTGAAAAATATACAATTTCACCATTTTTAATCATCGCCGTTCCTACCGCATTATAAACAGGATATCCTTTAAATTTTTGTTGAACTTTTACAATTTCTGCTTTTAAAGATTCAGATGAATCTATATTATCGATTTGAAAATCTCTTAAATCTGATTTTTTAAAATCCTGAGCATGTTTTGTAAGAATATAATTGGTAATCAACCGCTTCTGTTGCTGAGAAAATACAACGTATGGAAACAAAATAAAAAACGCAAATAGAGTTTTTACATTGATTTTTTTTATTTTATTAATAAAAATACAATTCATGATTTTAGTTATTAATATTCTATAAAAATAGTGAGATTTTATGAAATATTATTTAAGATTAACTTAAAAGAAAAATATATCTATTAATAAATCAAAAAGGCCATCTCAAAAATGAGACAGCCTTTTTATAATTTAGCTTTTAAAGTATTATTTGTTGATAATAACTTTTGAAGCGGTATCGATACCTAAACCTTTCACTTTTACAAGGTAAGTTCCGTTAATCAATTTGCTTGTAGAAATTGCTTTTTTAGATTCTGGTGAAATTTTACTTTCTGTAGAAATCAATTTTCCTGACATATCATAAATCTCAACATCTACTTTTCCTAAAGTATTGCTTGGGAAATTAATATAAAACTCATTTTTAGCAGGGTTTGGATAAATAGATATTCCAACATTTTTAACTGCACTTGTTTCTGATGTAGAAAGTAAACATTCAGACGGAAGAGTAAAATCTTCCACCTGGTCATTAATATCTGCTTTAACTCCTGCAGAAGCATTATTTCCTAAACCTCTTTTCGCAAAAGTTTTCCAAATCATACATTTGTCTGCGCCCTGTGTAGTTGCAAATTCAGCAGCCAAAATTGCATTTCTCCCATCAATAAAAGAAGGATAACATCCTTGAAGTTTTAACGCATCAGTTACCAACTGTAAAACTCTTGCACTTCCACTTGTAGCATTTGCAGTTACATCAGAAGCATAGCCATATTTAGTAACATATTCCCAATTTAAATCCCATAACATTGATGCCCAAAGAAAACCTATAGAATGTACATCTGGTACCATTCCTTGACCGTTATTATACTCTAAACCATTAGTATCTGCGTAAGTAAAGCCATTAATGGTAAAATCTGGAGAATATTTCGCAGGTCTAATTCCGCCGCCTGTAATTGCCTGTCCTCCAGCATATGTTCCAATTCCTCTTGGTACAGAAGCATTATCTCCAGGCTTATTCGTCAACATTAATGCAAAAAAGTCTGACCATCCTTCTCCCATTTGCTCTTTACTAACATTTGCATTCAAACAACCAGCTCCAGTACCTGTCATTCTATTTGATATTCCATGACCATATTCATGGATAACAATTCCATTATCAAAACTTCCGTCAGGAGTAACACTTAAAGCTGGATCCTTTTTTAAAGTAACATTTACAACAGTATTTGCAGATAAATGTGTTTTAATATACTCACCCTCAGTATTACCAACTAAAACAGCAGGAATAGTAATTGTAGCATCTGCTCCAGACATATTAATTACTGTATTTCCATTTGCTGTATTATTGTAAATAATAGTAGCAATAGCACCGGCATTCTGTAAATTTTTAGTTTTAAGTGCAAAATCACAAGTCCCTCTTTCTACTAATCCAATTTTCCCAGTAAGAGATCCTACAGGTAATGCTGTACATCCGTTTAAAACAGAAGAAAGTTGAATATCACCAGTTACTCCAGTCGGTGTAAGCGCAGGTCCGAATACTGCTGTTCCTGCCGATGGAGTACGTGTAGTAGCAACAGTTGGTGCATTGTAGAAGAATACTCTATTTACTGTTGACCATAAATACATTTGCATTCTGGGATTATAACTATCCGCAGGAGATGAGAAGTTTGCATTATTTGTACCTCCACCATCTTGAGCTTCTGCGTATACAGAGTCATCACCTAAGCCTCCTTTTCCAAAATTATTCTGTTGGAAATTTTTTGCAGACTCTGTAAATCCGAATTGATAAAATACATCATGAATTTTATTATTCAAATAAAATAAATTTGTGATAGAAGCATTTAAATTAGGTGTTGGGCTCCCCGTCATTGAAAATGGGAAATCAAAATTTCTTGAAACACCTCCATCAGCTGGAGTTCCTGGTAAATAATTAGGGGGCACCGTCAGAGCTGTTCCCGAAACATCTTCATAAGCAAAAACATTATTTCCTCTTGTTGCTGTATAATGCGTTGTTCCGTCTGAATGCCATCCTTCTGGTGATGCTATAAGATTCCAAGGATTTGAAACTATAGATCTAGATCCAAAAGTAGCAGCTTCCAGTGGAAGTGGAAAGATATTATATGAAGCATTGTCGGGTAATAATAAAGCTAAATTTTGGTTTGCTTGATCTATCTTATTTTCTGCGCCAACAAATAAATGCTCAGTTCCATCTGCGTGAGTATGTGATTGCGAATAATCATGTGAATAAGCATTTTGTTGAAATTCACAAAATGTAGTTAAATTAGCTTTATTTATAATATCACCATTATTAGCATCAACAATAACATTCCAATAGTTAGCAGATTTTGGTTCATAAAAAGAATATTCATAAGCCAATCTTAAATCACCATTCTTATTGTTTGCATATACAAGTCTTTGTTTTGCAGCATAATTCTTATTTGCAGTTTTTTCTAAAAATTTAATAATAGGCAAACTTGAAATTTCTGACTTTCCTAAATCATCAGCAATCTTATCAAGTGCTGAATTTTTAGAAATAGTAGCATTTGTTGATGTAGACTCATGATAATCCTTAATAAAATTATCTGTAAAATATACCACTTTGCTGTCTTTAACAAGTGCGGTTGCTACTGAATTATAGACGGGTAAACCATTATAAGTCTGTTGAATTTTTATTACATCACCATTTAATGATTTTGAAGAATCAATATTATCAATTATAAATTGATTAAGATCAGATTTCTTATATTCTCTCAGTTTATTTTGAGAAATATAATTTTTAATCAACACTTCATTTGACTGTGCAAATGATATTGAAGGTATTACTGCGAAAACTGCAATAACAAGAGGTAGAATTACTTTTTTCATTTACTTAATTAAAGATGCAAATGTATAATTAATTCCTAATTTATGCTACCATTATTATAAATATTCTTCAAATTTTAAAACATAAATTCATTTAAAACTTAATCTACTATTTATCAATGATTTAAAATCAAAAACAATATAAATTTAAAATATAAATAACTGATTTTCAACACCACACACTTAACACTCATCAGTCATATAAAGCCATATTGAGTTCAAATTCTCAATTATTAATGCTCAAAATAGCATTTCATAGCTCCTGTTTTTAATTTATATTGTTAATGTAATTTTATTTAATATTCATTCAAATTTTAATAATTAGTTTCCATTTAATAAAATTCAATTAATGTTGATTTAATTTATCATTTAATCAAAATAAAAAAACCACTCTTTCGAGTGGTTCTTATATTAAAAAATGATTTTCGGATTATTTACCTCCTTCCATTTTCTTTTTCAATTCTGCTAAAGCATCGATGTCTCCAAGAGTTGATCTTTCTTCGTTGTTTGAAGAAGAAGATACATTTCTGTTAGAAGATTCTTTCACATTCTTTTTCTCTTCGTCTCTGAAGATACCTGTATGAGAAACTACTACTCTCTTGAATTCTTTGTTGAATTCGATTACTTTAAACTGAGCATCTTCCCCTTTTTTGATTTTAGATCCGTCTTCCTTCTCTAATAATCTTGATGGGCAGAAAGCTTCAACTTCAGCATCTTCGAATTGTACAGAAGCACCTTTATCGTGTACTTCTACAGCTTTACCAGCGTGTACAGTTCCTTCAGCATATTTAATTTCAAATTTATCCCAAGGGTTTTCTTGCAATTGTTTGTGACCTAGAGATAATCTTCTAGCTTGGATGTCTAATTCTAGAACTACAACATCTAATTTATCACCTACTGCACAGAATTCAGATGGATGCTTGATTTTCTTAGTCCAAGAAAGATCAGAGATATAGATTAATCCATCAATACCTTCTTCCAATTCTACGAATACACCGAAGTTTGTAAAGTTTCTTACAGTCCCAACATGTTGAGAACCTACTGGATACTTAGCTTCGATATTTTCCCATGGATCTTTAGATAATTGTTTCATACCTAAAGAGATTTTTCTGTCTTCTCTATCAAGAGTAAGAACTTCTGCTTCTACTTCATCACCAACTTTTACGAAATCTCCAGCACTTCTCAAATGAGTAGACCAAGACATTTCAGAAACGTGGATCAATCCTTCAACACCTGGAGCGATTTCTACAAATGCACCATAGTCAGCAAGAACTACTACTTTTCCTTTTACTTTATCACCAACTTTCATGTCAGCAGAAAGAGCATCCCAAGGATGAGCTTCTAATTGCTTCATACCTAATTGGATTCTTGTTTTCTCGTCATCAAAATCAAGGATAACAACTTTTACAGTCTGTCCGTCCTCAAGGATTTCAGATGGGTGGTTCACTCTAGACCAAGAAAGGTCTGTAATGTGGATCAATCCATCAACACCTCCTAAGTCAATGAATACACCGTAAGAAGTAATATTCTTAACAGTACCTTCAAGAACCTGACCTTTTTCAAGCTGAGCGATGATTTCTTTTTTCTGACCTTCGATATCTGCTTCGATCAATGCTTTGTGAGATACAACTACGTTTTTGAACTCAGGGTTGATTTTCACAACTTTGAACTCCATAGTTTTACCTACGAACTGATCGTAATCTTTAATTGGCTTAACGTCGATTTGAGAACCTGGTAAGAATGCTTCAATACCGTGTACATCAACGATCATACCTCCTTTAGTTCTAGACTTAACAAAACCGTTAACGATTTCTCCAGTTTCGTGAAGTTCGTTTACTCTATCCCAAGCTTTAAGCGTTCTAGCTTTTCTGTGAGATAATTGTAATTGACCTGTTTTGTCTTCTCTTCTGTCTACCATTACTTCAACTTCGTCACCTACTTTTAGGCCTGGGTTGTAACGGAATTCGTTAAGAGAAATAACACCTTCAGATTTGAAGTCGATGTCTACGATAGCTTCTTTGTCAGTTAATCTTACAACTTTACCAGTGATAACGTCGTTATCATTTAAGCTGCTAAGAGATCCGTTATAGATTTCTTCAAGATCACTTTTTTCTTTTCTAGCGTCTGCATCAAGACCTGATTCGAAAGAATCCCAATCAAATTGTTCTGGTGCTACGTTTTGGTTTAATAAAACCTCTGCTGAATTTGTCTCTTTTGACATTTTCTAATAAAATTTGTATTCCTTCTTTTTTAATGGTCTGAATAAATGTGGTTTTAAAAAATACGGAAGTAATTAGTTTATAATAATTTACCTTCTCAGACCTGTCCACAAAAAGTGACTGCAAAATTACAAAAAAAACTGGAATACACAATTATGTTTATTTTAATTAATTATATAAAAAACTCATGAAAATAAAAAACAGATGAGCAATATTGCCCATCCGTTGAAAAACACAAATTATGATAAAATCATATATTTTTAATTAATAGACTCCACAACCGTAGTATTAAGAGATATTTTTGCCAAAAAGCTACTCATATTATCACAAGTTCCTCCATCTGATCGTGTAGCAGCACCTGCGTACACAATTTTCTGTGTTGCCAAATTAGAAGTTGAAGATATATTGCGAGCCATTACTTTAATATTGTGGTTGCCAATAGAAAGATTATTGACCACTCCATTTAAAATAAATTTATTCCACGAACAAGTAAAATCTTCTTTTTGTTTGTGATATTTTCTTACTACAACCAGCACATCATCAACAAATACTCCAATGGCATATTCATAATATTCATTAGCAGAAGCATCCAGTTGCGTCATTCCTTCTACTGTAAATGCAAAGGAATTATGAGTTCTTGTAAATGTTTTTGAGTCTGTGACCCCTAAAGAAACCCAGCCTGTAATACCTGAGCCTAGATTAATAGCTCCTGGAGTAAAACCCGTAATCGTAGTACTTGCAGTAGAAGAAACAGAGCTTATATTAACAACGTCTAGTTTTGGTTCCAGGAGATCTTTAGTATATAAAGCATTCCATCTATCAACTTCGAAATAGGTTACTGTTTGAGGTAAAGATGACGTCGCATTGGTATTAAAAACGATATTTCCATTTTGAGGACTTGGTACTGTCGTTGCATCCATATTTGAAGTTAACGGAATTCTTGGAAGCAAAAATCCTTTTTTGTCTGAATCTAATTTCAGAACAGCTGTATTATCTAAAACAGGTGTTGTCTTATCTGTGATCACAACTTGTGAAAAAAACATACAAGGGATAGACACCACAAGAATAATATTAAATATTTTTTTCATGATTAGTAAGGTAATTGTTGATTGATTAAAACGATAGCACTTATCTTAGCTTCATCATTGGAAATGTTCGTACAACTTGCTCCTTTTTGTCCGTAATTAATAGCCGCAGTTGTTGTGCTCGATCTATTCATTACAGCGAGTTTTATATTGTGAGTTGCTGCGCTGAGATTGTTTACGAGACCTGTTATTGTGAACTCTCGAAATGCACAAGTATTATCTACATTCATGGTAGCGGATTTTGATGAAATTAATTGATCGTCTACAAATATGCCCAAGCCATAGGTTACACTTTCGCTACTTGATGTGGCATTATTTAATTGCAGCATCCCTGTAAAAGTAACCACTGTACTATTTATAGGTCTGTCGATTACAAAATTGAAAGGAGAAGGATCTGTGATTTCTACCCATGGAGATGCCAACATACTTCCATTTACAAATGAATTGACCGAGGTAGCATCTGCAGGATAATTGCTGGTAGAGACGCCGGTATTGTAAATTTTAGAATAATACTTGGTAATCCCTAGAAGTAAGTTGATATTAGCTGAGCTAAAGTAAAAAACCCATTTTGTTCCGTCCCAATAATACAGACCTTTTCCTCCTGGGAAACTTGCATTGGTATTATATACCATCAAAGACTCTGTAGGTTGTGAAATCATAAAACTATAATCGGATACATTGCTTGAGTTTAATGAAACTTTTGGTAACATAAAACCCTTATTTCCAGACACGAGATCTAAAATTGCAGATTCATCAGGATTACTCGTTCCAATCCCTACCGAACCAGTCTGTGCGTACATATTAATCCCAACTATTAACAAGAGGAATATTAAATAATTTTTTTTCATGGTTAGTGTTTTAAGATTTTTCAGTGAGCTTGATAAACATATTGATCTTAGACATATCAGCATTTACAGAAGGTGAAGCTGCGCCGCCAAACTTCCAAACGGTTGCATTTGGATAATTATTAACCCTCATTGTAACATACATTTTTATGGTATGATTACCTAAGCTCAGGTTTTTGAATACAGAATTAATCGAAAAGAAGTCATACTGAAAAGTACGTCCATAATTGGAAGAGTAGTTTCTCACTCCTGCCAATTTATCATCTACAAAAACACCAATAGCATACGTGTACGTATTAATAGAGCTAAGTGTTGTATTATTGGCCTGAACCATGCCTTCAGTAAGCACAAAAATATTATTATTGGCCTGAGTAATTGTAATATTTTTAGAAAGACCTGGTATCTCTGTCCATACCACTCCTGGTGCAGAGTTTTCAGGATAGTTTAGTGCTCCAGAAAGCACACTCAAATCAACTGATGATGAGCTTGATGTACTGTAAGAAACCGTCAAACCAAGTACTGAATAAATGTTTTGAGAATCTACAAGCTCATTCCATTTAGTGGTTTCCCAAAAGTTAAATCCTTTTTTTCCTGAAGCAGTATTATAGGCTAATAATCCAAGACTAGGAGTCGCTGTAACTGGTGAAGCAAGACTGAGATTAGGAATATTAAGATTAGGAATTAAGACTCCTTTATTAGTAGAATAGGTTTTTAGAAGTAGGTCATTTTCTACAGTCTGTGTCCCTATCCCAACTTGTCCTTTTGCGTTTTGAAAAAACAGCAGATATAAAACCACTGCCTTAGCGAGAAGTATTTTTTTCATCATCGTTTAATTAAATTAAATTTGTGTTTTTGTTAGTATCCGGAAAATCTTAGTAAAGCACAGGTGCATTTTTAAGATTTCCCAAATATTAACACTACAAATTTATAATTTAATCACATCTGAATCAACAAATTATCATGTTATTTTTACTTTATCGAAAAAATCAATAATTAATATCTGATTCACCAGACAAACAAAAAAAATAAAAATTTCTTAAAGCGTCTTACTAGACTCTTCCAAAAGATCATTCAAAGTAGAAAATTCTTCACGAGTTAGATCTCTCCATTTTCCTAGAGGAATATCAAGCTTGATATTCATGATTCTTATGCGTTTCAGCTTTTTCACTTCATACCCTAAAAATTCGCACATTCTTCTAATTTGCCTATTAAGCCCTTGTGTCAAAACAATACGAAAAGTCATATCATCAATTTTTTCCACCTCACATTTCTTAGTGACGGTATCTAAAATTGGAACGCCATTTCTCATTTTTTCTAAAAATTTTGGATTGAGTGGTTTGTCAACTCTTACCAAGTATTCTTTTTCGTGGTTATTTTTTGATCGTAATATTTTGTTGACAATATCGCCATCATTCGTCAGTAAAATCAAACCTTCGCTTGGTTTATCTAATCTTCCGATTGGAAAAATTCGCTTAGGATGATTGATATACTCTATAATATTATCAATTTCACGCTTCGTATCAGTAGTACAAACAATCCCTACAGGTTTGTTGAAAGCAATATAAACCGGTTTTTCTTCAGATTCACGGATGGGTTTTCCGTCAACTTCTACTACGTCTTCATCTGAAACTTTAGTTCCCAGCTCAGGAATCTGGCCGTTTATTTTTATTCTACCTTCTTCCAAAAGCTTATCTGCTGCTCTTCTTGAGCAATAACCAACTTCTGAAAGATATTTATTAATACGTGTTTTTTCCATTATTCTATTCCTTCTACTGTATAATTTTTGTTACTAAAAACGGTAATTCCATAACTTAATCCTATAAATAAGGTATTTGATCTTGATGCTTGCAATGTTTCAAAAACAAGCCCACCTTCCTGGCTCAGTCTTTTTGAATAGGCTACCTGAAGTCCTAATTTTAAGCTCCAAAATTCAGAATTAGAAATTACAGAGTTATTAATTTGTTTCCCATACGTGACATCAATAAAAAATGCCTCATCACCGGGATTAAAAATAAATTTAGGCTGAACCAACCAATACATCAAATGAAAATTAGGATCAATATAGCTATATTTCAAACCTGTACCGACTGCAAAGTTAGGAAGAAAATTATATCCAGCTACTGCAGAAATTCCATACGTAAAATTATTGGGAAGATAAGGTGAAACATAATCCTGATAATATTGAGAATCTCTGTTTTGATTTCTTTTGCTATGATTTTTCACATTATAGCCAACATTTAAAGTCGGATTAAAATAAAAATTCATTTTCGGCTTTTTTGAATCATCAACCTGAGAAAATACCATTATTGAAAACAATAAAACAGAAATTAATAATAAATTTTTAACCATAGTTTTCAAAACTGTATTCGTTATTCAAAAAATCAGAGGTTGCGTCTTCAATTTTATAATCACCGATTTTTGTTCTTCTCAATTGGGTAAGATAAGCTCCTACACCCAATTCCTGACCAATATCGTGGGCTAAACTTCTAATGTAAGTTCCTTTTGAACAGCCCACAGTAAAGCTAATTAAAGGAAAATTGATTTCTATATCTTTAATATAATGAATGGTTGTTTTTCGAGATTTCATTTCGACCTCCTCTCCTGCTCTTGCCAAATTATAGGCTCTTTCACCATCAATTTTAATCGCTGAAAAAACCGGAGGTTTTTGGTCTATTTCTCCTAAGAATTTTTCTAAAGCATTTTTCACCTCTTCTTCCGTTACCTTTGAAATATCCTGATGAAGAATTTCTGGTTTTTCGGTATCGTATGACTCGGTTTGCACCCCAATTTTTATTTCAGTCCAGTATTCTTTGGGAGCGTCCTGAATTTCTGATATTTTTTTGGTGAATTTCCCACAGCAAACGATTAATAAACCGGTTGCTCGCGGATCTAAAGTTCCGGCATGCCCGATTTTAAACTTTTTGGGGAGATTAAACTCTCGCTTGAGTTTGTATTTCATTTTATTGACAGCCTGAAAAGAAGTCCAATCTAAAGGTTTGTCTAATAAAAATATATGTCCTGACTGTAATTCTTCTGCGGTCATTATTTTAAAATTTCAGTAATAAAAACTAATTTAGTTTGCTTATTCAGTTTTTGTTCACAATCCTTTGATTCAAGGTTGTTAATAAGGCATTTTTTCCCTTCAGCTGAATAAGATATTTTTTGAAAAGGATAAATTGAATTATTCGGAGCAATATTAACAGTATACTTTGCAGGAAGATTGATTATATAACTTTTATCATCTATCCTATTGATAGGCATCTGAAAACATTTTCCCTCTTTGTAATACTTAGGAAAAGCATTATGTTCTAAATTTTCCTCACTCACCAGCTCTTTACAAAACAAAATACTCTTTGGAAATTTATTTCCAACCAACTCAACAAAAATTTCTTTTTCTTGATCTGTATTATTTTTTACAAAAAGCACATGAGCAGGAGAACAGGAAATTGTATAAATACTAAACAATAATCCGAGTAAAAAATTTAAACAAAATTTCATGAATTTATTTAAAATAATAAAAATAAATCAACAAAGCTATTCCTACAAAAATACGGTACCAGCCCCAAG
This sequence comes from Chryseobacterium turcicum, assembly GCF_021010565.1. Lineage (NCBI taxonomy): Bacteria > Pseudomonadati > Bacteroidota > Flavobacteriia > Flavobacteriales > Weeksellaceae > Chryseobacterium > Chryseobacterium turcicum. Next base: position 3,160,644 of record NZ_JAJNAY010000001.1, read on the forward strand.
GTTTGAAGCCATATTTGTTTAAAACACCGATGAATGCTTTGATGGCAATTAATGCTACGATGAATGCTACAATATTCCCAACAATAAAAATCGTAATGTGATCCTGAGATTGCAAAATCATCTCATATCCTTTCATAGGGTTTAGCGTTCCTTTTCCCCATGTTTTTACAAAAACTGAGTAAACCGTCACTGCCAACATAGTAGGAACGGCCAAAAAGAAAGAAAATTCTGCAGCCGCCTTTCGTGATAAACCTTGCGTCATCCCTCCAATAATGGAAGCTGCACTTCTACTCGTTCCGGGCATCATCGCAAGACATTGCCAAAAACCAATGATTACTGCTTTTTTTATAGAAAGGTCTTTTTCGTCATTAATAACAGGATTTTTAAACCATTTATCAGCAAATAACAAAACAACTCCACCTAAAACCAAAACTGAGGAAATGGCAATCTGATTTCCCAAAACAGCTTCAATCATATCATCGAAAATATATCCTAAAACCAAAGCAGGAATTACGGCAAAACCTAATTTGTAATAAAACTTAAGATTTTTAAGGTCAAAAAACTTTTTCCAATACGCTACGACTACCGATAAAATAGCCCCAAACTGTATAGAAACCTGAAACATTTTTAGAAATTCTGTTTCTTCTAAGCCCATCAAATTGGCGGTAAAGCCCATGTGTGCTGTCGATGAAATAGGTAAATATTCTGTAAGACCTTCTATGATTGCAATGATTATTGCTTTGATTAAATCCATTTTTGTTTAATTCAAAAAAATTGAAAGTTTAAAAACAGTAAAAGATTCAAATTAATATTCAAATCTTTTATTGTCTTACTCTTTATTGTAAAAAATTTTATTTCCTTTTTAAAATTGCGTAGACTTCAATAACAAACCCTGTTACCACAAGCAGCGGTGCAATTCTAATTCTTCTGATAGAAAAAATATCGTCGTTCCAAACATTAGGATCAAATTTTCCGTCTACGGTATTTGCGTCTGGCCCCATCATTAGAAGAAAACCAACGACAATACACGCAAGACCAATCAGCATCCATTTGAAATTCTGCTTACCGAAGTAAAACGTATTTTCTTCGGAAACTTTTGTTTCGTTACCAAAATCTGATGCCGAAAATTTATTTGTTTTTTTGCTCATTTTTAAGAATAATATAAATCGTCAACGTTAGATTTTAAGAATCTCCATGTTGCAATAATTGTACTTAATACGGTGATGAATAAACCTACACCAAATATAGAAACCACCAACCAAATATACTGATTCGTATCTTGTACGAAAGGTGTTTTGATTGCTGTTGTAAAATAATACCAAACTCCGAAGAGGGCCAAAAGACCTATAGCCGCACCAAGAACTCCTAAAATAAGCGCTTCTTTGATGAATGGCGTCAAAATAAATCTTCGTTTGGCACCTACCAGCTGCATGGTTTTGATGATAAATCTTTTTGAGAAAACCTTCAGACGAATCGAGTTGTTAATTAATACAATTGCCAAAATTAAGAATAACAGACAGAACCCTAAAATCCATTTTAAAATCTTATTCAGGTTATCATATATTTTCTGAGAATCGGTATCGTTTTTCACCTCTTTTATTCCAGGAATAGCTTTCAGTTCCTTTAATACACTGGCCGTTTTAATAGAATCTGTATAGCCGGCTTTTAGCGAAACTTCTACAGATGCAGGATAAATATCTTCTTCAAAAAGAGCTTCCGCATCGATTCCCAAGCTTTTTTTAGCTTCAGCAGTAGCCATTTTTTTTGTAATATACTTGGTACGTTTTACGGCTTCCATATTATTGATTAATTCAACAGCCACAGCTTCTTGCTTTGCTATTTTAGCTGAATCTTTGATGTCGTAATTTTCCTCAAAATAAGCATTTACAACAAGTTGCTCTTTTAAATAGTCGGAATATTTTTGAGCATTGATTAAAATAAGCCCCATTAATCCCAACAAAAATAGCACTAAAGCGATACTTACCACGACAGTAATATTACTGGACCGAAGCCTTTTCTTATTAAACTCTTCTACAGATTTAGCCATTAATATTAAAATTTTTGGCTAAATTAGAAAAAATCTTCCGAAATTTGTACCGAATTATAGAAAATCATTGTTAACGAAATCATAAAAAACTTTGAGTGTAAAAGCAAAAAAACATCTCGGTCAACACTTTTTGACCGACGAAAATATCGCCAAAAAAATTGTAGAAGGACTTAGTTTTGAAAACTACGAAAATGTACTCGAAGTAGGTCCCGGAATGGGAGTTCTTACCAAATATCTTATTGAAAAAGAGCAAAAATTATATCTTGCCGAAATCGATACAGAATCTATAGAATACCTGAAAAAGCATTACGAAAAAATAACAGAAGACTCTTTTGTTGGCGACTTTCTAAAGCATGACTTCGCAGGATTAAATAACGAGCAGATTGCGATTATTGGAAATTTCCCGTATAATATTTCGTCACAGATTTTATTTAAAATCATTGATTATTATGGGCAGATTCCTGAAATGGTAGGAATGTTTCAAAAGGAGGTTGCAGAGAGAACTGCCGCTGTTCCCCGTACAAAAGATTACGGAATTTTATCTGTCTTAGTTCAGGCTTATTATGATGTAAAATATCTTTTTACGGTACATGAAAATGTTTTTAACCCACCTCCGAAAGTAAAATCTGGAGTTATAAGACTGACTAGAAATCCTAAAGAAGGTCTTGCTGGAAATGAAATTCTCTTTAAACAAATCGTAAAAGCAGGGTTTAATCAGAGAAGAAAAAAATTATCGAACTCTCTGAAAGTTTTAAATATTCCTGAAGCGCTAAAAACGCATGAATTTTTAGATAAAAGAGCTGAAGAACTCAGTGTAGCAGATTTTATCTCTTTCACCATTCTTTGGAAAGAAAATCAATAAACAAAAAAAATGCCTTTCAGATTTGAAAGGCATTTTTTGTTTATGTACTATTGAGAATTACTCTCTGTTTTTCAACATAATCCAACCCGATTGGTTCATCTGAGTTTTAGATTTATTGTATTCAAAATTGAATTTGTACCAATACGTTGCTGTTGGTAATCTCTTTCCACCTACAGTTCCGTTCCAAATTGGTGATTCTTTTGAGAATCTGAACATTTCTACCCCGTATCTGTCGTAGATAGAACCTGTAAAGTTTTTGAAGTTCCCCAAAGAAGTAAGGTCTAAAACATCATTAACACCGTCCTGATTTGGCGTAATTACGTTATTAATATGAAGAGTGAAAAATTCTATAGATCCATTACAGCTCGTTCCTTTAATTCTTACTCGTACTGTATAATTTGTATTATTTAAAAGACCAGGGAAAACATTAGACTCCTGCCAATTGATTCCATTATCAATAGAATATTCTAGTGTTTGCGGAAAATTATTGATGGTAGGACTATACGCCGTTACTGTCAGTGTATTATCTGAATAGTTAAGATTCGTAAAAAACGGTAAAGCTGCAGCGAACACTTTCACTTTAAATTCGTCTTTACAAACTCCATTATCGATTTCAACACTGTAAATACCCAACTCATTCGCAACAATTGTCTGAGTAGTTGCTCCTGTATTCCATAGATAAGTATAATTGTTTCCAGCTCCTGCATCTAAAACAATGTTATCTCCTACACACATTTCTACATCTAATAACGGAGTTGTAATAGCTGGGATAACTTCGATTCTTACTTTTGCAGGCTGAAGAGATTTACAACCTTTTGTTCCAATTGCATACACTGTAAATTCGGTAGACTGATGCAATGTAACGGTCTGTGTATTGCCACTTCCTCCAAAATTATCCCAAAGATAGGTTACCCCACCAGAAGCCGTAAGTGTAATTGTTTCTCCTGCACAAATTCTGAATTGGGACGAAACTAATTGTGCAACAGGCGTTACTTCTCTTTGTAAAGTAAGCTTTACCAATTTACTACAAAAAACACCATCAGAAACTACAACGTGTAAAATTTGTCCATCTGCACCGTTATAATTATAAATATTAGTTATATAGCCATTATTTTGTGCCAATGCATCTGCTTGGTTTTCATAAAAACGAAATATTGCTGTTAGAGAATTACTACTAATGGAAGCTTTTGTTGCATTTAGATTAAATGTAGTGACATCTGGTGTCGCACATAATAAATAAGTTCCATCATGCGCTTCTGGAGTGGTTCCTCCATTTATTTTTATACTTGCAGATCCGGGACAAGGATTTCCAGGAACACTCACTTCAATTTTATAATCTCCAGGTTGTGTTGCTGTAATAGTATTTGTGGTAGCCCCAGGCATTTCCACACCATTAAAAAACCACTTATAATTTAAATTTGGCCCACTGGTAGATGCAGTAATTACTTGTGGTACGTTATCGCAAACATTAATTTCTGCGGGTAATTGAGCTCCCGTAGGATCTAATAAATTTACACCGATATCAAATGAACCGGCTTCTAAAAAAACAGCAGAACCATAGCTACTGTCTCTCGCATCAGCAACAACCATCTTGATGTGGTAAGATTGTCCAGGAATTACTGTTGCCTCAGCAGTAAGAGGTGCTGTAGTACCATTATAATTTGTTGCATTTGGTGATAAAGAACCAAAATACTGAGCATTAATAGGACCACAAGCAAAGCTTCCCGGAAGAATATTAGGTACCGAAACAGCACCTGCACCTCCAGGTAAAACCGCTAAATTAGTATAAGTAGCTCCTGGTGTATTAGGCTTCAGTAATAAAGCAAATGCATCATCATACTGTGTTGGAGGACATGGAAAGTTACCTTCGTATTCTTCAGATGCAAAAATATATCTGAACTTCATCTGAGAACTTGTAGGTACAAAATCAAATTCTAAAACAGCTGCATTACTAATTTGTGTAGTCACCCCAATAGCTGCAATAAGATCAGCATCACTTCCTCCTCCATTACCATCACCTAAAGTGAAGGGCTCAAGCGCATTACCTGCCTTTCTTGCGTAACCTGTAGTTAAGATAATTCCTTCTTCAAAAGGAAATGTTGAAGTTGATTTATTAAAATACCCCCAAAATCTGTTGTTATTGGTAACGGGTTGATTGGGACTTACTGTAACGTTAGAAATATTTGGAGTTCCACAAGAACCGGAAGTTCCTACCAAAACATCTGTAACGAGTTGTGTAGGAGTATAATTACTTTCAGGATAAGGAGCAACATTCACATCTATATAGTCTCCTGCTTTTTTTGAATTTAAATTAATTTCCCTAACAGATTTTCTTGATTGAATTTGTTGTGCATAAAAAATATTAGTAGCTAATAGAAATAAAGAAAACCGTAGTATATATCTCTTCATAATAATTTTGTTTCAACAAATTTAATAGTTTTTTACATTTATCATACACATTACTCTACTTTTTATATTAATTTATAATTTATTGAATTTTATACAATTCCCTATTTGTACAGAAAAACATCTGATAAAAACTGAAAATTGATTATTAAGCAAAAACTAATGCAACAAAATTTGCAAGAGAAAAAATGAACAGTTTCTATTTTGAAAGCTTATTAAAAAACATGTATTTAAGAAAATAATACTTTTCTGTAAAACTCTTTTTTACTATTCTTAAAAATGTGATTTTCAGAATTCGATTAAATTCACGATTTTTGCAAATTCAAAATACAATATGTCAGACTTAATCAAAGAAATAGAAAAAAGAAAAACCTTCGGAATTATCTCTCACCCCGATGCCGGAAAAACCACTCTTACAGAAAAGTTATTGCTTTTTGGGGGTGCTATTCAGGAGGCAGGTGCCGTAAAATCTAACAAAATAAAAAAAGGAGCAACCTCCGATTTTATGGAAATTGAAAGACAGAGAGGAATCTCGGTGGCAACTTCCGTGTTGGCTTTTGAATACAAAGGTTATAAAATTAATATTTTAGATACGCCAGGTCACAAAGATTTTGCTGAAGACACTTACCGAACTTTAACTGCCGTAGACTCTGTAATTGTCGTAATTGACGTTGCAAAAGGGGTTGAAGAGCAAACTGAAAAACTCGTTAAGGTCTGCAGAATGAGAAACATCCCGATGTTGGTTTTCATTAATAAACTTGACCGTGAAGGAAAAGATGCTTTCGATTTGCTGGATGAAGTTGAGCAGAAATTAGGATTAACGGTTTGTCCGCTTTCTTTACCAATTGGTATGGGTAGTGATTTTCAGGGAATCTACAACATCTGGGAAAACAACATTCAGTTATTCTTAGAAGAGAAAAAGCAGAAAGTAGGTGATGCAATAAAGTTTGATGACATTAATGACCCTAAAATTGATGAAGTTATTGGCGAAAAAGCAGCAAAAAATTTAAGAGAAGAGCTAGATTTAATACAATCTGTTTATCCTAAATTTAATCGTGACGATTATATGAATGGAGATTTACAGCCGGTTTTCTTTGGTTCAGCTTTAAATAATTTTGGAGTTCGTGAATTATTGGATGCTTTTATTGACATCGCTCCAATGCCACAGCCCAAAGAAAGTGAAACCCGCCTTGTAAAACCTGAAGAAAGTAATTTCACAGGATTTGTTTTTAAAATTCATGCCAATATGGATCCTAAACACAGAGACAGACTGGCTTTCGTAAAAATTGTTTCCGGAACATTTAAAAGAAACGAAAACTATCTTTTGGTAAGAGAAGGTAAGAAGATGAAATTCTCTTCTCCTAATGCATTCTTTGCAGATAAAAAAGAAGTAGTGGATGAAAGTTTCCCAGGAGATATCGTAGGCCTTCACGATACCGGAAGTTTCAGAATTGGTGATACTTTAACTGGGGGTGAAAAACTAAGTTTCAAAGGAATTCCAAGCTTCTCACCTGAACATTTCAGATACATTAATAATACTGATCCTTTGAAAGCCAAGCAATTGGCAAAAGGTATCGATCAGCTGATGGACGAAGGGGTTGCCCAATTATTTACCCTTGAAATGAACAACCGAAAAATCATCGGAACTGTGGGGGCACTTCAGTATGAAGTTATCCAATATCGTTTGGAGCATGAATATGGTGCAAAATGTACCTACGAACCTCTTTCTATGCACAAAGCTTGTTGGGTGGAAGCTGATGAAAAGTCTGAAGAATTCAAAGAATTTTCAAGATTGAAACAGCGATTTTTAGCAAGAGACAAATACAACCAATTGGTTTTCTTGGCAGATTCTTCATTCACCATTCATATGACTCAGGAAAAATTCCCGAATGTGAAACTGCATTTTATCAGTGAATTTAAGAATGCTTAAATAAGCAAGTTAATACAATATAAAAACCCGTTAAGTTTTGCAACTTAACGGGTTTTTCTTATTGATAGAGTATAATTCTATTTATTTAGCATTAATAGTTTTTTAACGATTTTCTCACCCATTAATTCAACCTCAATCATATAAGTTCCACTTGGTACACCTGTTAAATTAATTTTCTCTAAATGATCTGAGAAGAAAAGACGGTTTCTCTTAGGAATAACAAGCTTTCCATCCATTGAATAAATAGTATATGAGAATGGATATGGAGCAAGAGGGACAAGTTTAGGGAAATCTAATTTAATATAAACATAGCCATCATTTGAAGGAACAGGATAAATCATTAAACCATCATAAATAGGAGATGGCGCCACTCCCGGAGTTCCTGGTGTAGGAGTAGGTGGTATTACAACAGCAGAAGAATTGATTGTAAAATTCTGTAAATTAACATTGAAGAATACATTATTTAATCCTTTTACCATAATTCTGGCTTTGTTAACGGTATCACCAAGACCACCTGGAACAGTATAATTATAGGTTCCGTTATTTGGTGCGCTTGCCACTAAAACTGTTGGCCATGTAAGTCCGCCATCTTTTGATAAAAGAATAGTGACATTAGGTGTACTTACAGGAGCAGCTGTGGTATTGGCAACAGTCCAAGTAATCGCATAAGATTGTCCTTCAGTCCAAACCACTCCTGCAGTATTCTGTGAAGTTACTGTAAATGGACCTGCAGCGGCATTCACTGTGATTACTGCATCATCAGAATTATTTCCAGAACCACCTGCTCTGTTATCACGAGTTGTAAATCTAAAATTATAAGTTCTTGCAACATTTGACAAAGCTTCTACGACAATAGGTGAAGACGTGCCTGCAGGACTGGAGGTTGTAGTTGCTCCTAAAAGAACTCTTTCTAATGATGGAAAATATCTGAACGGAACTGTTTGTGGTGTGAATGACCTGAAAGTTGGCCCCGATGCTTTCGTTGCACTTGCTGCAGAATTCGCTGCTGTTTGCCCGGCAACTGCATTGTCCATTTGCTCCCAAATATAAGTTAAAGCATCTCCGTTACTATCCGTTCCCGCACCTGTTAGTACAAACGGGGTTCCTTTCGGAATAATATAGTCTAATCCTGCGTCTGCAGTAGGAATAGCATTCCCTGTATTTGTGGTTACTGGGCAAGTTTTTGTTTTAATATTATTGGTAATCTGTTGAATACTTACCGCATGAAAAAAAGGATCTGAATGCATCACTACATTTTGATTTGTAATACCAGCATACCCCATAATTGTAGATCCTGAACCAGGCTCCATATTTACCCCCGTTCCTTCTAGACTCATTGAAAATGTATGGTTTCCTCCAAATTGATGCCCCATTTCATGAGCCACATAATCAATGTCAAAAGTGTCCCCAACTGGACCTGTGCCTAATGGAGGAACATCTGCTGGAGAAGTATATCCGCTTCCTTTTGTACCATTTGTACAAACACAACCGATACAACCTGCATTTCCACCACCTCCTGTAGCGCCAAATAAGTGTCCAATATCGTAGTTTGCCTCACCAATTGTTGCTGTCAAAGTATTTTGCAACTGAGCATTCCAGTTATTCATTTGAGCTGAAGGAGAATACGGATCTGTTGCTGCATTAGTATAAATTACAGCATTATTATTAGCAATAATAATCATTCTTGCAGAGAAATCTTTTTCAAAAACACCATTTACACGGGTCATTGTGTTGTTCATTCCAGCCAATGCTCCTGCTACAGTTCCTCCAAAAAAGGCAGTATACTCACCAGTACAAGACAAAGCCAGTCTAAACGTTCTTAATTTTCCATCATCAGCATTAGGTCTTGCAGTAAGATTTGAGTTATCAATACCTTTTTGCGCAACATCAAGCACTGTACACTCAAATTTATCTAAGCTTGCTTTTTTGTCTGATTTTTTATAAACAACATACGTTGAAAGATCTTTCGTATAGGGCTCAATAAAAACAGCAGATTTGTTTGCATAAATCTCCATTGAAGACAATCCCAATGGGGAAATACTGAAGTAAACCGTAGAGCTTGGATCTTCAATACCTACTCCTACATACGATTTAATATCAGGATATTGCGCTGCTAATTCGGGAGCAAAGTTTGAATTTTCTCTTACTTTAAAGTCCTCAATGTTACCATTAGAATTTGGAAAAGAAACGATAACATCAGATTTTCCTCTAACAGCAAATTTTTTCGGTGCTTTAACCAAGACGTTCTTTAAATTATCAAAATCAAGGCTATAAGTTCTTGGATTAATAATATTGGTCTTATTTTCAATTATTTCCGAATTGTTTTTTTGAGACACTTCTTTCCAAAGTCGGCCTGTTTGTGCTAAAAAAACATTGGAAATAAGAAATATTCCCATCGCAAGTAGTTGTTTTTTCATATAGTTTTTCTCTTTTTTTAATATTAATAAGGTATCTAATTTATAAATAGCTTTTCTTTTTATATAATTCACTTTCACCCTAACAGTTAATTCAATAATGTCCGCATTAAAATGTCCAACTTCTTTTTATATTAAGTTATTAAAGTGTTCAAATATAGACAAAACAATTAAGCAAGGGTATTTGATTATGAAAGTCTTAAAAAGCAAAGTTAAATATTATTATATTCTTAATAATAGTTTTCTTTTAACATTTTTAACATTTAACTAAAATCTTTGTAAAATAATTACAAAAATTTTACAAAATACTGATTTTCAACTTTATAAAAATTTACTAAAACCATACATTTCTTTTACAATCATTACAAGAATTTCACTCTTAATTTTACTCCAACAAAAAAATAATCTTATGAAAAAGTTCATTGTATTAGCCGCAGTATCTACCCTATTTGTAATGTGTAAAAAAGGGGAAACTACCCAACCTCAGTTGGAAAGCGCTATCAACAGTGCAGACAGTACCGCTGCAAATGTAGGAGAGAAAATTAATTCTATCCATCATGATGCCGAAACTGTATTTGATTCTGCAAATATTAAAATTAAAGATTTTGAAAAAACGAAAAGCGAAGCGGTAGAAAAGATGGAAGCAACCTCAAAAAGAGTTGATTCTTTATCTGAAAAAATAAGCAATATGAAGTTGGAATCAAAACCTGAAAAGAAAGATTCTCTTCAAAAAATTGTGGTAAACGTTCCGGCTCCAAAAGTGATTAGAGAAACAAAAATCTTTTACAAAGACAAGCCGAAACCAGTAGAAAAAATTTCTGAGAACAAAATGCAAAAAACCGGAGTTTTAGAACTTAGCGTAAACGATGCCGAAACTGCCAAAGAAACCGTCAAAGAACTGGTAAAAAAATATGACGGATTTGTAAAAAGTGAAAATACCTCACTTAATAACAACGATACCAAAATTGCATATCTGAAAGTAAAAGTACCGATTCAGAAATTTGATTATCTGATGGATGACCTAAGTTTTAATATCGGAAATGTAGAAAATAAAGGGATTGATGTAAGCGGGCAAGATTTTGTAAATAACACTCTGTGCGATATGGAAATTACCCTGTACGGAACTTCTGAAGCTGCCTTGGCAAAAAGTAAACCTGAAACCTTTGGTGGAAAATCTTTAGACGCAATATCTTCCGGATGGAATGTGATTACCTCAATTTTCTTATTTATCTTACCTCTTTGGCCTCTATTTTTAATCGCTGGTATCGGTTACTATTTCTATAAAAAGAAAAACAATAAACAGTCTGAAAATCAATCAAACTAAGTTATTATTAAATTTTAATCAAATTTTAAGGAAATAAAAAACAAAGTCTCAATTTTTCCTCTTAGATTTATTATATCACAATTTTGTCAGTTTTGTGATTTAGTGTAAAAAGAAAAGACTCTCAATTGAGAGTCTTTTCTGCTTATTTCATGTTCACTATTTTATCTACAACATATCTTGTGTTTCCTCTCCAAGGGAGCGCTCCATTATATTCTTTATAATGAAGATCAAAGGTTTTACCACTGTTGAGCTCCAGTTGTTTGAAAACTTCGGGATCAGATACAGAAAATTCAAACTCATAGCTTGTAATTGTGCCTGTTTTACCTTTTCCAAAACCTTCCTGAATCAATTTGCCTTCATAGGTTTTAAAAACATATCCTTTTTTGATGGCATAATTGAGATATCCAGATTTCACGCCTTCTCCGAAAACGAAGAAAAACTTATACCAAATAAAAACTCCTACAAGAAGTAAAACTACTCCTAAAGTAATCCACAAAGGTTTTTTCATAAAATAGTGTTTTGATGTTTTTTAATTATTTTGCAATACTTCTAGAAATCACAATTTTTTGGATTTCAGAAGTTCCTTCATAAATCTGAGTGATTTTTGCATCACGCATCATTCTTTCTACGTGATATTCTTTTACATATCCGTATCCACCGTGAATTTGTACTGCTTCAATCGTAGTATCCATCGCTACCTGAGAAGCATATAATTTTGCCATTGCTCCACTTTCAGAAATATCTTTTCCAGCATCTTTTTCACAAGCCGCTTTAAAGCAAAGCATTCTAGCAGCTGTAATCTGAGTTGCCATATCTGCCAATTTGAAAGCAATTGCCTGGTGGTTGATAATTTCAGTTTTGAAGGCTTTTCTTGTTTTAGCATATTTCAATGCCAATTCGTAAGCTCCAGAAGCAATCCCTAAAGCCTGAGAAGCAATCCCGATTCTTCCTCCATTCAAAACAGCCATCGCAAAATTAAATCCGAAACCATCTTCACCGATTCTGTTTTCTTTAGGTACTTTTACGTTGTTGAAAATCAAAGAATGCGTATCACTTCCTCTGATTCCTAATTTATCTTCTTTCGTTCCGATTTCGAAACCTTCCCAACCTTTTTCAACGATAAAAGCGTTGATTCCTTTATGTTTTTTCTCAGGATCAGTTTGTGCAATTACAATATAGTAAGATGCAGTACTACCATTTGTAATCCAGTTTTTGATTCCGTTTAAAAGATAGTAATCACCTTTGTCTTCTGCAGTTGTTTTCTGAGAAGTAGCATCAGAACCAGCTTCAGGCTCAGACAAAGCAAAAGCTCCGATTACCTGTCCGCTTGCAAGAGGCGTAAGATATTTTACTTTTTGCTCTTCAGAAGCAAATTTTTCAAGACCTGCGCAAACCAAAGAGTTATTTACAGACATTACCACAGCAGCAGAAGCATCTACTTTAGCAATTTCTTCCATTGCCAAAACATAAGAAACACTATCCATACCGGCACCTCCGTATTTTGGGTCAACCATCATTCCCAAAAGCCCCATCTCGCCCATTTTCTTCACCTGCTCTGTCGGAAACTTCTGATCCCTGTCTCTTTCGATGACCTCAGGGAAAAGTTCTGTTTGTGCAAAATCTCTTGCTGCCTGCTGAATCATCAGCTGTTCTTCTGATAAATTAAAGTCCATAAAATTTTTCTATTATATAGTTGCTAATTTACACTTTTTAAGCAAATCTGAAAACAGATTCATTAATTAGGAGTTAATCAAGGTTTCCATCAAATTTGTAATTTTTCAGAAGATATTATTATAATTTGAATTATTAAAAACATTATGGCATACATTTTATTAAATTCCAATTAATAAGAAGTAATTTTCATAGTTAAAAAAAATTCTTATATTTAAAATCCTAACTATTATTTGAAATTATGGCAATCAAAAGATTATTCGATATACCTCACTATGCTTTAGAACACCTCCCAAAAAGTGACATGTTTGTCACCAAATACCATGGTGAATGGAAAAAAACCTCTACTCAGGAGTTCATCAATCAAGGGAATAAAATCTCGAGAGGACTTTTAAAACTAGGCATTAAACCTGGTGATAAAATTGCATTAATCACAACCAATTCTCGTACAGAATGGGCAATAATGGATCTTGGGCTTTCACAAATTGGTGTGGTTTCTGTGCCCGTTTACCCAAGTATCTCACCAGAAGATTACGAGTTTATTTTTAATAATGCTGAAATAAAATACTGTTTTGTTTCTGATAAAGAATTGCTTGCCAAAGTGATGAAAATAAAACACAATGTACCAAGTCTGCAAGGTATTTTCACTTTTGATAATGTGAGCGGAGCAGCGAATTGGAAAGAAGTGTTAGATATGGGCGAAGATGACTCTACACAAATTGAGGTAGAAGACCTTTCAAAGGCAATTAACACTGAAGATTTGGCTACTTTAATCTATACTTCCGGAACTACAGGAAAGCCAAAAGGAGTGATGCTAACGCATGAAAATATTGTTGCCAATGTTTTAGGTTCAATTCCAAGAATTCCAAAAAAGAAAAGTCTAGATTATAAAGATACCCGAGTTTTAAGCTTTTTACCTATCTGTCATATTTTTGAGAGAATGCTCTTTTACCTTTTCCAATACAACGGTTTCTCTATTTATTTTGCCGAAAGTATCGAAAAAATGGGTGAAAATGTAAAAGAAGTAAAACCTCATTACATGAGCGTTGTTCCTCGTTTGGTAGAAAAAGTATATGATAAAATTTATAATACAGGTTCTAATGCAGGAGGTTTAAAGCAGAAAATTTTCTTCTGGGCTTTACAGCTGCTTCAAAAAAAGAAAGAAGTTTCCAGACCTTCAGGTTTACAGGAAATTATTGCCGATAAATTGGTTTTCAAAAAGTGGAGAGAAGGTTTGGGAGGTGAGATTATCACTTTAGTTTCTGGATCGGCGGCTTTGTCTACAAGATTAAATTTAATGTTCCAAAACGCAGGAATTCCTATTTTGGAAGGATATGGTTTGACAGAAACATCACCCGTAATCTCGGTAAACTCTTTCGGAAAAATGAAAGTGGGAACTGTAGGGCATCCATTGGATAATTTAACGGTAAAAATTCAGCAAGATGGAGAAATTACCGTAAAAGGACCTTCCGTTTTTAAAAGTTACTTTAAAAGTGATGAACAAACCAAGGAAGCATTTACGGAAGACGGATTTTTCAAAACCGGAGACATTGGCCATATTGATAACGACGGTTTCTTACAGATTACCGACCGTAAAAAGGAAATGTTTAAAACTTCCGGCGGAAAATACATCGCTCCACAAACGATTGAAAACTTAGCGAAAGCTTCGAAATTTATAGAGCAAATCATGGTAGTTGGTGATGGTGAAAAAATGCCTACTGCATTGGTACAACCCGATTTTGAATTTGCTAAAAGCTGGGCAATGAGAAATAACCTCAACATCGGTACTACTCCACAAGAAATTGCGAAAAGTGCTGAATTGAAAACCAGAATAGAAAAAGAGATTGATGATATCAACGAACATTTAGGAAACTGGGAAAAAATAAAGAAAATTGAATTGACACCAGAAGTTTGGGGAATTGAAGCCGGACTTTTAACTCCTACTTTAAAGCTTAAACGCAAAGCAATTAAAGAAAAATTTATTGATTTGTACAATAAAATGTACGAGCATCACGATTAAAATAAGTAGGCCGTTTCTGACTAGGAACGGCTTTTTTTGGCTTTAGTTTTAAAATCTATAGTAGATGTTTATCATTCTGAGCGAAACGAAAGCTGTTAATACATTTATTGGTGAGATTACCACCCATCAAAAATTTTAAAGAAATTTTTGCTATCCCTCCAGAAGGAGTAGAATTTTTAAAACCTTTCTATTTTGAGTTTAAAACCAACAAAAAAGACCGAAAAATTTCGGTCTTTTTATATTTAAGTAAAACAAGTAATTAGAATTTAATTACTGTTTTCATTTTTTCAGTTTCTTCAATTACCAACTCGTCATCTACAAGGATTTTCCCTGAATGCTCATCAATAATAATTTTCTTTCTCTGAGCAATTTCCATTTGCTTTTGAGGTGGAATTGTAAAGAATGATCCTTTCGGAGCACCTCTTTCTAAACCTACAACTGCTAAACCTGTAGAAGAGCTCTTTCTAATTCTATGGTAAGAAGCTAATAGTCTTTCGTCGATTTTAGCAGCAAATTCTTTAGATTTTTCAAGAAGATATTCCTCTTCTTTCTGAGTTTCAGATACAAGACCTTCCAACTCTTCTTTTTTGAATTTTAGGTGATTCTTCAAATCGTTGATTTTTGCAATCAACTCATTCAAAGTCTCTTCTTTGTGCCCGATTTTAGCTCCAAATTCTTTGATTCTTTTTTCAGAAAGTTGAATTTCAAGTTCCTGATATTCCATCTCTTTTCCTAAAGCTTCAAACTCTTTATTGTTTCTTACATTATCTTGTTGAGACTTGTATTTTTCAATAAGTGTTTTTGCATGGTTGATCACCTCATTTTTAGTATTGATTTGATCATTCTGCTCTTTAATATCTGCCTGAAACTTTTCTGCTCTTGTTTCAAGACCTTCAATTTCAATTTCAAGATCTTCAACTTCGATTGGCAATTCTCCTCTTGTATTACGGATTTCGTCTAATCTTGAATCTATGATTTGTAAATCATATAAAGCTCTTAATTTTTCTTCAACTGAAATATCTGTTAAATTTGCCATATCTAAAGGAAATAATTTACGGGGTTTGTTTTTTCACTAGAATTTAAGATTGCAAATGTACTAATTTTTTGTGATAAAATTTCAAATAATTGTTGAGCAACCCATTGTTCTGATTCATAATGCCCTACATCACAAAGCAACATTTTAGATTCTGCCTGAAAATAATCATGATATTTAAGGTCGCCCGTAATGTAGGCATCGCATTTCTTGGCAAGGGCAGATTTTATTCCGCTTGCTCCAGAGCCACCCAAAACTCCTACTCTTTTGATTTTTTTATTTGTAAAATCTGAATACTTAATCACCTCGACATTAAATTTGTCTTTAATAAATTTTAGAAAATCTTTTTCACCCATCTCTTCATCCAACTCACCATACATCCCCAAACCGGCATATTGATTTTCGTTATCTAAAGAATAAATCTGATGCGCCACTTCTTCATAAGGATGAGCTTCTTTCATAGCTGCAATAATTTGATTTTGCTTATAGGCTTCAAAAATTACTGAAATCATATTCTCATCTGCATGCTCTCTTACATTTTGTTGTCCAGAAAAAGGATTTGAACCTTCAATAGGTCTAAAAGTTCCACTTCCGGCAGTTTTAAAACTACACTCATCATAAAAACCTATATTTCCGGCGCCGGCTGAAAAAAGTGTTTCTTTTAACTGCTCAGCATAATCATTCGGAACATAAACATTTAATTGTTTTAAATTATTTTTCTTAGGCTGAAGTATTTTTAAATTTTTCAAACCTAAAGCATTACAAATCCCCGCATTTACACCAAAATAATCGTTATCAAAAGCAGTATGAATAGCATAAATGGCTACTTTATTTTCAATAGCTTTTAAAACAGCTCTTTCCACATAATTTTTACCGGTAAGCGATTTTAAACCTGAGAAAATAATGGGATGAAAGCATACCACAAGATTACAGTTTTTGGCAATTGCTTCATCCACAACATTCTCTAAAGCATCATGACAAACCAAAATTCCACTTACATTACGGCTAGGAACTCCGCACAAAAGCCCTACATTATCAAAATCTTCCGCCTGTGGCATTGCAATCTGTTTTTCTATGATAGAGATTACTTCTTGTATTGTCATTTTATTATGTATGTTTGTGACGAAATTAGTTATAATTTAGTTAAAATAAAAAACACGTATGGAAAGAGAGCATGATCTTATTCCGGGAGATAAACTTTGGAAGAGATTTTTGTACCGTATTATTTACCGAGCAGACACAAAGCTCGGAAAATTGTTTGATATTACCCTTCTATCGCTTATTTTGGTAAGTACGTTCATTATCATGATGGAAAGTGTACCTAAACTTGATAAAAGATTTCATGTTTATTTTATCGTCTCAGAATGGATTATTTCTGTGATTTTCACGGCAGAATACTGGTCGAGAATTGCCGTTCTGAAAAACAAAAAAAATTACATTTTCAGCTTTTTCGGAATTATCGATTTCCTTTCGCTGGTTCCGTTTTATTTAAGCTTCTTTTTTCCTGTTACTAAGTATTTTCTGATTTTCAGGATGCTAAGAATGCTGCGTGTTTTCAGAGTTTTTAACCTTTTAGATTTCATGAATGATGGTACTGTCATTCTTCGGGCTTTAAAGAACAGTTCAAGAAAAATATACATTTTTCTTTTATTTTTAATTATATTCTCCGTCATCGTTGGTTCTCTGATGTTTATGGTAGAAGGCGGAAGACAGGGGTTTGAAACTATTCCACAAGCAATCTATTGGGCTGTAGTCACGGTAACTACGGTAGGATATGGTGATGTATCGCCAATTACTCCTACCGGTAAGTTTTTTGCGGTTATTTTAATGCTAGCCGGTTACTCAATTATCGCTGTTCCTACAGGAATTGTAACGGCTGAAATGAGAAACAAAAGACAAAACCTTGAATTGGTTTGCGAGCGTTGTGGCAATGAAGATATTGATGATGATGCGAGGTACTGCAAACAGTGTGGCAAGAAATTGGCTTAATAGATTTTATACCAATTAATCTATCTACCAAAATCGACAAAATTATGGAACCACAAAAGAAAAACAAACCCAACAGTTTAGTACTTATTCTATTTGCTTTAATCATTTTAATGGTTATTATTTATTTTATTCTTGTCTTGTTTTTCCCGACCGTCTTTGACCTTATGAATACGGGAGAACTACAACCTGTACCCGATAAATAAAATTTCATAAAATAAAATCAGGCTTTCCGAAAAAGGAAAGCCTTTTTAATAGACCTCAACTCTCAATAAGTGATATTGATAAAAATTTTTATGAATATCTGCAATTAATTCTTAACAATTTATTTGTCTTTTCTAGAGGAATCTAAGATGCTTTATATTTAATGTATTGAGATTCCTACGGAAAGACAAAGTGACTGCTGATTTCTAATATTATGATTAAAAACTAAAAAAAATTAATGCGATTTATAGCAACAAAAAAAGAGGCTGGTTATTAACCAGCCTCTCTAAAGAAATTTAAAATAAATTATTTTTTAATTGTTTTAATAGTCTGTTTAGAACCATCTTTCATATTCAAAACAACTAAATACATTCCTGCATTTAATCCTCTTAAATGAAGAGTAGATTCTGGCTTATCAAACGTTTTCACAGTTCTACCCGCAATATCTAGTACAGAAATAGATTTCACATTACTTACATCTGAGATATTTAATACATCAGCAAATGGATTTGGATACGCTTTGACATTATTCTTCTTAATCGTTGTCTCGGTTGTTGATAATGTAAGTTGCTCAATAACAAAATTATCTATAAAAAATTCTACATCTTCAGAATCTGCTACAGCACCATTCGTTGCATAAAACCCGAATTTCGTATTGGCTCCTGTATAAGAAGTTAAATCATATGAATACTGAGTTGAGTTATTAGATACATTACTTGAATTATTCCAAGTCTGTAATACAGTCCACGTAGCTCCTCCATCCTGAGAAACAACAAATTGAACGACATCATCAGATCCAAAAGAACCAGAAGTCTCATCCCCAAATTCAGTTAAGCCATAATCGAATTTTACACGATACCCGCCTGCAGAAAGATTAAACTCTGGAGTAATTATCCAAGAATCAAATGTTTCAGGAAACCATGAACTTGTGTAAAGATTTATAGCCATTGCCCCATCAAATCCATTATTTAAAAATCCATCCTCATACCAGTCTGAATATGTTCCTGAAGGAGTTGTAGAAGGAGTTCCACTATCTGCTTCCTGCCAACAATCATTAATACCACCAGTAAAATCAAAAGTAAAATTAGGTATAATTACTCCACATAATGTCGTAAAAGAACTCACTGCAGACCAAGCACTTTTAGAAGTAGTAGAACAAACTGATCTTACCCAAACATAATATGGAGTATTATAAGAAAGCCCAGATAGCGCTTTAGAAACTCCCGTAATCCCTGTAAAGGTTGGAGGAGTCGTAGAAGTTGGAAAAGCTGAATTTGTACTATAGTAAAGTTCATATCCATTTCCTGGAACGACTGTAGGCGCTGTCCATGTAATATCTGCGGTTGCAGATGTTATATTTGATGCCGTTACAGAGCTAGGGTCAAGACATGATGGCGCAGCACCTTGAGTTATAGTAATATCATCAAAATAAACATAATTATCTGATGTATCGAGACCTGATTTCGCTTCAAATCTAATAAAAAAATCTCCAGAAGCCGGCACACCAGAGATAGTAGCTGATTTAGTAGCGCAAGATGCGGATACCACATGATTTGTATCATCTATTATATAGGCTGTTTGCCATGGTCCTGCGTCAGAAGTTGCCCAATCTAATTTAATTACGCCAAAATCTACTAGTGAGACCCCTGTATTATTGCTAGAATACTCAGTAACTTTATAAGCAAAACTTATATTTATATCTCCACCATTTGTCCCCGTTAATGCAGGAGAAACTAAGTAAGAAGAGCTATTGTAATAATTATTAGCCTTCATACTTCCAACTCCTGCACATGGTGTAGTTTCTGATCTGATAAATGACCCCGAGCCACTAGAAGTCCAAGATCCGTCTCCTGTAGGCTCCCAGCCGTAGCTGTAAGAAATTTGTGCTGATGACATTACTGCCAACGCCATGAAGCAGGTAAATAAAACTTTTTTCATAATAATTGAATTTGTTAATTATTTATGAAAGTACAATATTTTAATATTATTTTAATGTTAAAATATTGTTTTTATTACAATAATAATAAAAACAATATTTTACACGAATTTAAAGCCTAATAATCAACTGAAAAAATTGCACTTATTTTTAATATCTAAATTTAGAAATACAGCTCAATTAATATTTGATTATTTCTAGCCTCATCGCATTAGTAATAAAAAAAGAGGCTGATCAATCGACCAGCCTCTCTAAAGAAATTTAAAATAAATTATTTTTTAATTGCTTTAATAGTTTGTCTAGAACCATCTTTCATATTCAGAACAACTAAATACATTCCTGCATTTAATTCTCTTAAATGAAGAGTAGATTCTGGTTTATCAAACGTTTTCACAGTTTTACCTGTAATATCAATTACAGAAATAGATTTTACATTGCTCACATCTGAAATATTCAAGACATCAGCAAATGGATTTGGATACGCTTTGATATTATTTTTATCAGATACTGTTTCGCTTATACCAAGATTAGGATCTTTTTGTCCATAAGATAAGAACCCTGTGTAATCAGTTGTACTTAAAGCTGTAGTAGACTGTATATTGTTAGGAACAGTAGTTGTACCAGCTACATAGGCTGCGTTATCACCTAATATATTTACATAAGAACCCGATGCACTAGGAGCTTGCAAAGGAATACTTGCATTTTGGATATTACTATCTCCCAACCTAACATTAATAGCGCTTAGTGTTCCAGAAACTAAAGGCGCCTCCCATCTTCTTGTGGAAGAAAGATTAGTAATACCAAGAGCAGGAGTTCCTGTATTAGAATCAAATGCTTCTGCCTTCATAACGCTAACAGCAGTAGTAGAAGGAGATAACCAAATTGGTGCATAGGCAGCTTTACCAACAGGATAAAGAATATAAGCTGTATTTGAATTAGCTATAGTTCTTACAAAAGGACCAGTAATATAGGCTAAATTTGATCCGCCCGATAAAGTTCCTGTAGTAGTTGCAGTTCCTAATATTAATAAGTTAGCAGTTGTCGTGTTTACTTTTCCCTCTGTAAGTGTTAAAGTTCCACTTACCGATAATGGTACAGATAGAGTTACACCAGTTGCATTTGTATTATTTACTGTAAAACTACTTAAGTTAGCAGTAGGTGATGTAGCTAAATTCCTGAACACACCAGTCCCTGATATTGTTTGAGCTTGAGCTGAAGCAGAAGCTGTAGTACCTGTCATTGCTGACATTTGTAAAGTACTTGTACTTGTAAATATACCATTATTGATAAAATTACCTCCTACAGTAACCACTGAACCTCCTATAAATTCTGAGTTAGAGTATATTGTCAGATTTCCTTTAATAGGAGTTGCGTAAGGAATAGTTACATTTCTATTAACTCCAGCAATCGTATTAATTTCAAGATTACCTAAGTTTAGTCTTCCAGTGCCAGTATATGTATCCAATCTGAATTGATTAGTGCTATTTCCTCCTGCATCTATAGAAACACCATTTCCTAATTTCAAAGTATGATTACTAGCAACTTCAACACTTAAACCATTATTATAAGAAAAAGTTAATGTCGCAGTAGAGTTCGCATGAGGATCTACAACGGTAAAATTACCTCCAGTCCAGTTGATGTTATTGGTACTAAGTAAAACAATTGGCGTACCCGATGCTACTGATGTTGCTGCTATACCACCATCATTACCATCTACAACAATATCACCTCCGGATTGGTTAAATGTTGATCCAGAAGCACTAATGATATTACCATTTATATTTAAAGTACCTCCAGAAACCGTAAGGGTTCCGTTGTTTGTCAATGTATTATTCTTAGCAACACATCCCACTGAAAGATCTCCTGACGCAACAGTAAGAATCCCCCCTGTATTAATAGTAACATTTTTAGAAACACTCGCTGCAGAATTTACAGTCACATTATGTGTATTTGCAATTTGTACAAGATCATTACATGTTGGTATCAATCCTTTATTCCAAGTTGCTGCATTATTCCAATTTCCACTAGCAACAGAAGCAAATGGTATATCTGAATTAGCAATACCTATATACAACGGAGCAGCCAAAAGATCTGTTTGAGATAATGTTATACGTTGTGCTCCCGGTGTTATTGTTCCATTTTGATGAGCTCCGCCTATAGTACTATTAACAGCTACTACTCTTGAATTACCATTTCCTGCAGTATAAATTCCCGGCGCAAGCAAAGCGACAGAATAAGAACTAGCACTTACACTAGTTCCTTCATTAGATACAGCCCAATTACCATTATATCGATCTGTAACTGTATATGCACCATCTAAAATACTCAAGCCTGTAGTAAGCGTAGTTGCGTCATTGTATACTGCAGCAAGCTCTCCTGCAACAGCTCCTGTAGCATTAGTTCTTGTGATAAACATCGACCTATCTGTTCCCGTTGCATTTACAAAAGGGTATTTACTTGATGTTGATGTAGGATCACTACCAGCAGCAATAGTACTTCCCGTTCCTGTAGCCGCCCAATATCTTGAAAATTTACCCCCAGCCAAGAATCCTGTTCCAGTTGGAGCAGTAAACGTATTTCCAGCGGCGTTATTTCCAAAAGTCATTTTATTACTTCCTAAATTGACCTTTGCACCAGTGATATTTAAGTTATAAGCAATCTTGATATTATTGATTGACCAGTTAATATTAGGAATTATTGCACTAGTGTTAGAAAGAGTTAGATTTCTAATTACTCCGGTATTAAATGTACCAATTCCTGAAACAGACTGTACAGCAGTTCCATTAAGAGTAAGGTTTCCTGCAGAAGTAGTACCTACGGAAAGATCTATTACACCATCATTGACTATATTTCCAGTAACACTAATTGTTTTTCCTGTTGTTCCATTAAAAACATTAAGAGTCCCACTTGCATTAATATTTAAATTCCCATTTACAGCAAAAGAAGTAGGTGTTGTTCCATAAGCCAAATTCCCTTTTACAACAAGTGCATTTGATGCCTGACTCGCAGCATCTATGGTAACAGTATGCCCTGTATCAACTGTTACATTATCTGCAGATGTTGGTACTGCATTAGCATTCCAAGTTGAAGCCGTGCCCCAATTTCCTGTAGCAACAGAAATAAAAGTTCCTGGTAAACTAGAGGTTACCGTAATATCGTCTATTGCAGCAGGTGGTTGTGTACTTGTGGATGAATCATTCCTCCACATGAATACCAAACGCATTGTAACCGGGCTGTTTGAATTTCCAACATTAGGAAGAACAATATTTTGATCAGTCCAAGCTGCTCCCTTCATATTTAATGTCCAATTATTAGGATAGGTTGAAGTGTCTGGAATTGAGCCAGCAGTCGGAGTATAACTAACGGGTACCAAATACACTCTTAAATAATCATAAATTGTTCCTGTAGTACCTGTTTCTCCCTGAACAAGTAATTTAAAAGATAAATTACCTTTTACTTCACCAGCAGGAAAAGTGATATCCCTATACAAAAAACTTGTAGAAGAAGATGTATCTGTATAAGCATTTGCGAATGGAGCACTTGTACTATTAGAAATGTAGGCAGAATTTGTTCCTGAAAACCCTGTAGCAGCATCAGTACTTACCTGCCATTTATTTGTTTCAGTACCATTAACAATTGTCCATCCGGTAGTACCAGATTCAAATCCTCCATTGTTTATCGTAGGAGATATTAAGGTGGTTTGTGCTGCCGACCAGACACCAAAGGTCAGCAAACACGATTGTAAAAGTTTTCTCATATTCAGTTAAATTAAAATTAGATGCTAAAATTAATAAATATTCACATTACAAATCAAAAAAAATGTTAATATTTTAAAAACATACTAAAAATAAGATAAAATCAATAAAATATCTTCAAACAAGCATTTGATTACATCAAATAATAGCACCATTAAATTAAACAATAAATAATTGATAATCAAAAACTTAACAAAACAAACCAATCCCTAATTTAACAATAATAAATACTGATAAAAACCTACTGTCTTTCAATGAAAATTACAATTTCTTAAAGCAATCCAATAAAAAAGTCGCAATCTAATCAGATTGCGACTTGTAATATCATCTTATTTTAAACTTATCAGTTCAAATAAAACTCATATTTATTAAGAAGTTGAATATCCTTAATTAAATCCCCATTAAGATTTACCGAATGTTTCATTGACTGAACTTCGATATGAGAATCATCCTCAATATTTTTAATGTAAAACTTAAATTTTTGATTGCCTTGATTTTCATTCAGAACATTTCTGAAGAAACTAAGGTCTTCAGTTCGGAAATCCATCACATCCATCACCAGCGAAATACTTTTGGCAAATTTTTCAAAAGCCTCCTGCAATTCAATAACTTCATTCACGTTAACGAATACCCTACCGTCTTTTACCTGAGCAAATTTTATTTTTAAAATCACAAAACGCTGCACTTCTAGTTTTTCTTTCAGCTTCATATAATCACGGTCTCCCAACCTGAAAGAATACGACCCTGAGTAATCTTCCAAAGTAACAAAAGCTACCTTTTCACCACTTCTGAAACCATCTTTTACAACATATTCTGTAATCAACCCAGCAACAGTATACTCTTTTCCACCGCCGCCGTTTTCTCTTTCTTTCTGTACTGTTTTCCAGTCTTTTTTCTTTTCCTCAAAAAGCTCTTCCTGCTTATTGGCAAAAGCCTGGTCTTTATAAGCATTTACCTCATCCAGATTTAAAAACCCGAAAACACCTTTAGGTTCAGCTTTTTTGGTAGCTTCTTCAATAACCACTTCTTCCTCACCCGCAACGATATCATCAGAAACTATTTCTATTAAATCTGATACTTCATCTACAGAATCTTTTTCCAGAATAGGAGCTTCATCGGTGACTGCTTTTGCCTCTTCATCTTTTTCCAAAACAGATTTTTTAGACAAGCTCCCCTGCATAAACTGATATTGAAACTTAAACTCATCCAACGGATGTGCAGAAAGATAGAATCCTATGGTTTCTTTTTCCTTATTAAGTTTATACATATTCGGCCATTCTACGCAAGGCAATAATTTTGGCTGCTCAATTTGAACCTCATCTGCAAAATCTGCAAAAAGAGAATATTCCATCTCGTTTTTACTCTCCTGAAAACTTTGTCCGTATCTAATTAACCGCTCCAAATTGGTTTTTCCAGCCATATCAATATCAAAATACTGACCTCTGTGGAAAGAATCTAACTCATCAAAAGCTCCCGCTACAACCAAACTTTCTGCTACTCTTTTATTCATCTGAGAAGGCAAAATCCTTTCGAAGAAATCATAAATATTTTTAAATCTTCCATTAGCTCTTTCTTTGGTAATTCCCTCACTCGGGCCTTCACCAATTCCTTTAATAGCACCCAATCCAAAACGGATTTGCCCTTTTTCGTTTACCGAAAATTTATACTGAGATTCATTCACATCCGGCCCTAAAACATCCACACCGATACTTTTACAATCCTCCATAAACATGGTAATAGATTCAGTATTGTTAATGTTGTTACTCATTACGCTTGCCATGTATTCCGCAGGATAATTAGCCTTTAAATACGCTGTTTGATAAGCAATTAACGCATAACAAGTGGAGTGAGATTTGTTGAAAGCATATTCAGCAAAAGCCTTCCAGTCATTCCAAATTTTCTCTAATCTCTCTTCGTTAAGGTTGTTTTTTCTACCACCTTCAATGAATTTTGGGTACATTTTATTAAGAACCTCAATCTGCTTTTTACCCATCGCTTTCCTCAAGGTATCAGCTTCCCCTTTTGTAAAGTTGGCTAATTTTTGAGAAAGTAACATTACCTGCTCCTGATAAACGGTGATTCCATAGGTTTCCTGAAGATGTTCTTTGGTTTCCTCCAAATCATAAACAATCTCTTCAATCCCATGCTTTCTGTTGATAAAGTTTGGAATATATTTAATAGGACCTGGTCTGTATAATGCATTCATGGCAATTAAATCGGCAAAAACTGTCGGTTTAAGCTCTCTCATGTACTTCTGCATTCCCGGGCTTTCATATTGGAAAATCCCGACCGTTCTACCCTCTTTAAACAATTGATACGTTTTAGTATCATCCAACGGAATAGTATCTGGGTCGATGTCTACTCCATGTCTTGCTTTAATTATTTTTAAAGCATCTTTAATAATCGTTAACGTTCTAAGGCCCAAAAAGTCCATCTTCAAAAGACCAGCACTTTCCGCCACCGAGTTATCAAACTGTGAGACCAAAATATCGGCATCTTTTGCAGCAATCGTTACCGGAATAATATTACTCACATCTTCAGGCGTAATAATTACTCCACAAGCGTGAATCCCCGTATTTCGGATGCAGCCTTCCATCTTTTTAGCACTCGACAAAACGTCGTGACGTGCATCATCAGGCGTATTAAGAACATACTTCATCTCATCGACAAGCATTTGTTCTTCAGGTTTTAATTTATCATATTTGGCTAAAGCTTTCGCAATATTCATCCCGGGACTTGGGGGAATTAATTTTGTAATATTAATTGTATCCGGAATCGGTAAATCTAAAACTCTTCCTGCATCTTTAATCGCAGATTTCCCACCCAAAACTGAGTAGGTAATAATCTGTGCTACCTGATTTTTACCGTATTTTTCAACTACCCATTTAATAATCTTATCCCGACCTTCATCATCAAAATCGATATCAATATCGGGCATTGAAACCCTTTCAGGATTCAAAAATCTTTCAAAAAGCAAATCATATTTAATAGGGTCTACGTTGGTAATTCCGGTACAATATGCAACCGCAGAACCTGCTGCAGAACCACGACCAGGACCAACCCAAACGCCCATTTTTCTCGCCTCGTTACAAAAATCCTGTACAATCAAGAAATAACCCGGATAACCAGTGTTGGCTACAACTTCTAACTCAAAATCTAAACGCTCTTTAATTTCGTCTGTAATGCCGGTATCTGCATATCTTTTTCTGGCTCCTTCATAGGTAAGATGCGTTAAATAGGCCATTTCACCACGTTTTCCACCATCAATATCATCTTCCGCATGTACAAACTCTTCAGGAATATCAAATTTCGGAAGTAAAACGTCCCTTTTTAAAGTATAAGGTTTGAATTTTGCCGTAAACTCTTCGTAAGCATCAAATGCATCGGGATAATTTAGAAAAGCTTCTTTTATCTCGTGCGAATTTTTAATATAATACTCCCTGGTTCCTAAGCCTCGTCTCTTCCCAAAGCCTTTTCCAACAGGTGTTGTCTGCTTTTCACCATCTTTAATACAGCTTACAATATCCTGAATATTAGAATCATCTTTATTAGTATAATAGGTTTGATTCTGTGCTAAAATTTTAACACTATATTTATCTGCAAAATGCAATAAAACATCATTCAAATGCTCTTCTTCAGGGAGTTTATGATTTTGAATCTGAACATAAAAATCATCTTCAAAAGTATCTTTCCACCATTTGAAAAGCTCTTCTCCTTTTTGCTCACCCGTATTTAAAATAGCATCAGGAATATCTCCCATAATACCGGAAGTAAGAGCAATTAAACCTTCTTTATATTCAGCAATCACTTCACGGCTAATTCTGGGAACTCCAAAATAAAACCCTTTAAGGAAACCAATACTTGAAAGTTTAGCTAAGTTTTTATAACCATTAAAATCTTTCGCCAACAAAACAACCTGCGTTCTTCTGTCGGGATCGTCTTTTGTAAATTGTTTCTGTTCGTATCGATCTGAAATATAAAACTCACAACCTACAACTGGAATTAATGGTTCAGAAACAGGTTCAGCTTCGTCGAATTCCGTTGAATTGTCTTCTGCCTCCTGTTTTTTTGCTAAAAACTCTTTATGCTTTTTTGAACGGTCAGAATTGGCAGACTCAACCGCAGAAACAAACTTAAAAGCCCCCATCATATTTCCCAAATCGACCATTCCGACCGCAGGAAAATTTTCTTCAGAAGCTTTCTTTATTAAATCATTAATACTTGAAGTTGCCGTTAAAGTTGAAAAAACACTTTTATTATCGAAATTAAAATACTTTCCTAAATCGATATCATCAATACTTCCTACATCAGCCTGCTTTTTCTTATTGTTAAAATCTGCAACCTGTCTTCTGATAATGATTCCAAAAGGCTTGATAGGATTTGGATGCAATGTTTTAAAATACGCCAACTGATCTTCAGAAGTTTTCAGAATCTCAGCAGGAACGATGCCTATACGCATCATTTCGAAGAAAACCTGAGCCGTAGCATTTACATCGGCTGCAGCGTTGTGGGCTTCGTCAAATTTATGTCCGTACAATTTCTCATATAGCTCCTCTAGTTTAGGAGACTTATATCGACCTCCTCTTCCACCTCCTAGCTGACAATAATTTGTCCCTAGAATCATGGTATCAGCTTTTGGCTTTTCCTGAAGGTTATCTTGAATATTTTTTCTAAAAAATTCGGCACCAACGATATTATAATCAAACTCAACATTGTGCCCAGAAACAACCCTTACACGTTCTAAAACTTCAGCAAATTCATTTAAAATTTCTTCAAGATCACGACCTTCTTCGTTGGCGATTTTGGTAGTAATCCCGTGAATCCTTGCCGCGTTAAAAGGGATATCATATCCTTCCGGCTTTATAATATAATCCTGATTTTCTAATAGATTACCCTCATCATCATGCAATTGCCAAGCAATCTGTACCATTCTTGGCCAGTTGTCTGAATCTGATAATGGAGCGTTAAAATTTTTCGGTAAACCAGTGGTTTCGGTATCAAAAACTAAATACATGTAGCTTTTTTAAATTAAAAAGAGAATGTAAAGTTACTTCAATTTTTATAATTTTTCTAGATAAGTTTCGATAGCTAGAACTACTGGATTTTGAACATCACAAAAAGTATTATAAAAACTCTGCTTTTACTATATAAATTAAATATTTATTTACTAATTTAATAATTTCGTTCAAATAAAAACTATTAATTCATATATTTGCTACTCATAGTCGTGTAATTAATTTTTTATAGTTTATCATGAAAAAACATTTACTTTTAATAAGTACATTGGCAATTTCTCTAGTGAGTGCACAAAGCAATGAAGCATTGAAGAGAGGATTTGAGAGACAAAACAAAGAGAACAATGCAAAATTTGACTCTTATGTTGCAAAACGCTACGGAGCTGAAAAATCACCAAAAGTTTTAAAAGAAATAGAAGAACAAAGAGCTAATTTAGGTGGTTTTTCACCAGATGGGAAACCTTATTTCTTAAGTAATGAAGATCTTAGGCAAGTTAAGAATGCAAATGCTGATGCCTTAACTACTGCAGGAGGAGTACCTGGTCTAGCAGGAACTTACAATGGTGAAGGTATTAAGTTTACTGTCTTTGATGGAGGTAGAATCTATGCCGCTCATCCAGCATTTGACAATATTGCAGCAGGTGCACCAGTAAGAGTAACTAACCAAGAAGCAGCTACAAACAACTATAGTGCTCATTCAACCGGAGTGGCAGGATTTATTGGAAGTAAATCCATCAGTGTAAGTGGTGGTGGTCTTAATGGAAACATTCAAGGGGTAGCAATTAATTCTACATTCGATTCATATCGATTTGCTACAACAACACTTCCTGGAAACACCTCCACAAGTACAGTTTTTCAAAAAATTGTGACAGCACAACCCCTTATTTCAAATCACTCTTATGGTGTAAACTCAGGGTGGACTATTAGTACCGTAAGTGGGCAAACTGCATTAGTATGGGGTGGAGTATTTACAAGCCCAGACCAATCTGCAGATTTGCAAGGAACGTATTTTACGAATGATCAAAATTACGATCAAATAGTATATACTAATCCGTCATATATTATTGTAAAATCATCCGGAAACTATTTCGGGATGGGACCAGATTTACCAGGAGCGGATACTGCTCCTAAATATTACTCCGGTAGCAATTCTTTAGTTGCTTTTAGTCCTACAGACATATTACCCACAACCAATTGTGCATTAGGATATGATTGTATCGGACCAGGATCATTGGCTAAAAACATTATTGTAGTTGGAGCTACAGATGTAATCTCCACTAATAATTTCAAATATACTGTCTCTACTGACGTAGTACATTCTGATTACAGTAGCGCAGGACCTAGAGATGATGGTGCTATTAAACCAGATATCGCAACTACAGGTACTGATGTTTTTTCTCCAGCAACTGCTGAAGATACAACGGGAAGTGTTAGTTATAGCTATGGAAGCGGAACATCATATTCAGCACCAGTTGTAACAGGTGTCATAGGCTTATGGAGCCAAATTAATAAACAACTTTTTAATAATCAATTATTAAATGCAGCAAGTGCTAAAACATTAATGGTTCATTCTGCTCAGGAAGCTGGAAATGTTGGTCCAGATCCATGGTTTGGATGGGGTTATATAGATGCAAAAAAAGGTGCACAATTATTAGTTGGTAAATCTAACAATTCAATACTATTTAATGATGAAACTTTAAGTAGCGGCGTTGCAAATATTAAAACAGTTAAAGCTTCTGGAAATGAGCCTTTAAAAGTTACAATTTCTTGGATTGATCCTGAATATGTTATTCCTGCCAACCTCTCGTGGGCACAAGCTTACAACAACAGATCTTCAAGATTAGTTAACGATTTAGATGTGAGAATTATTGACACTACTACCAATACTTCATATCAACCTTGGAAATTAGATGCAAACAATCCAATGACTCCTGCAACAAAAGGGGATAACATTGTAGACAACGTAGAACAAGTAGTTTTAGACAATCCAGTTGCTGGCAGAACGTATAGAATAGAAGTAACTAATAAAGGAATGCTTGTTAACAATGCTACAACTCCTGCTCCTACTCCTCAAAACTATTCAATAATCGTTACAGGATTTACTGAAGTTTTAGGAACAAAAGATGTTGCAAATCCTGAAAACGGAATTATTATCGCACCAACTCTTACTAAAGATGTGGTAAACATTTTGAAAGCACCTAAAAAATCTAACTACACAGTATATGATTTATCTGGTAAAAAATTACAGAATGGTGTAATTAATAATGCCAAAGAAACAATTAATTTATCTTCTTACACTAGTGGTATTTACATCATTGAAGTAAAAACGGATAAAGACGTTATTTCTAAAAAAGTTATCAAAGAATAATTATAATTCCATATAATTTTAAGCAAAACACTAACACTTGTTAGTGTTTTGTTTTTTTATGTATATTTGCTTCCTATGGAAAATACACTTCACGAGAAAGTTTCAAAAGATATTTTGCTTAAAGCTTATAACCACATGATGCTTGCCAAAGCGATGGCAGATATTTATGAAGAGAACAGAAATGTTACCAAATATGTTCATAGTACATCAAGAGGTCATGAAGCAATTCAGCTGGCAACGGCTTATCAATTAAAAAAAGAAGACTGGGTTTCGCCTTATTACAGAGACGAAAGTATTCTTTTGGGGATAGGTTTTCAGCCTTACCAATTGATGTTACAGTTATTGGCAAAAGCTGATGATCCTTTTTCTGGAGGTAGATCTTATTATTCTCATCCTTCAAGCAGAGATGAAGACAAGCCAAAAATTATTCATCAAAGTTCAGCAACAGGAATGCAGACCATTCCTACTGCGGGAGTTGCGCAAGGAATAAAATATATTCAGGATTTTAATTTACAGCAATTTGAAAATAATCCAGTTGTTATTTGTAGTCTTGGAGACAATTCTGTAACAGAAGGTGAAGTGAGTGAGGCATTACAGTTTGCAGCTTTACACCAACTTCCCATTATTTTCTTAGTTCAAGACAACGAATGGGGGATTTCGGTTACCAAAGAAGAAGCAAGAACTTGTGATGCTTATGATTTCGTAGCTGGTTTTGAAGGTTTAGGCAGAATGCGAGTTGACGGAACCAATTTCTCAGAAAGTTTTGAGGTAATGAAAAAGGCTGTCGATTTTGTAAGAGAAGAAAGAAAACCTTTATTAGTTTGCGCAAAAACTGTTTTAATTGGTCACCATACTTCGGGAGTAAGAAGAGAATTCTATAGAGATGAGGAAGATTTAACCAAGCACAGAGCAAAAGACCCGGGAGAAATCTTGAGAAATCAATTGCTTGAATCTGGTGTTGATGAAGATTTATTAAAACAAATTACTAAAAAAGCTCGTCTTGAAGTAGAAGAAGCATTCGAAAAAGCTCAAAAAGCTGAAGATCCGAAGCCTGAAACTGTAATGCAGCATATTTTCGCACCTACTCCTATTACAGAAGAAGTAGGAACTCGTGAGCCGGAAGGCGGAGAAAAAATAGTAATGGTAGATGCTGCCATACATGCTATTCAGGAAATCATGTGGAAACATCCTGAAGCATTATTGTACGGACAAGATGTTGGAGAAAGAATTGGTGGAGTTTTCCGTGAGACAGTAACTTTAGGTAAAAAATTCGGAAGCAAAAGAGTTTTCAATACAGCAATTCAGGAGGCTTATATTATAGGTTCTACAACCGGAATGAGCGCAGTTGGTTTAAAACCAATTGTTGAAGTTCAGTTTGCAGATTATATTTATCCGGGAATCAATCAGTTGATTACGGAAATCTCAAAATCAAGTTATTTATCTCAGGGTAAATTCCCGGTGAGTAATATTATTCGTGTTCCAATCGGAGCTTACGGTGGTGGTGGGCCTTACCACAGCGGAAGTGTAGAAAGTATTTTAGCCAATATTAAAGGTATTAAAATCGCTTATCCAAGTAATGCTGCTGATTTTAAAGGTTTATTAAAAGCTGCTTATTACGACCCGAATCCTGTAGTAATGCTGGAACATAAAGGTTTATACTGGAGCAAAGTTCCGGGAACTGAAGATGCAAAAACTATTGAACCTGCTGAAGATTATATTTTACCTTTCGGAAAAGGAAAAATCGTAATCGAAGCTGATGATAAAGAAATCAAAAAAGGAAACACTGTTGTAGTAATCACTTACGGAATGGGTGTTTACTGGGCAAAAGAAGCGGTTAAAAACTTTAATGGAAAAGTTGAGGTGATTGATTTAAGAACCATTATTCCTTTGGATGAAGAATTGGTTTTTGAAAGAGTAAAAGCACACGGAAAATGTATTGTTTTAACAGAAGAACAGCTTAATAATTCTTTTGCCGAAGCCTTTGCACACCGTATTTCTAAAAACTGCTTCAAATACCTCGATGCCCCTGTTGAAACAATGGGAGCGCTTGATACTCCTGCAGTTCCGATTAATTTAATTTTGGAAAAAGAAATGCTTCCAAACGCTGAAAAACTAAGTGCTAAAATTGAAGAAATGTTGAAATATTAATTCAATCAAAAATAAATATAAGACCTCTAAAATTTTTAGAGGTTTTTTTGTGCAGTTTTATTACATTTAATGAATCATTAGTGATGATTCAAAATTTATGATTACAACAAAATACGTCAATTACAGACAGGTTCTCAACTTATCAGGATTTCATGTTATTCTGATTTCCATTTGGTGTACGTTAATTGCCGTGCTTTTTCATGTTTTCCATTGGGACTGGATGATTATTCCTTGGGTTCCCGTTGCACTGATTGGTACCGCTGAAGCTTTTTTGGTTGGTTTTAAAAATAATCAGGCATATGATAGATTGTGGGAAGCCCGAAAAATATGGGGCGGAATTGTCAATTCAAGCCGTTCGTTTGCCTCAATGATTTACGCTTTTGATACCAATAATGAAAAATTGGGAAAATTTGATTTAGAAGACCGCAAAAAAAAGATTGTCCACCGCCACATTGCCTGGCTGTATGCTTTTCGTGAGCAGCTTTTAGTTCCTGCCGAATGGGAACATATAAAAGTAGAACAAGAACATTTTAAAAACATAGACCACAAACGAAACCGATTAATCAAAGCCGGTTTTCCGGATTATGGAAGAACTCCGATTTTTCTTAATAAATATCTATCTGAAGAAGAAGCTGAGCTGCAATCGCACTATAAAAATTTCGCAACTTACCTTATTGCTCAGCAATCGAAAGATGTGAATGAACTGAAAAATAGGGAAGCCATTTCAGAATTTAATCAAATACAGCTTCAAGATTGTCTTAATGAATTTTATACGTTGCAGGGACAAGCCGAGCGAATTAAGAAATTTCCTTTACCTAGGCAGTTTGCAAGTACAGCTTTTGTTTTTAATATTATTTTTATCGCCTTACTTCCTTTAGGTTTGGTGAGCGAATTTGCCAAACTAGGTGACTGGGGAATTTGGGCATCAATCCCTTTTTGTATTATCATTGGCTGGATTTATATTATTATGGAATTGGTGGGTGATTATTCTGAAAATCCTTTCGAAGGACTGATGTTTGATATTCCTATGCTTTCTATTTGCCGAGCCATAGAAATTGACCTTCTTCAAATGACTGGCGAAACAGATTTACCCGACGCTATTACTTCTAAAAATGGAGTTTTAGTTTAGAGCTTATTTAAATGAAAATAATTTATCTCGCTGATTTAGCAGATTAATTTCTGCTGTTTTTAATCTGCTAAATCTGTATAATCTGCGAGAATTATATAAAAATTGATTGGAAAAAATCAAAAGCTAATCATGCAGAATTTAAATTAATACAACTTAAACAGGTTCTTAATTTTAAAGATACATCCTAAGATACGGACCACTTTGCAGCCCGACTTGAGCGGAAATCCTTTTTTGTTGGTTGAGCTTGTCGAAACCAACAAAAAAGATTGGGAGCGGAAGGCATAAATGAGAAAAAAGCGAAGGCTTTTATCGAAGTTTACGAACGAAGTTCTAAGCTGCCCAAAACCTAATAAGCAGATTCGATGATATACTACAAAATAATTTTGGTCGTATTTTTTACTTCCGAGATTGTAAAAGAACTGTGTGTACTTGCGATATGCTGTAAAGTCGTGAGTTTGGTTAACATAAAATTTCTGTAATCATCCATATCTTTTAGACAGATTTTTAGAATATAGTCGTAATCGCCGCTTACATGAAAACATTCGGTGACTTCCTGTAGATTCATCACTTCTTTTTCAAACTGCATCACATATTCTTTTTTGTGCTGCGTTAATTTCACATGACATAAAATCAAAAACTTTCTATCAATTTTTGTTTTGTCTACTAACGCAACATATTTAGAAATAACTCCTGAGTTTTCCAGCTTTTTGATGCGCTCATAAACTGCCGTTACCGAAAGACCAAGCTTGTAAGACAGCTCTTTGGTAGTTTGCTTGCAATCTTCTTGTAAATATTGCAACAGTTTTTTATCGGTTTCATCAAAAGTCATAGATTATATTTTATTAAAAATTATAAAAAAACAAATATAACCAACTTACATTCTATAAAAATTAAATTTTATAGTTTTATTTTCTAAATATTTAAATTATAGTTGTTATATGCATCAGAATTATTCATTTTTAAAACAAAAAAAATATGGACCAATTCAATGCAGCCAATGAGATACAGGATCTTCAGTATTTTGGAGAGTTCGGAGGCGTAAATCCTTCAATTTCTGATAGCTCAACGTATACTTTTCTTTCAGCAAAAACAATGTTTGATACTTTTGAAGGTAATGCAGAGGGTTGTTATCTATACTCAAGACATTCATCACCGATGAACCTTTACCTTTCTGAGGCTTTGGCAAAAATGGAAAACACAGAAGCTGCCAATGTAACTGCTTCAGGAATGGGTGCCATTACTTCTGTTTTGATGCAGGTTTGCAAATCGGGTGACCATATTATTTCAAGCAGAACAATCTACGGCGGAACGTATGCTTTTATGAAAAATTTTCTGCCGCCTTTTCAAATTGAAACTTCATTTGTAGATATCAATAATTTTGAATCTATCGAAAATGCTATTAACGAAAACACAAAGATTATATATTGCGAAAGTGTAAGCAATCCGCTTTTAGAAGTCGCTGATTTGAGAAGGCTTTCTGAAATCTGTAAAAAGCACAATCTAAAACTTATTGTAGATAACACTTTTTCTCCACTTACCATCTCTCCTACTCTTTTGGGTGCAGATATTGTCATCCACAGTTTAACCAAATTCATCAACGGAAGCAGCGATACTGTGGGTGGAGTGTATTGCGCAAGTCAGGAATTTATTAATGATACCAAAAATGTAAACAACGGAGCGTGTATGCTTTTGGGTCCTACAATGGATAGTTTCAGGTCTGCAAGTATTCTTAAAAACTTAAGAACGCTACACATCAGAATGAAACAACATAGTCACAATGCTTTATATCTTGCTCAAAAATTTGAGGAAGATGGGTTGAAAGTTTCGTATCCAGGTTTGAAATCTCACAAAAATCATGATTTAATGAAAAGCATGATGCATAAAGAATTCGGATTTGGGGGATTACTAACTTTAGATGCTGGAACAACCGACAAAGCCAACGAACTGATGGAAATGATGCAACAGGAAAACTTAGGCTATTTAGCGGTAAGTTTAGGCTTTTACAAAACACTATTCTCATGCTCAGGAAGTTCAACTTCATCAGAAATCCCTGAAGAGGAACGTGAAGCAATGGGAATTTCTGACGGATTAATAAGATTCTCAATCGGTCTCGACCACGATATCGAACGAACATACGAAAAGATGAAAGAATGCATGCTCAAAACAGGCGTTCTAAACCATGAAATCACTTCATCCATATTTTAATTATTGTATAAAAGCTGTCGATTATCGGCAGCTTTTATTTTTTTATTGACCTATCCTTTTAGTCAATTTTAAAGAACAACTATTAATAAATGGTTTTCTAACAGAGGCCCTTCAACAAGCTCAGGGTGACACCTCTAATATCAACCTCAATATTTGAACATTATCAGGTTCAGCTTATCGAAGCCATTCTTTACAAAAGGAATAAGTCATTTTTTTATTTAAACCGCAAAAGTCACAAAAGATATTTTGAGCAATATTTTTATACTATAAAAAAGCTTAGAAAAAGAAAATCTCAGATTTTCAAAACTTATGTGTTCTTCTATAATTTATGCTTTAAACTTAAAATAACTAATGTGTTAAAAGCTTTTGTGTTTAAATTAACTTATTTTTAAGTAATCTTTAACGCAAAGTTCAATTAATATTCTTGATTATTTAAGGAGCAAAGAGGAATCAACAAGTTGATTGACGAAGCTATGTTTTCAAGCTTCGCGTAGCAAATTCATTTGCCTTTGCCTTCTAAAAATTAACGCTTTGAAAAAAGAACCTTTGCGTTTAAAAAATCTTCATTTCACGCAAAGTTTAATTAATTGTTCTTCATAGTTTAAGGAGCACAAAGAGCAATCAACAAGTTGATTAGATGAAGCTATGTTTTCAAGCTTCGCGTAGCAAATTCATTTGCCTTTGCCTTCTAAAAATCAACGCTTTAAAAAAGAACCTTTGCGTTTAAAAGCTTTAAATCTTATGAAAATGTTTAGGAAAAGCATCTTCAGGTTTCATTTTTAAAACATTTAATAAAATCCAGGATTTTAAGAAACCATACCCGTAAGAAAACATTTGAATGTAGGTTGAAATCACCGCCATTGCGCCAATTGCAATATTTTTAGTAACTATTGTCGCATGAATCAAAACCATGAAAGTGTATAATCCGAAAAGCGATAACACAAAACCTTTTTGCAAAATAAAATATTCAATAAATCCTAAAACATAACCCAACATAAACAATGTAGGAAAAGCAAAAGAAATTTTCACATAATTAGGATGTCTTTGGTTAAGAATAGGTCTTGCGCAACCAAACTGGTAGACCTGTTTTGAAAATTTCCCAAAATCTACTCTGCGCTTGTGATACACTGCAATACTATCAAAAAAGGCTGTGGTAAAGCCGTTTTCCCAAAGTGTCATCGACAAATCTGGGTCTTCACCAATTCTCATCTCCGAAAAACCACCCACTTTTTCAAAAACCTCTTTTTTCACACCCATATTAAAACTTCTGGGCTGAAATTTTGAAACCGCTTTTTTACTTCCTCTAATTCCGCCAGTTGTAAAAACAGAAGTCATAGAATACGAAATTGCTTTTTGCATCAGATTAAAACCTTTATGCGCTTTATCTGCTCCACCAAAAGCATCACAAGGAATGGTAAGAATATCGTTTTTAATATTTTGAATATAATCTTTCTCGACAATCACGTCGCTGTCTACAAATACCAACCAATCATTTGATGCTCTTTTTGCTCCGTAATTTCTCGATAATCCAGGTCCTGAATTAGTTTTTTTGAAATATTTAATATTTAATATTTCTTCAAAATTATGGATGGTAGGTTTTAAATCAATCAAAGAACCATCATCAACAATAATCACTTCAAAGTCTTTATCAGTCTGAGAATTGAGAGAATTCAACAGTTCGAAAAGTTCGTCTTTTCGGTTAAAAATAGCAACAACGATGGAGATAGTAGGTTTCAAATTGAAAATTTTTCAAAATTAACCATTTTGTGATACAGTTTGCAAATGTAGAATTGAATTGTTTGTTAAAAACAAAAAATAGTTACTTTTATAAAAAAATTCATGTGCGATTTTCGACTAAAAGTTTTTCTGGAAGTAAAAAAACATCTGAATTTCTCTAAAGCTTCCGAAGCATTGTTTATCACTCAACCTGCAGTGAGCAAACACATCAAGACTTTGGAAGACGAATTGGGCGTTCAGCTTTTTGAACGAACCAAACAAGGCGTAAAATTAACGTTAGAAGGAGAAAAATATTCATTTTTTGCCGAGGAAATTCTAAATCTTTACGAAGAAGGAAAATTCGTCATGAATCAGGTGAACAATAAATACGAAGGAACGCTTAAAATCGGGGCAAGCACCACCATTGCACAATATATTATTCCAAAAATCCTTGCAAAATTCGCTTCTCAACATCAAGGTATTGAGATTATTTTATTCAACAACAATACTGAAGAAATTGAAAATTTACTGATTCAGAAAAAAATTGATATCGGATTTATTGAAGGAGTTTCAGGAAAGCCTCAACTAAAATATGCTGAAATTGGAAAAGATGAATTGGTTTGTACCGTGAGCGCCAATCATCCTTTAGCAGAAAAAAATAGTTGTAGCATTGAAGACGTTTTACAATTTCCATGGGTTTTTCGGGAACAAGGTTCTGGAAGTCTCGATATTTTGAATATCTATTTAAAACAAATCGGAGTCAGTAAAAAAGACATCCACACCGAAGCTTATCTTGGAAGTACAGAAAGCATAAAATCATATTTGAAAGTCTCGGATTGTATTGGTTTTGTTTCCGTTTATTCTATCACAGACGAAATCATTGCCGGAAAACTGAAAATTTTAGATATTGATAATTTAGAAATGCTACGCTCGTTCTATTCTGTAGAACTTCACGGTTCGTTAAAAAATATTCCAAAATTATTTTTACAATTCTTAAACAATAACATTAAGTAATATCAAATAACAAATTATCATAACATATTGTAATTTTATTTTCTGAATTTTGTAAAAGAAATTCATCGTTATGATAAAAAACGCTTCACTTCCGCTCAGAAAATTTATTTTTCTTTTCGCTGCATTTATTTGCCTGCTTCCTTTTATGGATGCACCTTTAGCTTTAATATTAGGATTCTTGGTATCGCTACTCATTCAACATCCATTCAAAGAATATCAAGGAAAGCTCACCAGTTTTTTGCTACAGTTCTCTGTCGTAGGTTTAGGATTCGGAATGAATATTCACGAAGCACTCAAAGTTGGGAAAGAAGGCTTAGTCTTTACAATAGCATCTATTTTTTTCACATTAACCGCAGGAATTCTTATCGGAAAGTTTTTGAAAATACGAAAAAACACCTCCACGCTTATTTCTGCAGGTACAGCAATCTGTGGTGGAAGTGCCATTGCAGCAATAGCACCAGTTATCAACGCTGACGAAAACGAAACTTCTGTTTCTCTAGCGACTATTTTCGCCCTCAATTCTATTGCCTTATTTCTGTTTCCTGTTTTAGGACATCTTTTAAGTATGGATCAGCATCAGTTTGGTCTTTGGTGTGCCATTGCGATACACGACACAAGTTCTGTTGTAGGAGCCTCTTCAAAATTTGGAAATGAAGCTTTAAAAATTGCAACCACGATAAAGCTAGAACGTGCCTTATGGATTATTCCTATCAGTTTAGTCTTTGCATTAATCAATAAAAAAAGCGGAACGGGTAAAATAAAAATCCCTTATTTCATTTTTCTATTTATACTGGCTATTGTGGCAAGTTCGTACATTCCAGCTATAGAATCAGTTTCTGAGCATATTGTTTTTCTAGCTAAAAAAGGGTTAACGCTTACCTTATTTTTGATTGGTTCAAATATGAGCATCACTGCTTTGAAAGCTGTTGGAATAAAACCTTTAATTCAAGGAGTTTTATTGTGGATACTTATTTCTGTGGGAAGCTTATTGGCTATTTTGTGGATGTAAATTAATAATATCTTTTAATAAAGTATTCCTGATTTAAAATAAACAATCACAACTATTGAAATGATAAAGACAATTATCGAAAAACTGAACAGTAAAAGTTTAAAAAGACTTTTAAAATAAAAAAGCCCAAGATGATAAAGTGAGAAAAATAAGACGAATGAAATAAGAAAACCAATGAGAATACAAATCAACATACTTTGTATGTAGTTTTCTTTTGGTAAAGAGTCTTTGAAAACAATAAAATAAAGAATGGAAGCCATCGCAAGAAAGCTTCCACTCCATAATTCTGTTGTGTATTTTGATTTTTTTGAAAATTTTTTATCAGCAGGAGACTTTGAAGATGAATTTTTAGAAAAATCCAAACTCAACAAATCTAAGAGCACATCCAAACCATCAAAAATATTAAAAGGCATCGTTTAGTCTTCTTTATTCTCTAATTTATGCAATTTTTTCGTTCCTTCATACATTTCATACTGCAAAAATCTTGTTTCTAATTTTCCGTTGAAAAGTTTTATTTTTCTTGAAGGTCGAAGTCCGATTTTCTTTGGTGCGTCTAGGTCTGAAGAAATTAACCAAGCCAAAGTATTAGGATAATTTGTTTTGAAAGTATCTCCTATTTTCTTGTAAAAATCGTCATCATTTATAGAAATCCTTTCATCATACGGTGGATTAAACACCATCAACAAAGGAAATAATTCTTTTTTAGATTCGAAGAAATCTTGTCTTCTCACTTCGATGATATCTTCCATTTCTGCAGATGCGATGTTGGCATCAGCTGCATCCAGCATTCTTCCGTCGATGTCGTAACCTACAATTTTCCCATGAAATTCTCTCACTCTTTCTATTCTGAATTCTTTTATTTTATTAAATAAAGTTTCATCATAGTTTTTCCAGTTTTGGAAACCAAATCTTTTTCTGAAAATTTGTGCAGGAAGATCCATTGCAATCATCGCCGCTTCAATTAAAAGTGTTCCAGAACCACACATCGGATCTAGGAAGTTTCCCTTTCCGTCCCAACCTGCCAGCTGAAGCATTCCGCTTGCTAAAACTTCATTAATAGGCGCTTCACCCTGCTCTCTTCTATACCCTCTTTTAAACAAAGCATCACCAGAAGAATCTAATGAAATAGTCACCAATTCTCTATCGATATGAAGGTGAAACTTAATATCCGGAGATCTAGTCTCTATACTCGGTCTTTTGCCATATCTGTTTTGAAAGAAATCTACAATAGCATCTTTCATTTTGAAAGTCATAAACTGTGAATGACTGAATCTTTCAGAATTTACCGTAGAATCGATAGCAAAAGTCTGATCGACACTCATAAAATCATCCCACTCAAATTTAAAGAGCTTTTCGTAGAATTTTGTTTCGTTGTAAGCTTTAAACTCATCAATCGGAACCAAAATTTTCAATGCCGTTCTTGCAGAATAATTAATTTTATATAAAAAACCTAAATCTCCTTCGCAGTTTACTGCACGATTTTTAAGTTCTACATTTCTACCCCCTAGTTTTCTAACTTCCTCAGCAAGAATAGGTTCTAAACCGAAGAATGTTTTTATCTGAATTTTTAGATTTTCTGTATCCATTTTGCAAAAATAGTGATTTTGATTGATAGATGATAGTTGTTGGTTGATGGTTTTCAAGTTATTAATGATTTCTATCAACTATAAGCCAAAAACCAACAAGTAAATCCTTATTTTTGCATTATGGAATGGTTTGAATCTTGGTTTGATACCCCTTATTATCACTTATTATACAGCAACAGAGATTATACAGAAGCTGAAAATTTTATTACTAAGCTTACCTCTGAGCTAGAGCTTCCTCAATCGGCAAAAATCATTGATTTGGCTTGTGGAAAGGGAAGACACTCGGTTTTTCTTAATAAATTAGGATACGATGTATTGGGATTAGATCTTTCCCGTCAAAGTATTGAGCACAATAAACAGTTTGAAAACCAAACGCTGATTTTTGATGTTCACGATATGCGAGACCCTATTGATTACACACCTGTAGACGCGGTTTTTAATCTTTTTACAAGTTTCGGATATTTTGATAATGAAGAAGATGATAAAAATGTTTTCAAATCGGTTTGCAATGCTTTAAAGAAAGACGGGTATTTTGTTTTGGATTATCTGAACGAAGAGTTTGTACGAAATACTTTGGTTCCTGAAACAACGATTACCCGAGGAGAAATTGATTTTAAAATATCTAAAGAAATCAAAGACAGGCATATTATTAAAAACATAAGATTTGAGGCAGACGGAAAATCTCATCATTTCTTTGAGAAAGTAAAACTTCACACTTTAGAAACTATTAAAAACTATGCTGAAGAAAGCAGTTTTGAAAGAGTGAAAATTTGGGGAGATTATCAGCTGAATGATTTCAACAAAGATATTTCGCCACGTTGCATCAATTTATTTAAGAAAAAATAATGATTTTCATTCTCCTTATTTTAAGTGTTGTTGCCGGAGTTTTGCTTGGTAAATTTTTTGGTCAGAAAGAAAAATTCTCCAAAAATTTATTGATTTTAAGTGCCGGATTTTTAATTACTATTTGTTTAAATGAAGTTTTCCCTCAGGTTTACACTTCAGACATTGGTAATCTTGGGATTTTCGTCATTGGCGGAGTTTTACTGCAAATGGTTCTTGAAGCTTTAACGAAAGGTTTCGAACACGGGCATTTTCACC
The DNA here is from genome assembly GCF_021010565.1 of Chryseobacterium turcicum. Taxonomy (NCBI): domain Bacteria; kingdom Pseudomonadati; phylum Bacteroidota; class Flavobacteriia; order Flavobacteriales; family Weeksellaceae; genus Chryseobacterium; species Chryseobacterium turcicum. The sequence goes on from NZ_JAJNAY010000001.1 coordinate 3,203,523, forward strand.
ATCACGGAGAAAGTAATATTCTTCCAATGGCATTAATGGTTGGGCTATTCATTCATGCTTTTATTGAAGGAATTCCTTTGGCGAATGAAACCAATCCGTTTTCGCCTTATCTGTTGGGAATTTTATTTCACAATCTGCCTATTTCATTTATTTTGGGCGCATTTTTATTTAATAGAACAAATTCAAAAATATCGTATCCTTCGATATTAATTGTTGCTTTATTTGCTTTAGCATCGCCCTTCGGAATGCTTTTAGGAAATTATTTCAACCCAGATTGGCAACCTTATTTTTTGGCTATCGTAGGTGGAATTTTCCTTCATATATCTTCGGTTATTATATTTGAAAGCAATAAAAACCACAACATTGACTGGTCTAAAATAGGTTTGGTTATTCTTGGAGTTTCATTAGCATTAATGATGCATTTATTCCATGACCATTCTCATGTAGGGCATCATCATTAAATTTGGTTTTTAAGATAAATAAATCTTTCTGCTACGAATGCACGAATATTTATAAGACTAATAAAAAGGCTTCGAGATAATTTCCCGAAGCCTTTTTTATGTTTAAAATTGATTTTTAGAATTTCCAACCTACTGTTAAAAAGAAATTATTTCTAATATTTTTAACGTCTGAAACTACAGAGCTTGGTGATGCTACATCAAAATCTCCTGAATAATATCCTGTTCCGAAGCTTTCATTTCCGCTTAAGAAAGGATTTTTATATTTTGAACTGATATTTTGATACGCTGCATCAATATAGAATTTACCGAAATCGTATCCTATACCTGCACCAATCGTGTTTCTCGCTCCCAAAATCAAGTTACTGTAATTAACATCTCCAGCTTGACCGTTATTAGAATAAGCACTAATCGTCATTGCATCAAACGGGCTTGAAGCGTAAGAATAACCTCCTCTCAATCTTAAAGCTTTGATTCTGTATTCTGCTCCAACTTTTATTTCTGATGTGTTTTTATATGAATCATTAAAGAATGAGTTTAGTTCTCTTTCTGCATCTCCCTGAACTTTATATTTAGGCTTTGTTACTCCTAAAGTATAGTCTACGTTGATTGCAAAATTCTTTGTAGGAACAAATGCACCACTAAAAGTAGCTTTCATAGGCGACCTGAACGACCTGTCTTCAGTAAAATGATCAAGATAGATTAATCCATCAGTTCCTGTATAATAATCTGTATAGATTCTATCCATATTCCACCAAGTAGGAGTTTCTATGGAAGCTCCCAATCTCAATTGATTGGTGATTTTACCAATAACCCCTACTGTTGCTGAAAAACCATTTGACTTTTCAGAAAACGGAGTGTATTGCTTATCAAACGTATAGATTGTTTTATCTAAATCTAACCCAAAACTGGCACTGTCGTACTGGTCTAAATCTACATAATGCATATTAATACTTGCCCCAAGATATAAAGAGTTGTTGTAATTGGCACCTACTCCCAAATTAAATTTGGTTTGTGTACCATATCTATTGTAAGCTTGCCCTAAATAAGCAAGATTACCTACTACAGCATTTCCTGAGCCATCAACAAGATTTTTTGGAATTGAAATATTAGTATTTCCTCCAGTTTCCACATAGTTTTCAATCGATTGAGTAGAAATACTTGCACCCAAATTGATAAATTTCCACGGAGTCTCTGTCATCAACTGAAAAGCTGCAACACCGCTTGCATTTCCAATATTTCCTTTAGTAATATTATAATTAATCGAAGATCCTGCTAAAGAACTTGTATTTTTATTATCGGTAATCGATAAAGTTGCCGAAACATCACCCGCAATTGCAACACCCAGACCTGCCGGGTTGGTAAGCAATGCAGTAGCATCACCGCCTAAAGCTCCGTTAGATCCCACCATTGCATTAAACTTTGATGACCCAACCATTGGTGTGTTTGAATAAACATCAATCGAATTTCTTATAACTGATATATCCTGAGCCTGCAAATAGAATGCTGCAGTCACACCCATTAATACTAGAGATTTTTTTAACATTATTTTTTTAATAGTTATTAAGTTTAACATTATCTACCACCTGATCTGAAACCGCCGCCTCCGCCGGATCTCATACCACCTCCGCCTCCGGAAGAACCACCTCTGAAGCCGCCACTGCTGCTACCAGAATTAAAACCTCCTGATCTGAAACCTCCGTTATCACTCGGTCTCGTACTTTCATTTCTATATCTTGGCTGAGATTGTTGTTGCTGATTGTTGTTGTAATTTGGTCTTGTAGGTCTTACACCGTTATTCATATTAGGTCTCATCCCACTATTAGGATTACGGTAACCTCCCTGATTACGAAAACCTCCGTTGTTATTGCTATTATTATCTCTATATCCTCCATTATTCGAAGGTCTGTAAGAAGAACCAGGTCTCATTCCTGAGGTATTGTTTCTGAAGCCAGAACCGTTATTATAAGAACCTTTTAAAATAGAATTATTCGTTCTAAAAGCTCCTGTTCCGTAAGTTCCAAATCTTCCGTTTGCTCCACTTCTTGCATAAGGAACTCTGCTGTAACTGCTCCAGCCCCAATAAGGATTGTATCCCCAGTAAGGGTTGTACCCCCAGTAATTATTCCAGCCCATTCCCCAATAAGGATTGTAGCCGCCCCAGCCCCAAGAGTTACCCCAACCGAAAGACATGCTCATGCCCCAGCCAGAACCCCAATAAGAACCGAAGCCTCCGCCCCAGCCCCAAGGTGAGCCCCAACCCATCATCCCCCACGAGTTATCGTAGTAGTTGAGTTCGCTACCTGCAAAATTACCCCAATCAGAATCGGTAGCATTGCTGCCCCAATTAGAATTATTCCAGTTGCTGTAACGATTATTTTGTTGAGCGGCATTCATTTCAGCGTTTTGAATTAGATTAGTATCATCTTGATAATAATCATAATAGTCTCCTACTCTGTTTCCTTCATTACCATTGATGATGACACCCTCCGGCAATGTATCTTTATTTGGGTCATAATACACCCCATCGGTCTCGCTATATCCACCCATCTGTGCTCCACAAGACATTAACAACAATCCACTTGCAACAGCCAAAATCCCTTTTGATTTTAGCATTGCAAGTAAATTTTTATGTATATTTCTTTTCATGATAATGTAAAAATTTTTAATTTAAATTATATTTGCATTCTGTACCAAAAATATACCAACTTATTGGTAACAAAAATCTATCAAAAATAGATTTTTATTTTTAGATTACATAATTTTAGAAAAGTTAAAATATTAAAAAAAAATTAATGGCAAAATTAACTTCAAGAAGCGAAGATTACAGCAAATGGTATAATGAATTGGTTGTGAAAGCTGATTTGGCTGAAAACTCAGGAGTAAGAGGCTCTATGGTTATAAAACCATACGGATATGCTATCTGGGAAAAAATGCGTGATGAGATGGACAGAAAGTTCAAAGAAACTGGTCACGTTAATGCTTACTTTCCGCTTTTTGTACCCAAAAGCTTGTTTGAAGCTGAAGAAAAAAACGCTGAAGGTTTTGCTAAAGAATGTGCAGTTGTAACGCATTACAGACTAAAAAACGACCCAGATAACCCAGGAAAACTAATTGTAGACCCGGAAGCTAAATTAGAAGAAGAGCTTATCGTAAGACCAACTTCTGAAGCTATTATCTGGAATACTTATAAGGGCTGGATTCAGTCATACAGAGATTTACCAATTCTTATCAATCAATGGGCAAATGTTGTACGTTGGGAAATGAGAACCCGTTTATTCTTAAGAACTTCAGAATTTTTGTGGCAAGAAGGGCACACTGCTCATGCTACAAAAGATGAAGCGGTAGAAGAAGCTGAAAAAATGAATAAAGTATATGCCGATTTTGCAGAAAACTTTATGGCAATGCCGGTGGTACAAGGTTTAAAAACACCTTCAGAAAGATTTGCAGGTGCAGATGAAACCTATTGTATTGAAGCATTAATGCAAGACGGAAAAGCACTTCAGGCTGGAACTTCTCACTTTTTGGGTCAGAACTTTGCGAAAGCATTTGACGTAAAATTCACGAATAAAGAAGGTAAGATAGAACACGCTTGGGCAACTTCTTGGGGTACTTCAACACGATTAATGGGCGCTTTAATTATGACGCATTCTGATGATTTAGGTTTGGTACTTCCTCCAACATTGGCTCCGATTCAGGTGGTTATTGTTCCTATCTTTAAAGGTGAAGAGCAATTAAATCAAATCAGTGAAGTTGCATTAGACATTCAAAACAAATTAAAGCTGAAAGGAATTTCGGTAAAATTTGACAATGATACTCAAAACAAGCCAGGTTGGAAATTTGCAGAATACGAATTGAAGGGTGTTCCTTTAAGAATTGCAATGGGACCTAGAGATTTGGAAAATGGATCTGTAGAAATCGCAAGAAGAGATAATCTTACAAAAGAAACCCGTCCTTTGGAAGGCTTAGATACTTACATCGAAGATTTATTGAAAACCATTCAGCAAGATTTATATACTAAAGCTTTAAATTTCAGAAAAGACAATTTTACGAAAGTAGATTCTTACGAAGAGTTTAAAAAAGTTTTAGAAGAAAAACAAGGATTCATCTACGCTCATTGGGATGGAACTGCTGAAGAAGAAGAGCAAATTAAACAAGAAACAAAAGCAACCATCAGATGTATTCCTTTGGATGATGACATCGAAGAGGGTGTTTCTTTAATCTCTGGGAAGCCATCAAAAAGAAGAGTTTTATTTGCGAAAGCTTACTAAAATTCAACACTATAATTATTAAATCTGCAAAAATTCTAAGAATCTTTGCAGATTTTTTTTGAAAATTACGATTTGGATAGATTTTTGTTTAAATTTAACTCACATTAATTTCAAAATAATTTAATATGTCATTAAACATCATTGATCTCATCAAGGGGCAGCTAGGTTCTGCACTTGTTTCTCAGGCTGCATCGCAACTTGGAGAAAGTGAAGCCGGAATTTCTAAAGCCATTTCTGGTTTACTTCCGGTGATTGTAGGCGGATTAGCCAACAATTCTGACAATCCTGCGGTATTGGATTCTATTTCCAACGCATCTTCGCAAGGGAATTTAGGGAGCTTATTAGACCCAGCGTCTAACAATTCTATGATTTCGGGGTTGCTAACATCAATTTTTGGTGATAAGCTCAGCGGAATTATCAACACCATTGCTACCTATGCAGGAATCAGCAACAATTCTTCATCCTCGCTACTCAATTTAGCAACTGGAGCCACATTAGGTTCTGTAGGAAAATATGCTGCAGATAATAATTTAGACAAATCAGGAATTTCATCTTTATTAAATGACCAGAAAGGAATAGTTTCTACGCTTTTACCAGCAGGACTTTCTTTAGCATCATTAAATATTGGCGATTGGGCTAAAGGGTATAAATTTGATAACGATGCTATCCCCAACCCTCCACATGACGAACCAAAAGTAGAAGTTACCCGAAGCGTTGCTGATGGCGGTACTTTCCCAAACAATCCTACTCCTTCCGAAGGGGGGTCTATCTGGAAATGGCTTCTTCCATTGTTACTTTTAATTGCAGCGGGATATTTTTTATGGAAACAGTGTGAGAAAAAAGAGACAACCACTACAACCACCGTTTCTGGTGACAGCTTAAATACTGTAAACGATACTATGTCGACACCAAAAGATACCACTACAATGACCATGACTAAAGTTGATGAAGATATCGATTTAAATGGAACAATGCTGAAAGGTTACAAAGGAGGACTAGAAGACCAGATGATTACTTTCCTGAAATCTGATGGCTATAAAAATGCCGCAAACGATGATGCCCTGAAAACCAAATGGTATGATTTTGACCATGTAAATTTTAAAATTAATAGCGCAAATGCTTTGGAAGCTGGTTCTGAAGGACAACTACAAAACCTGGTAGCGATTTTAAAAGCATATCCTGAGGCAAAAATCAAAATTGGTGGTTATACGGATAAAACTGGTGACGAGGCTAAAAATAAAAAGCTTTCATCAGACAGAGCCCATTTCATCAAAGATTGGTTAGGAAAACAAGGTGTAGGAGCACAAGTTATTGCTGCTGACGGATACGGAAGTGAGTTCGCAAAAGTTGACGCATCAGCTTCTAACGAAGAAAGAGCAGTTGACAGAAAAATGTCTGTAAGATTTGCAAAATAATCGTTTTTAAAAATATAAAATTAATCCCGGAAAATATTTTCTGGGATTTTTTCATGAGAAATACACTCCCATTTCATTTATTTAATTAAATTTGTTAGTCTTTTCTAACAATAATAGACTTCAATATGAAAAACGCTTGGCGAAAAGAAAAAACCTCACATTCATTACCTGAAGTATTTTCATCGATTTCCATTCCTAAAAAATCAGGTTTTTGGAGGAAGTATCTTGCCTTTGCCGGTCCCGGATTAATGGTCGCCGTCGGATATATGGACCCCGGAAACTGGGCAACCGATATTGCGGGTGGGTCACAATTTGGCTACACCCTACTTTCGGTAATTCTTATTTCTAATATTTTCGCAATGGTTTTACAGCATTTGTCGGTAAAATTAGGAGTGGTTGCCGAAAGAGATTTAGCTCAGGCTTGTAGAGACCATTTTAAACCAACGACCAACTTTATTCTTTGGGTATTTTGTGAAATCGCCATTGCCGCCTGTGATTTGGCGGAAGTTATCGGTTCAGCAATTGCTTTAAATTTACTTTTTGGCATTCCATTGACTTGGGGAATCGTGATTACCACGATTGATGTATTAATTATTTTAATGCTTCAGGCAAAAGGTTTCCGTTGGATAGAAAGTATTGTTGCAGGATTAATGTTTATTATTCTCGTTTGTTTTGGCTATGAAATTATCATTTCAAAACCTGAAATCAATGCAATTTTAGGAGGTTTAATCCCTCAAAAAGAAATCATCACCAATCCCGCAATGCTATATATCGGAATAGGAATTCTCGGAGCAACGGTAATGCCTCACAACCTATATCTTCACAGCAGCATTGTGCAAACCCGTGATTACACCAGAGACCGAGAAGGGAAAAAAGAGGCGATAAAATTTGCAACTTTAGACAGTACCGTCTCCCTACTCTTGGCATTTTTCATTAATGCCGCCATCTTAATTTTAGCCGCTGCAACTTTTCATACCACAGGAAACGAACATGTAGCCGATATTCATGATGCTTATAAAATGTTAACCCCTATTTTGGGAGCATCCATGGCAAGTATTGCTTTTGCGATTGCGCTTTTAGCTTCCGGGCAAAACTCTACATTAACGGGAACACTTGCCGGGCAAATTGTAATGGAAGGCTTCTTAAATATCAGATTAAAGCCATGGCTGAGAAGATTAATTACCCGATTAATTGCCGTAATTCCCGCATTAATTGTAACCATTATCTATGGAGAAAAAGGCACGACAGACCTTTTGGTTTTAAGTCAGGTTATCTTATCAATGCAGCTTAGTTTTGCGGTAGTTCCTTTGGTCATTTTCACCAACGACAAAGCAAAAATGGGTGAATTTGTGAACAAACCATTCCTGAAAATCTGCGTCTGGATTATCTCTATCGTAATTATTATTCTGAATCTGTATCTTTTGTATCAAACCTTTTTTGGAGAATAATTATAACAGTAAATTATGAATTTTACGAAAAGGCAAGAAAAATTAGCCCTAAAATTGATTTACAATTCATCACTAAAGCACTCATTTTTTTAGGAGCTATTCCCGCTTTCCGTTGCAATCTTTTTTTTTCAAAAAAGGATTTTCACTACAATCGGGGCTAGTAAATTGTGGGCATAAAAATAGATTACAGTTAATAAATTCAAAATATTTTTTTGAAATTTATACGATTTACACCCCTTCCAAAAGAGAAAAACTACTCTATTTTGACAAATAATCAAAGATTGAATAAATAATAACCCACAAAAACTGCCTAAATGTCATTCTTTTTTCTTTGGCAGAATGTTTGTGAATCAACTCTGTAAAAAGTTATTGAAATATGGAAAATCAGGATATCAACGAAGAAAACATCAATAATCAGGAAGAAAATATCACGCAGACTGAAGAAACAGTTGAAGAAAATGTGACAGAAATACCTACCGCAGAAGAACTTTTGGCAGTAGAAAAAGACCGTTACATCAGACTGTACGCTGAGTTTGAAAACTATAAAAAAAGAACATCTAAAGAAAAAATGGAATTTTTCACCTATGCAAACCAGGAAATGATGGTTTCTATGTTGGGTGTTTTAGATGATTTTGAAAGAGCATTAAAAGAAATTGCTAAAAACGGTAACGAAGCCGACCTTCAAGGTGTTGAATTAATTTACAACAAGTTTAAAAATAAACTAACAGAAAAAGGATTAAAAGTAATGGAAGTAAGAGCGGGAGACAACTTTAATGTTGATTTTCACGAAGCTATTACACAGATTCCAGCACCTTCAGAAGAATTAAAAGGTAAAATTGTAGACGTTATCGAAACAGGATATACTTTAGGTGATAAAGTAATTCGTTTTGCAAAAGTTGTAACAGGATACTAAAACATAAGCAATGAGCAATCGATAATAAACAATTTTGAATATTACTGATTACACATTACTAATTACTCATATAAAAAGATGTCAAAAAGAGATTATTACGAGGTTCTTGAGGTAAGCAAATCTGCAAGTACCGACGAAATAAAGAAAGCATATAGAAAAATGGCTATCAAATTTCACCCAGATAAAAATCCGGGTGATAAAGCTGCCGAAGAAAAATTTAAAGAAGCTGCAGAAGCTTACGAAGTTTTAAGCGACGACAACAAAAAAGCGCGCTACGACCAATACGGGCATGCCGGAGTAGGTGGTGCCGGTGGTTTTGGAGGCGGAGGCTTCGGAGGCGGTATGAACATGGAAGATATTTTCAGCCAGTTTGGCGATATCTTCGGTGGTGGCGGTTTCGGAGGATTTGGCGGCGGCGGCGGTGGCGGTGGTCGTCAGCAGGTGAAAGGTTCTAATTTAAGAATCAGAATCAAGCTGAATCTTGAAGAGATGGTAAACGGAACCCAAAAGACTCTTAAAGTAAAAAAAATGAAGATGGCAGAAGGTGCCACTTCAAAAACATGTCCTACATGTAACGGTTCCGGAGTGCAAATGAAGGTGATGAATACGATGTTTGGGCAAATGCAAACGCAAACCACTTGTGGAACCTGCCAGGGAATCGGTAAAGTTGCCGATAAAATTCCTGCTGGAGCCAATGCACAAGGTTTAATAAAAGATGAAGAAGAAATTACCATCAACATTCCTGCTGGAGCAAGAGACGGCATCCAGCTAAATGTAAGAGGAAAAGGAAACGATGCGCCATTTGGCGGTATTCCGGGAGACCTTTTGGTAATTGTAGAAGAAGAAGTAGATACTACCATCAAAAGAGAAGGTGATAACCTACATCAGGAATTATACATTTCTTTTGCGGAAGCTGCTTTGGGAGCTAAAAAAGAAATTCCTACCGTGGGTGGAAAAGTAAAAATTACTATTGATGCAGGCACACAATCTGGAAAAATCTTAAGATTAGCAGGAAAAGGATTGCCAAGTATCGATAGCTACGGCAAAGGTGATATGTTTATCCACATCAATGTATGGACTCCACAAAGACTTACAAAAGAGCAAAAAGACTTTTTCGAGAAACAAATGAGCAGCGGAGAAATGTTGGCTGAGCCTTCTGGAAAAGAAAAAACCTTCTTTGATAAAGTAAAAGATTTATTCAACTAAAAAAAAATTAAAAAGAGGCTTTTTAAAGTCTCTTTTATTTTTTAAATTTACATCAATATTTAATTTGATATATTCCTAAAAAGGGAATATGGTAAAAATCTCCTAATGAACTACAAGCTTGAACTACGCACACCAGATTCACAACCTAAACTAATCTTCCATGCCATTACTTTTGATACTTTCAAAGTAAATATAGTGGAAAGATATAGTGGTGTAAAACCTATATTGTGTGACGTTTTATTTAGAGTAAGAACTCTAGATGATCAGATTATCAAAAGAAGAGACGGGCATATAAAAATCAGAATAAAAGGTGAAGAGTTTGAAATATATCAAAGATTATTAAAAGTTTTCAAATCTTATGATTATAAAAACAAACTTATCAGCAGAAGAGATGCAGAACAAGATTTGGTGCATTTTATTTTGAGACTGGTTATTATTAATTATGAAATGAATTAATGTATTTATAGAAGGACAACGATAATATCGTTGTCCTTTTTTTATTTAATCATTTTTAAAACTATGCTTTAAGCTTCCTTTGTAAATAATGATATTAAAATTATTACAATCCCTAATTTTCATTATTTCCTTAAATTTAAACCGAAACCATTCCATTGACAAGAAAATTATTGATTCTTTCATTGCTTAATGCAATCGTTTACATATAAAATATTTCTTTGATGATTGGTTAGGATAAAAATTTAAAGTAAATACTTCAACTTCTTGTTAAGATACACCAAAGCAAAGCTTACCGGAATTAAAATCGCTAGAAAAATAAGAATTTTAAAAGACTGAATTTCTTTATAAAAATCAGATTTCATAATTAGTGGATGTACGACATAAATTGCAGTAGAAAAACTAGCCAAAATTTTCGACGTGGTTTTAATATAGATTTTCTGGCAGTATAAAAACAGCATTGGGCTTACAAAAATCAAAGAAAATAAGATGTCTGTACTTTCGCTGCTTATATATTTATAATTCAAAAAAGCTTCTGCAACTACGCACAATAGAGAAAAAATCACCAGGAGAGACGAATTTTTATATTTTGAAATATCAATTTTGTGTTTATTAATTAAAAATCCGATTGTTAAAAAAGGAAAACACACAAAAAGGAAGTTTCGGTAGTACAAATACATATTTAATACTGAATCTTTATCCCCTTCAAAATAATGAAGATTTCCTAAAACCTGAACGACATAGCCCAGCGAGAATAAAACCAGCGCTAAAACAATCAGTAATCTTGAATCTTGATTTCTGAGAAAATAAAGGAATAGTCCTGAAAAAAAAGTTCCTATCAAGTACCATAAATGATGGTAACCAAAAATAATGGTCATCCAAATCTCATCATTATCTTTCCAATAAGAAATATAAATCAGCATCCAGATTGCATACAATAAAAAGGTTCTGAAAAGCCATTTTTTTAGCTTTTTCGCATTATCGATATGAAAGAAATAAAACCCGGTAATGACTAAAAAAACGGGAACAGCTATTCTAAAAAGCCCATTCACCAGCATATAACTTACCATCGGGTATGTTTCTTTCAAAAAATTCATATGCAGAAACACGACAAAAAATGCCAGTATGATTTTTAAAACATCAATTGATAAATTTCTACCCATAATTAGTTGAAATCAAACCCTGTGACTGAGGATTCAATTTTTGCAAAAGTAAATATTTAAAATTGATTATAAAGGTAAATTATTCTTCTGTTCATTCTCAAATACACAATAAAAATTAATTCATTTTATGTATATCCGTTTTCACTACTATTTCATAATTTAACGCAAAGGCAAACAAAGAATATTAAAATTTGACTGTTTTAAAGTTATACAAGGGCGTAAACTTAGCAAAGAAATACAAAAAGTTATAAAATATGAGAAATTGTGAACAAGCATTATTCATTTTATTTAGATACATTTGAAAGGATTTTATTTTTAATAATATGAATTTTAAACATAAAGTATTACTCGCTTTCAATACACTTTATATAATTTTCACACAGGCTCAACAGCTTAAAAACGGAAATTTCACAGAAAAAATTGACGGGATCAGTATCAATTATACCATCAAAGGAAATGGTCCTGTACTATTTGTGGGACATCCTAATTCAGGAAAAATCGGATATGAATTAACATTACAGCCATTAGAAAAACAATTCACAATGGTTTACTATGATTTGCGCGGGACAGGAAAATCTACTGCACCAAAAAAAGTAGAAGATTACAGTCTTGAAAAAAGTGTTTTAGAAATTGATGAATTAAGAAAAAAACTTAATATCGATAAAATCTGGTTTTTTGCACATTCTGACCAAAGCGGAATTGCGATGCTTTATAGTTTAGAATATCCTAATCATGTGGAAGGAATGATTTTAACCGGAACTTCTTTAGTTGCCTCTCCGGAAGAGGGTTACAACCGAAAAAAAGAATCGGAAAACAAAAGAATAAAAGAATCTAAATGGTTTTCACAAGTCGTAAAAGACTGGGATTATATGTACATTCACAAAACCGAAAAAGCTCCCGATGGAAGAGATTTATCTGAAGCTCCGATGAAATGGTGGTGTTATGATGAAGAATCTTCGAAAAAAGTAATTCCGATTATGAAAGAAATTTCAAAAGCCGGAAGAAGAAAACTAGTGGATGGACAAATGCCTCAAGCTGAAAAAATGCTAGAATATTATTATCATCAGCAGAAAAAATTCTCGCAGATTAAAACAAAAACTTTGATTCTCAATGGAAAAGCAGATACCAATAACTCACCCGAATTTGCTGAACAGCTTCACAAAATATTACCCAATTCTAAATTGGTTTTCATCGAAAAATCCGGTCATTTCCCTTGGATAGAAGATGCGACACAAAGTTTTGCAGAAATCAAAAAATGGCTTGAGGAAATTAAATTTTAAAGCCATCTATTAAAAATAAAAATCCTGCTCCAGAAAACTGAAGCAGGATTTTCTATTAAGAATTATCAATTATTTCTTTGTCGCTAACGAATAGATTTTCTTTCCGCCAGTAATTAAAAACAAGGCAATTAACCCACCTGCTACACCAAACAGAACTTGTTTTACCACTTCATTCCAAGTTGGCAGTGAATGATGAAGAAAGTCGATATTATGATCAAAAATTCCACCTGCAACCAAGATTAATGCGATTGTTCCAATGATTCCAAGCGCTTTTATAACGATAGGAAGTGCTTTCACAAGCAGATGTCCTAATGTACCAAAGAAGCCTTTATCATTACTTTTTTTAATTAATTTAAATCCTGCATCATCCATTCTTACGATTAATGCTACAATACCATAAACCCCTACAGTTGCAATAATTGAAACGATGGAAACAGTAACAACTTCCACAAGGAAAGGATCAAACTGTGATTTTAAAGCATCGTAACCGTCTTTTGCAGCAGCCAATGCGATAATAACAATCTCAAGAGACAAAATAAAATCAGTCGTAACTGCAGATTTCACTTTAGCTTTTTCTAGCGCCTCACCGTCTTCTTCAACATCCTGGGCTTCTTCGATTACTTCGTGTCCTTTTTTATCTCTATGAAATAAAAATTCTACAATTTTTTCAACTCCTTCATAAGCTAAATAAAACCCACCAATAATCAAAATGATTTTAATGGCAGGCGAATACAGCCATTCGAGCAGGAAAACAAAAGGAACAATAATCAGTTTATTGATGAATGAACCTTTCATAATTTTCATCAATACAGGAATTTCCCTTGAAGAAAGGAAACCTGTGGCTTTTTCTGCGTTTACCGCCAAATCATCGCCTAAGATACCTGCTGTTTTTTGGGTTGCAATTTTACTTGTTACAGCAACATCATCCATTAAAGCAGCGATATCATCTAAAATCGCAAAAAAACCAGACGCCATAGTATTTTAATATTTTTTTAATAAGTGTTAAGTCTTACAAAAATATAGATTTTAATTGGTTTCAAAGAACTTTTAAATCTCATTTGTCAGAATAATTGTTTATTAGGGAAAGTAATTTTATATTTAAAAAAGTTTTTACTTATTTTTATTTAAATGAAATTGACCTTAAAAATTTTAATCGCTATATTCTCACTTACAATACTTTCTCATTGTAAGGAAAAATTGACAAAGCCTATTTCCTTTTTCGAAGATTATGATTTGAATTCCGGCAAATATAAATTGGAAGTCTATCAAATTGAAGGTGAAATTATTGATGATTTTAAAAAATTTTACATTGATGATTCTGAAACTTTAAAAAAAATGCAAAAACAATGGATTTTTAAATATAAATCTGAAGTGATGCCTTGCGGATTTGGATATGAATTACATTTGGTAAAAGACCATAAAATCATCAAAAAAACTTTAATAAATATTGATTGTGAGTACATGCAAGGTTGGATACATTTTCCGAAAGAATATCTTACAGACCACAAAAATCATTTTAAAAGAATTATAGAAAATGACTAAATTTAACTTAAGCTCAATAAAAAGAATATTTTTTTTCTTTTTTGTAATTATAATTCCTCAATTTCTATTTGCTCAGATAAATGATGACAACATCCGATTAAAAACTTTACAAAAATCAAACATTGGCAAAAAATACATTTATGGAAAATGGAATGAAAAAGGTGGGACAGAAACTCATTTAACTTATTTAGGAAATGTCGTTTCAAAAAAAGGCATTTATAAAATTATGAATTCTACTTGGCTTTGGGGATTATCACGAAGAGCAACTAATCGCATTTTAATTTTCAACAATCTTAATCAATATATTGGGGAATACAGTGTAATAATGATGTCAGATTTGCCACAAAAATTTAGACATGGAATATTGATATTTAAAAACAAGAATAATGACTGTGACCGAAGAGTGTCATCAAAAATTAATTTTAAAAATGGTATTCCAAAACAGTTTTTCCGAGAATGCAAAAATGGTTCTGGTGACCTTTATGAGTTTGATAGTTTTATAGAATAAAATCATATTTGTTTATCATCATAAAAATCAAATTCTCCTTACCTTTACTTTATGAAAAAGCTGATTCTCAATTACCATTTCTTTGTTTTAGGATTAATTGGTTTGGTATTAAATTCATGCAATTCTAAATTCAGAGTTTGGGTGGGAAAAGACAGTCAGAAAATTTATAATCTGAAATATGGAGAACACAAACGCCAGAAAATGGATGTTTTTCTTCCTGCAGAATATCCACAAGATTCTCCTGTGATTTTAATTGTTCATGGTGGCGCATGGAAATATGGCAGAAAAGAGCACATGATACAAATTCAAAAAATGCTTTTTGAAAATAATATTCCGAGCATTAATATGAATTATCGCTTGGTTTCAAAACATTTCACTTATAAAAATCAGTTAGAAGACATCGATTCTGTGATTGAAAAATTCAATGCGCTTTCAAAGAATGCAGAACTTCAACCCAATAATTATATTCTTTTGGGTGAAAGTGCGGGTGGCCATTTGGCACTGCTCTACGGATATCAGAATCCTGATAAAATCAAGAAAGTCATTTCTTTAAGCGGACCGACAGATTTTTATTCCCCTAACTATTTAAATTCATTTTATTCAAAATATACTTCAGGAACCATTCAAAAAGTAGTTGGAACAAAATTTAACCGTAAAAATTTGTCTGAGGATTTTCAAAAAGCGAGCCCCATAGCGAATGTTACCAATGTTCCCACTCTTTTATTTCAGGGAAATCAGGATTTTTTGGTCAATCAGAAACAAGGTTTGGCATTAGATTCAGCTTTAACGAAGATGAATGTTCCGCATAAATTGGTTTTCATGGATAAAACAGGACACGCACCCAGATTTTTCAACAAGAAAAAAAGAGATAGCATTATCTATCCTAATATTCTGGAGTGGATTAAAAATTAGATTAATATATCCTTCTCTTCTTTAATTCGCTATTATCCTTGAGAATACGTTGTATTTCATCGTTCAATTTACATGTTTGTATATCCTACGGTCATTATTTTTACGTTAAAAAAAATAACACCTACTATTTGTAAGTAAAAATGAAACCTTAGGATGTATTTTTTAACGCAAAGTTTATTTTTTAAGCATTGATTTTTAGAAGGCAAATGAATTTGCTTCGCGAAGCTTGAAAATAGAGCTTCATCAAATCAACTTGTTGATTCATCTTTGCTCCTTAAATAAGGAAGAGTATTTAATAAAACTTTGCGTGAAATAGAAGAATTATAAGAATCTATATCTGAAAAAAAATTGGGTAAATTTATCTTAGAAGCAAAAAAATAACCTGCAACAAAATTGCAGGTTATCTCTTATATTTTAAATTGATTATTTTTCTTTGTCAATTAAGTCGTCTAAAACCTCATCTTCCAGTTTCGGATTTCCTTTCGGAGCTCCAAACATAAATTTCAGAACCACAGGAACCGTAGTAATTAAAACAATCACAATAATGATAAATTCAAGTTTTTCTTTCAGATTGATTCCGAATTGCTCAAGGAATAACTTATCCAGGTAATGTCCTGCAAAGATTAAACTGAAAGACCAAAGAATACCTCCGATAATGTTATCGCGTAGGAATGCTTTTTTGTCCATCTTCACAATACCCGCCACAATAGGCATAAAAGTTCTTACCACAGGTAAAAATCTTGCCATAATAATTGCCAAGGCTCCATTTTTTTCAAAGAAATCATGTGCCTGATAAAGGTATTTTTTCTTGAAAAGCATGGTATCTTTTTTCTTGTATAAAGCCGGACCTGTTTTGCTTCCGAACCAATACCCTACCTGATTACCTACAATTGCAGCTAAAGCTACAGCACTTGCCAAAATGGTGGTGTCTAAAAAGTCACTACCTGTAGAACCAAATGTTTTAGAAATAATGTCTACTGCATAAATTCCTGAAACAAAAAGCAGTGAATCTCCCGGAAGGAAAAACCCTACAAACAAACCTGTTTCGGCAAATATGATAAACAATATTACCCAAAACCCACCCATGTTGATATAAAACTCAGGGTTTAATAAATCTTTCCAACTATTGAAATCTTCCATATGTAATGATGATGAACAAAAATAAGCTTAATAAAATTATGCTGAAAATATATTAGCATATTTTAACAAAAATGTAAACATGATTTTCTATAGGTCGAAATCATCGTCTGAAACCGCGGTTCCATCGGCCATAAGAAACGCTTTGAGGAATGGCGTAAGATTTCCGTTCATCACTCCATCAACATCTGATGTTTCGTGACCCGAGCGCACATCTTTTACCAATTTGTAAGGATGCATCACATAGTTTCGAATCTGACTTCCCCACTCGATTTTCATTTTATTGGCTTCAATTTCAGTTCTGGCCCTCAAACGTTCTTCCAATTCCATTTCATACAATCTGGATTTTAAAAGTTGCATTGCTTTTTCTTTATTCTGAAGCTGAGAACGTGATTCTGAGTTTTCGATGATAATTCCTGTTGGTGCATGACGAAGACGAACAGCAGTTTCTACCTTGTTTACGTTTTGCCCACCCGCTCCGGAGCTTCGCATTGTTTCAAATGAAATATCTGCCGGATTGATGTTGATTTCAATCGTATCATCCACCAAAGGATAAACATAGACAGAAACGAAACTGGTATGTCGTTTTGCGTTAGAATCAAAAGGAGAAATTCTTACCAATCTATGAACACCATTTTCACCTTTCAGATATCCAAAAGCGTATTCGCCATCGATTTCTAAGGTTACAGTTTTCACACCTGCAACTTCACCTTCCTGATAATTTAGTTCTTTTATTTTATAACCCTGCTTTTCCGCCCACATATTATACATCCTCATTAGCATTGCTGCCCAATCACAACTTTCAGTTCCACCCGCTCCTGCCGTGATTTGAAGAACAGCAGAAAGCTCATCACCTTCATTAGAAAGCATGTTTTTAAATTCCAGATTTTCTATTTTTTCTAATAATTTAGGAAAAGCTTCATCTAACTCTTTTTCAGAATCGGCATCTTCTTTTGCAAACTCAAGCAAAACCTGCAAATCCTCAAACTGAGAATTGATTTCTTCATATTCTTCCACCCATTTCTTTTTGGAACGAAGTTGTTTCAGAAAAACTTCAGCCGTTTTTGGATTATCCCAAAATTCCGGAGCTGCCGTTTTTTCGTCATCATTAGAAATCTCTATCTTCTTTTTGTCAATTTGAAGATATTTATGAAGGTCTTCAATTCTAGATTGAATTTCTTTTATCTGGTCGTTATTAATCAAAGCTAAAAAATTTGAAAAGCAAATTTACGGATAAAATCACGAGTATTGGATAATGTGTAATAAGTTATAAAAATTGTTGTGAATAATCTGTTCAAATAAGCCTCTATAAGCTATAAATTCATCATTTTATCTTTGTCTTTTTTTTCCCACGAATGCACAAATATTAGGATGTGAAATTTTTAGGAAAAATGATTATTTTAATTATCCTCGAAGCCATAAACAAATAAGCCGATTAATTAAAACCGGCTTATTAAACAATGATTTTTTGTAAATTATATAATAATCAAAGTGGAAAAAAACTCTATCTTATTTTTTCACCACTTTCTGTGATGAAATTGTACCATTTTTGTTTTTAAGAACCAAAATATAATTTCCTTTATCTAAGAAAGATAAATCTAATTTTGTCTTAGGCTCTATACTAGCTTTAATTGTTTTCCCTGAAAAATCTAAAACTTCGATTGAAGTAACATCAGAAATATCAGCAAAATTTAATTCGTTTGAAAAAGGATTTGGATAAACAGACTGGTCTTTTACTTTTTTAGCATCTGAAACAGAAAGTTGGGCAACCTGTGCAGACACTGCAAATACATTAATCACTGTTACTTCTGTAGAAGTTTTTTTAACGGTAACTGAAGTAATCACTTTAGATTGATTACCCGCACTTATTGCCAAAGGAATCTGATAAATTCTAGGGTTTGTACCTCCAGCTGCATCTAAGGCATTTGAAGCTCTGTTGATTCTTCCGATTCCCTGAATGGCCGCACTCGTTCCACCATACCAATCCTGAAAATTTGTAGCGGCAAAAACCTGTGTAGTTCCATCTTGGAAATTAACGGTAATATCCCCTGTAGAAGGGCCACTACCGCTTACCGCAAGAACATATAAATTATTTGCAGCAGTTGGCGTTGCCAAAGTAAGTGTTCCTGTATCGTTTGCATTAGGAAGTCTTAAAGAATTATTTCCAGAATACGTTGCCAATTGGTACGTTAAGCCGCTTGTTGTTGCTACAGCAGAAGTAATAAGCCCGTTCTCTGGTAAACCATACGTTAAAGCTGAAGCCGAAGAATTTACTTTAAAATCTCTGGACATGTACGCAAAATTATCGGTGTCTTTATCTAAACTCATGGTTGTAGAATTTAAAGATGGACCTACTCCGTTTGCGATGACATCTGCATTGAAACCTGTAACCGTTAATGACTGATATGATTGTGCGTTTATCTGAGTAAAAGCCAAGATTACCCCAAGAGAAAATAGTTTTCTTTTCATAAGTTTTTATATTAATGTTGATAAGTTTTGAACGTGAGTGTAAGTTTCTTTTCAGAATTAAAAAGATGAACAAATATATAAGATGACCTGTGAAAAGCACTACTCAGAGCATACAAAGTACATACTCAATACATACTCACACTACTTAGAATTGCTCATATAGCAATATTTCAGAAACATAAAACACTTTTCAATAATTAATCCAATTATAAAAAATAAAAAAATATATAAAAACAACTAATATCACAAAAAATTAACAATGACAAAAAAAGTAACAATTTAGAAATACTTACAATATTAGATTTGAAACAAAAAAACCATTACTGTTTAAAAGTAATGGTTTTTGATATTTCTTATAAAAAGTAGATTTATTTCTCTTTTTTTTCTTCATCATTATGCTGAAACCCAATTTCTCTTTGTGGAATTTCTACTGTCTGATAGGTCTCAAGTTCAGATTTCAATGAATGAATTCTCATCTGGAAGTCATCAAGATTATTAATGATAACATCATTTAAAAACTGAGCAATTTGGTTGAGATATTCTTCCGTTAATTTTGCTGCCGCATCTCGCAAAGCACCATTAAGAAGTGTTTCATCAATTTTTAACTTTTCATCTTTTGTCCGTTGGTAACGATTTTTAATTCTCTTTTTAAGACTTTGGGTAAAATCGATGAGCATTGTATTGCTGAAAACTTTCATTTTAGTAGCGGTTTCTGCCCAGAAAGGAATTTTATCCGCTTTATTATTTTTAAGAATTTTAAAAAGAAGCGAGTCTCTATCCAGATTTTTGGTCATTGAATACAAAATAATCTCTGACCTTTCTGCGGCATTCGGAGGAAATATAGGAACCACAACATCAAACCTTCCCGGTGCAAGAATTTCTTCGTTAATATCTGAAACAGAATTGGCAGAACCCACCATTAACAAATCTTCACTTTCAAATTTTGAGACATGATGAAGAATAATCTCCTGAGTTTCAAGATTGCATGATGCGACATCATTTTCAGCTCTTCTTTCCATCATAATTTCATCAAAATCATCCAAAAAAAGCAAAACCTTGTCTTGTTTCATCATCGTCACCAAAAAATCATTAAAATTGGTTTGGCTTCCGTCAATAAATGAAGTGCCGAGATAATGTTTTTTGACTTCTTTAAATTGATAATTGATGATTTCAGCAATTTTATTGGCCCAAAATATTTTTCCACTTCCCGGAGGTCCGTACAAAATAATTCCTGCAGGCTTATTGATTCCCCAGTCTTTAATTTGTTGCGGATTTAAAAATGGTTCTAAAATTCCTGAAATATAAAAGAAAAGATCTCTGTAACCGATAAAATCACGTTGTTTCAAACTGGTTTTATTTCCAAAATAATTATAAACAAAATTGTAATTTCCACCTAATTTATGGTCAATCCCATAGCTTGAAATTGAAGAACGAAATAATCCGTTATCAAAAATATTAGAATTTGTTTCCTGAAGGGCTTTTTCTATCTTTTCTTTCGGCTGATTGATGGTTTTAGCAATCTCATCAATCGTTTTATTTTCACCTAAATCTTCTTCATACTGCTTCAGAAAATCTATATTTTCTCGGGCAAACTTTTCAAAGTCTTCTTTTACTTCAAATTGGGTCGAAATACAGTCTGTCAAATCAAGATCAAAGTCCTGAATAAACTGTTTGATAGCTTCTGCGGAAACATTTAGCTCTTTTGCAAGTTCGATTAACTTCATACTGACATCTTTAATTCAAATGTAATGAAATTTTGGGAAAAGCTAGTTGATAGTTGATAGTTGTTGGTTGTTGGTTGTTGGTTGTTGGTTGTTGTGTTTAATGAAAATACTTTTTACTTTTTACTTTTTACTTTTTACTTTTTTATTAATAATTAAACTTCAAACTGTAACATTTCACAAAAAAGAGAAACTTATAGTACATACAATATACTACATGGAAAAAATTTTATCAGTAAAGAATCTGACAAAAAAATTCAAAAGAGTCGTAGTCAACAATATTTCTTTTGATGTAGAAAGAGGTAATGTGTACGGTCTTCTTGGTCCCAATGGAAGCGGAAAGTCTACAACTTTCGGAATGCTTCTTTCAACCATTAATCCTACAAGCGGCGACTGGTTTTGGTTTGGCAAAAAAGGAACAACACCCGAAACGCTAAAAAAAATCGGAGCTATTATTGAGCAACCCAACTTCTATCCTTATCTAAGTGCAGAAACAAATCTTAAGATTGTTGCTGAAATCAAAGGAACTCCCTTTTCTAGAATTGATGAAGTTCTGAATACCGTAAAGCTTTTAGAAAGAAAAAAAGATGCTTTCAAAACTTTTTCTTTAGGGATGAAGCAGCGTTTAGCAATCGCTTCCGCTTTACTCAACAATCCTGAGGTTTTGATTTTGGATGAACCTACAAATGGTTTGGATCCTGAAGGAATTATTCAGATTAGAGAAATCATAGGAGCTATTTCTAAACAAGGCATCACGATCATTATAGCAAGCCACCTTTTGGATGAAATCGAAAAAATTTGTAGCCATGTAATTGTTTTAAAAGAAGGAAACGCTATTTATTCTGGAAGAGTAGATGAAATAACCACTAATCAAGGCTTTTTTGAATTGAAAGCGGATAATAATACTGCACTGCTACATGCTTTGGAAGAACTTCAGTGGTTTACTTCAGTTTCGGCAGATGGTGAACTTATTAAAGCGCAGGTGCGTGATGATGCATCAATTTCGGCATCGGCATTAAACCAAAAACTTGCTGAAAAAGGTATTTTCTTATCCCATTTGGCGAAGAAGAAACAGTCTCTTGAAAATCAATTCCTTGAACTTGTAAAAAACACTAATTAATTATGATGAAATTATTAAAATTAGAATATTATAAAAATCTTAATTACACTCCTTTTAAGATTTTTACCATCTTGTATTTTGCCATTTTGGTTGTTTTTCTTTGTATTGGATTGATTGATTTAAAGCTTTTTGGAAGTACCATCAATCTTAAAGAGCAAGGATTTTATAATTTCCCGGAAATCTGGAATTTTACAACTTGGACAGTCGCTTTGCTAAAAATTTTTCTTGGACTAATCATTGTCTTTTCAATCTGTCAGGAATTTAGCAATAGAATGTTTAAACAAAATACGATTGATGGCTTAAGCAGAGAAGAATTTATTGGTTCTAAATTACTGACCATCGGTATTTTCACATTTATTTCGACCGTGCTTGTATTTGCAATTACGATGTTTTTAGGTTACAAATACTCAACAACAACAACAGAATCATCATTGGTTTATAAAGAAATATTTTTTGTCGGAAATTATTTTGTAAAACTTTTCTCATTCTTCTGTTTATTAATGTTTTTATCAATTCTGTTAAGAAAATCAGTTTTTGTATTCCTCGCTTTTTTTGTACTTTGGGTAGGAGAATCTATCCTGGGAGGAATTGAAACTTACTCTAAAGTAGCAGGAACACAGGCAGCTCAAAGAAACGAAATTCTACAAAATGAATTTTTCTTCAGTAAACTCTTACCATTAGAAAGCATGTCTAATTTAATTCCTGCTCCATGGTTTAGATTGAATATGGCAAAAGCACTCGGTTTAAAATATGAATTCACTTATCCTACAGAAAGCTTAATTGCTTGTTTAATTTGGTGTGGTTTATTTATTTTCGGATCTTATTTAATTCTAAAAAAGAGAGACTGGTAAACTGATTTACATATTATTCAAAACAAAACGTGGTTCTTTGGAATCACGTTTTTTGCTTTAATTAATTATAATTCATCGGGCTTTACCCGATTCTGTTGTAAACTGCCCTTTCAGGGCTCTCTATCATTCATTTTTTTAACCTTACAAGTAAATAAAAGCCCCGAAATAAAAATTCCGAGGCTATATTTATACAGGCAAAAAATTACTCATTGCCTATTATTTATTACTTATTATCCAAGATATGGATATTTATAATCTTTAGGAGAAACAAAAGTTTCTTTGATTGATCTTACAGAAGTCCATCTTAGTAAGTTCATTTTAGAACCTGCTTTATCGTTTGTTCCAGAAGCTCTACCTCCACCGAAAGGTTGTTGACCCACAACAGCACCCGTTGGTTTGTCGTTGATATAGAAATTTCCTGAAGCATTTTCCAACGCTTTGAAAGCCTCCTGAGTTGCATATCTACATTGTGAAAACACAGAACCCGTTAATGAATATGGAGAAGAAGAATCTACCAATTCAAGAGTTTCAGCCCATTTTTCATCTTCGTAAACGAAAACAGATAAAATAGGACCAAAGATTTCCTCTACCATACTTTCGTATTGAGGATTTGTAGTTTCTATTACTGTTGGATGTACAAACCAGCCTTTAGAATCATCAGTTTTACCACCGATTACTACATTTGCTTCGTTTGAAGAATTGGCTCTGTCGATATATCCTTTACATTTTTCGAAAGAATTTTTATCGATTACTGCATTTACAAAGTTTGAAGGATCTTCAGGAGAACCTACTTTAATTGTAGCAATCTGAGATTCCATTACTTTTTTCACATCAGCCCAAAGAGACTGAGGAATATAAGCTCTAGAAGCCGCAGAACATTTCTGTCCTTGATATTCGAAAGAACCTCTTACCAAAGCCGTTGCTACAGCTTCTACGTTTGCAGAAGGATGAGCGATTACGAAATCTTTTCCACCTGTTTCACCAACGATTCTTGGGTATGTTCTGTAATTGTGAATATTCTCACCAATCATTTTCCACATTCCCTGGAAAACTTTTGTAGAACCTGTAAAATGAAGTCCTGCAAAATCTCTGTGAGCCATTACTTTCTCAGCAGTTTCTTTTCCGTCTGTAAAAATCATGTTGATCACCCCAGCAGGAAGACCCGCTTCGATTAAAACATCCATAATTACTTTTGCAGAATAGATTTGCTTATCAGAAGGCTTCCAAACGACTACGTTTCCAAGCATTGCCATACAAGTTGGTAAGTTACCAGCAATTGCTGTAAAGTTGAATGGCGTTACCGCAAAACAGAATCCTTCTAGTGGTCTGTACTCTACTCTATTCCAAATTCCTGCATCAGAAACCGGCTGCTCAGAATACATTTCTGTCATAAATTCTACGTTGAATCTCAAGAAATCAATAAATTCACAAGCGGCATCAATCTCAGTCTGATGAACATTCTTAGACTGTCCAATCATTGTTGCTGCATTAATAACGTCTCTGTAAGGCCCTGCCAAAAGATCAGCTGCCTTTAAGAAAATCGCTGCACGGTGTTCCCATCCAAGCTCATTCCACTGTTTTTTTGCTGCTAGAGCGGTATTGATTGCATCATCTACATGCTGCATTGTTCCTTTATGATAAAAACCGAAATCATGTGCATGATCTTGAGGAGACTGAAGCTTTACAGTATCACCTGTTTTCACTTCTTTTCCGTTGATAATCATTGGGATTTCTATGTTTTCTGCCCACATTTTTTTGTAAGTTGCAAGAAGAGATTTTACTTCTGCTGATCCCGGAACGTAAGAAGTTACCGGCTCATTTACTGCAAATGGTACTTGCGAAATTGCTTTTGACATATCGTTGTATTGTTTGTTTTTGCTTTTTTACAAATTTACAAAATTTATTTCGAGGAAATGTAAACAGTCAATTTTTGTGTGCGTGAGAATATTAGAGAAAAAATATTTAACGCAATGAGCGTTGATATTTTTTTAGTATTGAAAATATTTTTCGTTCGCAAAGGCACTTCGTTCAGCAAATAAAATGTACGCCATGGTTGAGTAGAACGCCTTTACGAACGGAAATAAAAAGTTCTTTAGTGTTTTTTTTTTTGAGGAATTAGCGTTAAAAGATTTTTATAGCTTGAAATTTACAAGCGAAGTAAATTGACCATTCACAATTCACATTTTTTCTTTTTCTAAAATTTTTAAAACTAATTTCTCTTCCTGTGTCAAATCTGCTTTCCCATCATTTTCTTCGATAATTTCAAGTTGATCAAGGTATTTTTTGATGGAATTATTTTCGTAAAGATTAATAACTAAAGGATGTACATAATATTTTCGGCAAACTGTACTGGTATTTCCAAGATGCTCAGCAACAATTTCTAAGGCGGCTTTTACTTTCTTTTTGTATTGCGAATTGTTTTCTGCATAGCCTATTTCTTTAAAAGCAATTAAAGCGTTCACTGTTCCCGACCAGGTTCTGAAATCTTTAGCTGTAAAATCTTCACCACTTATTTCTTTAATATAATCATTCACCATTCCCGAATCAACAGAATGCCTGTTTCCTTCATCATCAAAATATTGAAACAGTTCTTTCCCCGGAATTTCTTTGCATTTCATAATTAACCTTGCCAATCTCTTACTTTTGAGTTTGACATTGTGCATCACGCCTTTTTTTCCTTTGAATGAGAAATTAATTTTTTGCCCTTCTATCTTTACGTGTTTTTCTTTTAAAGTGGTCAAACCAAAAGAGCCATAGAGTTTTTCATAAATATTATTACCAATACGAATGTTGGTCCGTTGCATTAAACTGACAATTAATGCCAGAATTTTTCGCTTTTCAAAATTTCTTAAAGCTAAATCTTTTTCAAGCTGCAAACGAATTTCTGGTAAAGCATATCCAAACTGCAGCATTCTGTAAAATTTGGTATGATTTCTCAGAGCACTCCAAAGCGAATGATATTTATACTGTTTTCTTTTTTTTGCATCGAATCCTGTTGCCTGAAGATGCCCGTTGTCTAAAGCACAGATCCAGACATTTTCCCAAGCCGGAGGAATCACCAAACTATTAATTCTGGTAATTTCATCTTTATTTTTAATTTTTTCGCCGTCTTTAAAATACAAGTATTTTTTGCCTCTTTTTCTGCGAATAATACCGGCAGTTTCTGCATCTGAGGTGTAAATAAGGTTTACCGCCTTTGCAGAAGCTACCGGATCTTTCATAATTTTTACAATCTTCGATGGCTTAAGATGAGAAATAATCTCTAAGTCTGATTGTTCCATACAAATTGGTTATGAATTTTTACCCCGCGAAAAAAGCCATAGCAAAATACCTACTACTCCTACAACCAGAATTATTCCCCACCACATTCCTGCTTTAAAAATAGTTTCTATTGCTTCACAGCTCGTAAGAAGCATTAAACTAAGAATAGTCATGCTGTATAAAGTCCATTTTTTCATAGTAATATAATTTAGGTGTTAATTATTTTAAATTCGATGGTGATCTGCTCTCCATTTTTTGATAGATTTTTTAATCTGATCGCCCGAAATATTTTCATTTAAAGCTTTAGATAAAAGCACTTTAAATTCTTCATCATAGGCAAATCTCAAAGCTGCAATCTGACCAAAACTTAACTTTTCTTCCACTTCATCTGATCTCTTATTGAACAGTTCAAAATATCTTTGCTTAAATTCTAATCTTACCAAGCGATTTTGAAGTCCCAACGCATAATGTTGGCGTAGCATAAGAGCTAAATAGAGCATTAAAAATATGACGATAGAAAACAACAACCATAACAATTGATTTTCGGAGTCATTAAATATTTTATAAATTCCAAAACCATCAGCTATTAGCAACAACGGCAAATAAACAAAATGATGTAGTGGATAAAATTTTCTGTGGTTATGATAGTTTTGCGTTCCCATATTACCGATACTACAATAATCTTTCCAAAAAGTTGTTTTTTTCATGACATTAACTTAATGTGGTACTTGAATATTATGATTTTTCTCTTCCATTTATTAAAGTTATCCATCAAATCAGATTTTAAATTACAACTATTAATCAAGAATATTTTTTTGATTAAAACACTTCCCAACTTCATTTTTTCGTAACTTTCCATCTTTAAAATTTATAAAAAAATGACTTCAAAGGAAAAAGTAGCTGCACTTCGTGAAGAAATGCAGAAAAATAATGTTGATGCATTTATAGTATATTCTGCAGATCCTCATATGAGCGAATATTTACCTGAAGAATGGCAAGAAAGAGCTTGGCTTTCAGGTTTTCTTGGTTCAGCAGGTTTTGTGGTAATTACTACAAATAAAGCTGGACTTTGGACAGACGGAAGATATTTCACACAAGCTCCCATCGAGTTAGCTGGTTCAGGAATTGACCTTTTCAAAGACGGAATGGAGGGAACACCCAATTATATTGACTGGATTATCTCTGAAATTCCTGCCAACGGAAAAGTAGCAGTAAATGCTTTAGCAACTTCACATGCAAACTGGGAACTTTTATCTCAAAAACTGAATGCCAAAAATTTAACTTTGGTAGACTCTCCTTTATTAAAAGAAGTTTGGAAAGATAGAGGAACACCTTCTAAAAACCCGATTTTCGTGCATCCATTAGACAGAGCAGGAAAATCTGTGGCCGATAAAATCTCTGCAATTCGTCAAAAAATGGAAGAGCAGGAAGTTACCGTTCATGTGATTTCAAGTCTTGATGACGTGGCTTGGACATTAAACTTAAGAGGAAGTGATGTAGAAAGCAATCCTGTATTTTTAGGATATGTTTTAATCACTAAAAATGATGCAATTCTGTTTACAGACCTTGAAAAAATGGAGGTTGAAGCCAGAAAACAAATGGATGATTCATTAGTAAAAATGATGCCTTACGAAGAATTTTATCATCATTTGAGAACCATCAGAAACGAAAACGTTTTAGTTTCACCAAACAGCAACCAGTCGATTTTTGAAGCATTAAAAACTGATAATGAGTTTGTGAAAGCTGCTGTTCCTGGAAACTTGATGAAAGCTCAGAAAAACGAGACAGAGCTTGAAGGTTTCAGAAAAGTAATGGTGAGAGACGGTGTGGCAATGGTAAAATTCCTTTATTGGCTAACGCACAATGCAGGAAAAGAAACCATGAACGAGTATTCTATTGGTAAAAAACTAAGAGAATTCCGTGCTGCAGGTGAAAATTTTGTGGGTGAAAGTTTCGGAAGTATCATTGGATACAAAGATAACGGTGCAATGATGCACTATTCTGCTAAAAGCGAGGGAAGCAAAGAAGTGACCAACGACGCAAGTATCTTGGTTGATTCTGGAGGTCAATATTTAGAAGGAACAACAGATATTACAAGAACGTTAGCTTTAGGAGCAGTTTCTGAAGAGTTTAAAACCAACTCTACTCTAGTTTTACAAGGGATGATTCGCTTATCGATGGTGAAATTTCCAAAAGGAACAAGAGGAGTACAGTTAGATGCCATTGCAAGACTTCCTTTGTGGATGAACGGAAAAGACTACAATCACGGGACAGGCCACGGAGTTGGAAGCTTTATGAATGTGCATGAAGGCCCCCAAAATATTAGAAAGGATATGAATCCGCAGGAACTTTTGGTAGGAATGGTTCTTTCAAATGAGCCCGGTTATTATGTGGAAGGTGAATACGGAATCCGTCACGAAAATCTTTTTGCTGTAAAAGAATCTGAAACCACTGGATCAGGAACTTTCTATGATTTTGAAACATTGACTTTCTGCCCGTTCTTTAAAGACACCATCGTCAAAGAAATTCTTTCTGAGGATGAAATCAACTGGCTGAATACTTATCATAAAACGTGTGAAGAAAAATTGGCTCCACATTTGGAAGGTGAAGTAAAAGATTGGTTTTTAGACTTAGTAAGTCCACTTCAACAAAACTAATTATCAACTTTTTGATATCAATCATACAATCGTTCTGTAATAAATATTGCAGAACGATTTTTATTTTATACCGTATTTTTACGGTGTTATTTATGGGATATACCCTGATATAAAATAAATTCTCATCACCTACTTTTGTCCAATCAAAACCGATCACACATATACATAAAAAACTAATATCCTTTAACGTCGCCTCTATTTAATAGGGGCGATGTTTTTTTATTACCGTGAAATCTTTACTTAAATTTGTTACAATTAATAGCCTAATTTATTTACGTGATGATTCAGCAGTTTTTTCAAAATTTCAAACTTTTTTCAGAAAATGAAATAGAAAATATTTTGACTTTTTTTAAAGAAAGAAAACTTTCAAAAAATGATTTTTTTGTAAAAGAAGGTGAAAAATGCAAGGAAATTGCTTTTATACAATCGGGAATTTTCAGGTCTTATTATATTTCAGAAGAGGGAAAAGATAATACATATTGCTTTAGATTTCCTAATGATTTATTGGCTTCTTATTCTTCATTTATTTCTGATAAACCAAGCATAGAAAATCTACAGGCCATTGCAGAAGCTACTCTATTGGTCATTAAGAAAGAAAAAATTCAAGAACTTAGCTCTGAAAATCCTAAATGGAGTGAATTTCTAAGAATTATTGCCGAACAGGAATATTTGGAACTTGAAAAACGCTTTTTCCAACTGCAACGAGATAGTGCAACTCAGAGATATGCTTTCTTAATTGAAAATCAACCAGATTATATTCAAAAAATTCCTTTGCAATATTTAGCATCCTATTTAGGTATTACCCAAAGACATTTGAGCCGCATCAGAAAGGAAATTTCTTTTTAGACATTTGTCCTATTCATTGATATGCATGATAGATAATTTTGCAATACAGAATTAAGGGTATTCAAATAAAATAAATCATGAAAAAAATCGCATTAATCAACGGGCACCCCAATCAGGAATCATTTAATTTTGCTTTAGCTGAAGCCTATAAAAATGGAGCTGAAAATTCAGGAGCTGAGATAAAGGAAATTATCATCCGAAATCTTGATTTTAATCCCAATTTAGAGTTTGGCTATCAAAAAAGAATGGATTGGGAACCTGATTTAATAAAAGCTTGGGAAATTATACAATGGGCAGATCACTTGGTTTGGGTACATCCGGTTTGGTGGGGCGGACTTCCTGCGATTACAAAAGGTTTTATCGACCGTCTTTTTC
Source organism: Chryseobacterium turcicum (assembly GCF_021010565.1). NCBI lineage: Bacteria > Pseudomonadati > Bacteroidota > Flavobacteriia > Flavobacteriales > Weeksellaceae > Chryseobacterium > Chryseobacterium turcicum. Next base: position 3,233,529 of record NZ_JAJNAY010000001.1, read on the forward strand.
TTCCCGGTTTAGCATTTAAATATCGTGAAAATTCGGTATGGTGGGATAAACTTTTAATAGGCAAAACGGTACATATCATCACAACATTAGATCAACCCAGTTGGTATTACAGAATATTTTACGGAAGACCGAGTGTCAATCAACTCAAAAAATCAACTTTAGAGTTTTGCGGAATAAAGCCTGTAAAAGTTACTTACGTCGGAATTATTAAAAATTCAAAAGATGAGCAGCGTAAAAAATGGATTGAAAAAGTATATTCATTAGGTGAAAAGCTTAAATAAAATTATCTAAAGTAAAATTTAGTCAGAATCAATCGGTTTGAAGATTAACATAAAAATCTTCATATAAAACCGTAAATTTGCAACATGAATCATGACACTATCTGCGCACTTGCTACTGCCAACGGCATCGGAGCCATCGGAATTATCAGAATTTCTGGGGATGATGCAATTCCTGTTTCCGCAAAAATATTTGACGGTAAAAATCTTGAAAAAGCTCAATCGCATACCGTTCATTATGGATTTATAAAAGATGGCGATGAAGTAATTGATGAGGTGATGATTTCTGTATTCAAAGCTCCAAAAACCTTTACCGCTGAAGATTCTGTGGAAATTTCTTTTCACGGGTCACCACATATTGCCAAGAAAATTCTGGAAGTTCTCATTAAAAACGGAGCAAGAATGGCAAAAGCCGGTGAATTTACAATGCGTGCTTTCATGAACGGAAGAATTGATTTAAGCCAGGCTGAATCGATTGCCGATTTAATTGCTTCAGAAAATGAAGCTTCAAGAAAAGTAGCCTTAAATCAACTAAAAGGTGGAATCACCAACGAAATTTCTTTTTTAAGAACCGATTTATTAAATTTTGTTTCTTTAATCGAATTGGAACTTGATTTTGCTGAGGAAGATGTAGAATTTGCAGACAGAAGTGCTTTGAATCAATTGCTTGATAAAATAGAAGCTAAATTAAATTCTCTGATTGAAAGTTTCCAATACGGAAATGCTATTAAAAATGGAACTGCCGTTGCTATCATCGGAAAACCTAATGCAGGAAAATCAACCCTTCTCAACGCTTTGCTAAAAGAAGAAAGAGCGATTGTGAGCAATATTGCAGGTACAACGAGAGATACCATTGAAGAAATACTTCACATAAAAGGTCATGCTTTCAGATTGATTGACACCGCTGGTTTACGTGAAACCGCCGATGAAATTGAAGCAATCGGTGTAAAAAAAGCAAAAGAAAAAGTAGAAAATGCCAATATTCTTGTTTACCTCGCCGATGCTGCTACGGAAAACTTTTCTGAAGACATTGAAATGATAAAATCTTTGCAAAGAGATGATTTAAAATTAATAATCTGCGCTACGAAAATTGACGAAGTTTCTCCCGCTCAATACGAACTGGTAGAAAATATTTTCAGAAAAGAAATTGCACAAGATTTTGATTTCATCACCATTTCAGCGGTTGAAAATCAAAATATGCAAGATTTAAAAGACGAATTATCTTCTTACGTAGAACAACTAAAATCTGAAGAAAGTAACGTAGTTATTACCAATCAACGTCACTTTGAAGCTTTAGGAAAATCTATGGATGCTGTGAATAAAGTAAAAGAAGCAATCACTTTCCAGATTTCTACAGAGCTTTTAGCTTATGAGCTAAGAAATGCCTTAGAACATCTCGGTGAAATTTCTGGTGAAGTAACGAATGATGAACTGTAAATGAATTAGTTTTTACTTTCTGTATCGGGAAATAAATATGCTTTCTCTTGCTTTCTTTTAGTTTCTTGTATTTGATTAATAGCTATTTATGTAATTTTTATTTTCTTTTATAAGACTTTGTTTGTACTTTTGTTACCAATCATGTACTACTTTTTAGAATTAATTCTTTTAAGTAGTACAAAGAAGTACAAAAATACAAATTATGAAAATATCACTCAATAAACGAGCTTTGAAAGATGGACGAATTAGTCTTTCTATTGAATATTATCGTGGCTCGGAAATTAATGAGGAGGGTAAAAGACGGCATATCCGAAGTTTCGAGAATTTAGATACCTATTTATTCGGCAATCCTAAGACTTCTACAGAAAAGAAGCACAATAAAGAAGGACTTGAATTCGCGGAAAATGTTTTATCAATCCGGAAAGCAGAATTTGTTCAAGGTAAATTCGATTTAAAGAATACGACAAAGTCAAAACGTATCTTTTTGAATTATTTTGAAGAAAAAACTGAGGAAAAACAAAGGCAGGATTCTTCTAACAATTATGGCAATTGGTTTTCTACGTTACAACACCTTAATAAAATCATTTCAAAAAATCTAACCTTCGACGAAGTTGATGAGGAACTGATTAAAAAAGTCCGCCATTATTTTGATCACGTTGCCAAGACAAAAAGTGACTTACCACTATCTCAAAATTCCAAATATTCATATTTCAATAAATTTAAAGCAGCTTTAAGAAGTGCATTTGATGATGGGTATCTATCAATAAACTATGCTTCTAAAGCTAAATCTTTTGAACAGGCGGAAAGCCAAAGAGAGTATTTGACTTTTGATGAACTGCAATCCTTAGCAAAAGCAGAATGTAAATATCCTGTTTTGAAGAAAGCTTTTTTATTTTCATGTTTATCTGGTCTTCGCTGGTCAGATATTAATACATTGATTTGGTCTGAAGTACGTGATGAAGGAGAAGTCTCTAAAATAAATTATCGTCAAGAAAAAACGGATGGCGTAGAATATCTTTATATCTCTGCTCAAGCAAGGGAATTACTTGGTGAAAGACAAGATCAACTAGATCGAGTTTTTAGAGGATTAAAATATGGGATGACTTATAATACCGAAATTATCCGCTGGTGCAATCGTGCTGGAGTACCCAAACATATTACTTTTCACTCAGCTAGACACACAAATGCCGTCCTTCTTCTAGAGAATGGTGCAGATATTTATACAGTATCAAAGAGACTTGGACATCGAGAAATTAGAACCACAGCTATTTACGCAAAAATCGTGGACACTAAGATGAAAGAAGCTGCTGAGATGATACCAACATTAAAAATTAACTTTTAAAAATTATATTATGGAGACAACACTAGTCTATTTTATTTTAATTACTTCGTTAAGCTTACCATTATTACAGGTATATGTCTCAATGAATTACTTTAAACAATTTGCATTTGAATATCTTGATAACAAACAAAGTTCATGGAATTCAAATTTTGATAGAAGTGCATTGTTTTTTAGTGCATGTTTTGGATTGTTTTCTTTTTATTTAGCAAAACTTCTATGGCATGGAGATACCGATAATTCTTGGTTTTTAACCACAGTTTATACAGTACTCATAATCTTATTTTGTTCTTTTTCAATCTATTATTTGATGTATGTAGCAAGTATTAAGAAATCTATGGTCAGTAATATTAAAATTGATGAAAAATTATATAAGGATATTGATGATAATTCAAATTCAAAATTTTTTAATTATTTAATTGAAACTAAAAAGATTAATTCAGATACTAAGAAAGATGATTTTCAATTTATATATTCTGATCTAAAGAATAAAACAAAAATTATTTGGACAGGGAAAGTTAATGGTAAGTTTACTTATGTTACTTTAATTCTCTTTTTCAAAGTTATTTTGAAAGATGAACATTTCACTAAAAAAAATGTTAAAAACGAGATGGAGAAAAAATTTCTTTTTGAAAAAAAAGACTCAAATACAGGAGATACATATATTGGGCAACTTGATCAGAGGTCATTTGAAAATGCATTTGACAATATTAATTTTGATGATCTACTTTTGTATCAACAATCAGAATTTGATATTTATAGTAGTTTTATTAATAAATCTTTGTAAATCACCTATGGGAAGCTATGTCACAACTGACATAGCTTTTCTATTTTTATTACCTATTTATTCCTTTGCTGTCATAAATCCAAAACAATGACAGCATTAGAAAACGAAATCATTCTTCACAAGCTCAATCGAATTGAAAAGCATATTTTCAGTTTAAAACCAATTCTCAATGTAGAAGAACTTGCAGAATATACAGGATTTAAGAAATCCTATATCTACAAATTAGTTCATTCTAATTCACTACCGTTTTCCAAACCTAATGGAAAAATCTTATTTTTTGATAAGTCAAAAATTGACGAATGGTTGCTTTCCAACAGTTCCAAATCAAATATTGAAATTGAACAGGAAGCTATTGAATTTGCTTTAAAGAAAAAATAAAGTGATGATGGATCGTGATCACTTTTCTCCTAAGCCCAGAAAAAAAGTGCTTATATCGAATGATTTCCGAGAAGTACTGATTTCTCAAGAAACATCGATTATTGAGCAGCGAATTATTACGACGATTCTTTCTGCAATCAAGGATCAACAATCACTTTTTATTAATGTTAAGAGTCCTGTTGAAAACCAAACTCAATTATCTTTTGATGATTGTTATGATGGCTGGTCTAATCAAGGTTATGTAGAATTTCTAATTCCTTTTCAAGATCTAAATAAAGAGCTAAAAGAAGAGAAAAAAATGAAAAATTTTTCAATCAAACAGGCTCTGGTGAATATGACAAATGTTAGCTGGCTTACATTACGGGATGAATCCATCAACGGATACAGTGCAGTTCCTTTTATTATTTCACCGAAGTGGAACAGCAAAAACATTTATTTCAAGATGGATAAAGCTGTAATGAAACATCTTCTTAATATGAACCCCTATTTTCCACTTAAAAAAGATTTACCATACAATGTGTCATCACCGAACACTTTGCGTTTTTTAATGTGGTTATTGAAGTTTAGAAAACAAGAATTTATAGTTAAAGAATATTCGGAAATTCTAAAAGAACTATCGATGCCCAAAAATAAATATGAAAATAGGGCTAAATTCGAAAGAGATTTTTTGAGGAATGTAAAGGCTGACTTGGATTCGTTCAATGATTTAAGCTTTAACTACAACTGTGACAAAGGTATTTACAGTTTTGTATTTTACGACACCAAAAATTCAGTAGGTGACAATCAGAAATATCCGACTATTAATGAGTTGCAAATCACTCGATCTTTGAAGTATTTGAAGAAGAAGAGAAATCTATCAGAAATCGACTTGAATGTTTTGAAAAAATTATTTGAAGTGAAAGGACATAGGGAATTATCGAAAACACTCAATGGAAAAATAGATGCTAAAATGCAGGGCGACGAATATATTAAAGCTGTATTTGTCCATCTTGAAAATCCAGTGACTTTATCTCCCTAAATGCGAACTTTATCTCCCTAAAAGCGGACTTTATCTCCCTAAAAGTGAACTTTATCTCCCTTTTTTAAGACTTTATCTCCCTTTTTCCGGACTTTATCTCCCTTTTTCGCAAATGCAAATCTCTGTAAACGCCTTTCTATAAGTCGTTTCAAGGAATTGAAAAAGTGCTCCTTAATTATATAATGTTATTAATGTTTTTAATATTATTAATTAAATAATAAATGTGGATAAAAAAACAAGAAACCCGAATTTTCAAATATCTCAAAATCAATAAAATAAAAAATAGAAAAAATTTAGAAAAATTAGACTTTATCTCCCTTTTTGATTTTTTGCTTTAGAAAAGAAAAAAAATATTGCAGATAACTTTTTTTATAGTCGGAAAAAACATTTAAAAATGAATATACAGCAGGCAAAAAATATTTCTATAAAGAGTATCATGGAGAGTTTCTCTCTTTTTCCGAGCAAAGGCAATGATAGAACAGCTTTTTATTTTGCGCTGGATCGTGAAGAAAGAACCCCTAGTCTTTCGGTGAATTTCGTAGGGAATACAGCTTTTGATTTTGGTACAGGAAAGAAGTTTGATAATGTCTCGTTAGTTCAAGCGATTAAGCAATGTTCAGTCTCAGATGCTTTAAAATATCTTGCAGGTTTAGATTATGCATTTATAAAGGAAGAAATTACTGCAAAAAGAGAAACTAGTTTTGAAATTTCAGCAATTAAAGATCTTCAGCATCCCGCATTAATTCAATATTTAGATAGCAGAAACATAAACTTCAAAACTAATTATTTACGAGAAATTCATTACGAAATTTCAGGTAAAAAATATTTTGGGATAGCATTTGAAAATAATTCTGGCGGTTTCGAAATTCGGAATAAGTATGCAAAGCTCTGTCTTGGGAAGAAAAATATTTCCACTTTCGAAAATAATTCAAGTACTCTTCAAATTTTTGAAGGTTTTATGGATTTTATGTCTTTCAAAAATATGGATGAAATTTTTGGAAATCCGTCAGCTGATTATGCTGTTTTGAATTCTATATCGCTAACCTATTTACTTGAAAAAATGATAAAAAAGTATGAGAAAGTTGAGTTATACCTCGATAATGATAATGCAGGAGATAAAGGAACTATTGAACTGAAAAATATATTTCCTAATGCAAATGATCAAAGGGGTTTGTACAAAGAATTTAAAGATATTAATGATTTTTTAATGAGTAGATAAGGGTCGTGATATAGCGAGATGTGCCTTTGTGCCCACAAATCTTTCAGATTTGAGTTCCCCTCAGGCCATCCCGCTTTTTCTCCCGAAGGTCGCAAAAGGAAAAATCGCTTTTAGCGATTAAGTAAAACTTCAACAATGAAAAATGAATTTATAAAAATAAGGGTATCTCGAATTGAAAAGAAAGTTATTGAAAAAAAATCTAATAAAGCCGGGCTTTCAGTTTCTGAATTTATACGTCGTTTAGCTTTTGAAAAAGAATTGAAAAGTCGGCTTAGTGAAGAAGAAATAGAATGCTATAAATCGCTTTCAAAGTATGCGGATAATTTTAGAAGAATCTCAAATCTTTTTAACCTCGGGGATGTTACCGGAATGAAACAGGAAACCATGGAAGCTGGAAGATTAATTCGTGAACATTTGAAGAAGTTTCAATAATTAATAGTCGGAAAAAACAATATTATGATATGATAGGAATGGCACAATCCTGTAAAGGTGGCGCAGCTTTGGGAAATTATGTGATGCAAGATGAAAAGGGTTATGAACTTTGTCGAAATGGTGTCTGTGGCGAGGATTCTAAAGAAATTCTACAGGAAATGAAGATTATTCAGGATTTGAATCAGAATGCCCAAAATAAAACTTTTTCGCTGGTTCTCTCACCCGAAAAATCAGAAGGACAAAAACTTTCCAACAAGGAGCTACGTGAAATTACAAGAGATTTTATGAAAAAACTAAATATTGATCCGGAAAAGCAACAGTTTATCGCTTTTGTACATACCGAGAAATCTCATAAGCATATTCATATTATTGCAAATAGAGTTCAGGACAACGGCAAATTAATTTCGGATCATTTTATTGGTAAAAAAGCACAATGGGCTGCACATGAGGTTGCGAAAGAAAATGGATTGATCTCTGCTAAAGAGATCATGATTAATAAACTTCAAACTATTGAACAAGGAAAAGATTTAGATAGAGCAGTAAAAAATGAAATCTTAAAAAAGCATGAATTTGTAATGAATCAAAATCCAAAATCTATGGAATTATACACGAAAAAGATGGCGGAGCTCGGAGTGAAAGTTACTCCCACTATTAATAAACAGGGACAGATACAAGGACATCGTATGATGGATTTGGCGACTAGGAAAGATTTTAAAGCAAGTGAAGTAAATCGAAACTTGGGGTTGAAAAAAATAATGGAAAATGGTATTCCTTTTCAAGATTCTAATTTATCATTCACCAAGCCATTGGAGATTGTGCAAAATGTAGCATTAAAAATTTCAACAAAAATAATCAAGGAAATTGTAAAAAAGACAGTCTCTCAAGGGATAGGATATTAAAATGACACTATGAAAGCAACACCAAAATTACAAGACACATTAGAAATATTTCTGGAACAAATTGATGGATTAGAAGCTTCTTTAAAAGAAATGAAAAATGTTTCACCTAATCTATCTGCAAAAATTAACGAGCTTAAAACGATTAAGATTGAACCTGATTTGAAATATTTACAAACGATGCATGCTAGAAATATTTCAGAATTTTCTGAAGAAATAAACCGACTTACGCTATTGTTTAATCAAAATCAAACAAGTTTAAAAACTATTCTAGCTGAAAATAAGCTGAAAATAAGCCACTTCTACTTTTATATATTAGTAGCTTCTTTGATAACTATTGGTGCTGTATATTTCGGAATAAAAGGAATGAATTCTCAATCTCAATTAAAATCTCAAATTGAAAGTATAAAGACATACAATCAAGATTTAGAAGGTTTTATTGAAAATTCTCAACAGTTAGAAAAATACAATAAGTGGTTAGAAAAAAATAAGGTTAAATAAAAATTTCAATCAATTTCATCAAAATTCTGATAAGCAATATTGAGAACTTTGTTGTAATCGTATTGTCTTACATAGCGATCAACCAAAAACAAGTAATGCTCTTTTGTAACTACTTTTGATTCATAAGGGATGAATTTTAAAAAATCGAAAAATTGAACATGCAAGTAGTTTTTCATTTCATCAGGAAATTCTTTTGTCCAAATGAGTTTCTCTAATATTTCATTATCTTGTTTTTGAGTATCAATATCCTTCAAATTATCTTTCGTATCCAGCAGTCTAAAGATATTATTCACAATCCTTACATTACTGAAACCATAGCAATTCATTAGATCGACTAAGTCCTCATTCTTAATCTTTTTTCGGTAGTTAGTAATGATTTTCTTGTAATATAAATTAATAGTTTCATTGCTTATTTCTTCACTTTGATTCTGTAGCAAATGATAAAAATCGAGTAATGATTTCTGAATTTCGATTTCATCGTTATTCTTCGAGAAATTTGGTTTACCAACCTTTCCAAACAATGTTAGATTAATAAATTTCTGTAAAACAAAATGATAATCTTCGATTACAGTTTCTGTAGTATTTTCCATGATTGAGTAAGAAAATCCAGTTCCGATATCTTCTATTAAAATGAAAAAGCGTGGAACTGAAGCTGATCCGTGCAAGAGGTACTGCGAAGAACCCAACATCCAGATAGAAACTTACAGCCCACGCCGTATAATGACATGGGCGTAAGCCTATCGAATTTTGGATGTTTTAGAAGATTCGCAGTTTTCTTACACCAATACGATAGCTTACGCTTTAATTAAATTTTTTATTTTCTAGAACAAAGATAAGAATTCGATCTTGAAAATTTACTTTTATCTATTTTCAAAATGCTATTTCGCATTAAGCATTGGGATTTTTTTTAAATAAAATGCGAAAAAGTAAAAAAAGCACTCAATATGCGGATTCCCGTTTTTTTCCTTTGCTTGCTTTTATTATATTTAAAGATTTTAAATAACCATATATAATTCAATGACTAATGACTAGAGAGCAGGAACGTGACGAGTTACATCGTGCGATATGGCAGATTGCCAATAATTTAAGAGAAGGTGTAAATGGATGGAATTTTAAATCTTATGTTTGTGGGATCTTGCTTTCCCGATTTTCTCCCACCGGAGATTTGATGAAGAAGAAGGAAATTGTTTTGGAAAAGCTTAAGGCTTATTTTGATAGGTTTTTTGATATAAGTGCTGAAAAATAAAAAGCGAAATCATGAAAATAAAATTTTTACAAGCGGGAAATGGAGATTCATTTTTAATTTCATTTCTCGAAAATGATGAACCAAGAAATATTCTTATTGATGGAGGAATTGGCAATACTTATAAGAGTACAGCAAATGTAAAAGGAGATTTACATAAAATATTTGAAAAAATTCGTGAAGAAAAACAATTTATTGACCTTCTTGTTCTGACTCATTTTGATGACGATCATATTGGAGGAATCTTGAGATGGTTGAATAAAGATAAAGAAGCTTCGAGTCTTATTAAAAAGGTTTGGTTTAACTCAGGAAAAGAAATAGCTAAGAAGTTTGAAAGTACTGAAAACAAAGATTTAGATATTCAAATAGTTGATGGAGCAGACCATTTTCACACAAGTCCTAAACAAGGAATTAAATTTGAAAATTACCTTCGAAATCATAATTTATGGGAAGGCGAAATTATTGAACAAGCTTCAAAATACGATTTGTTTGGCTTAAAATTCAAAATTTTGTCGCCAAATAATGAGAAACTTAATGATCTGTTAAACCTTTATGAAAAACAAAAGGATTATTTTACAAGTGGTGATGAATATGATTTCAATACTTCTTTAAAGGATTTTATTCATGAAGAAAGCGAACCTAATTTCAAATTTAAAGAGGATAAAAGCGTAGCTAATGGAAGTTCTATTGCATTTATAATGGAATATGAAGACAAAAGTTTTCTTTTCTTAGCTGATGCTCATCCTTCAGTAATAATCGAAGGCTTGAACAAATTCGGTTACAATAAGGATAATACATTACATGTAGAGTTGATGAAGGTTTCTCATCACGGAAGTATGTACAATACCAACAAAGAACTTTTGGAAATTGTAAAAACGGATAATTATTTAATAAGTTCAAACGCAACTAAACACGGATTACCAAATAAAAGAACGATAGCTAGAATTATCAATAATCATCCTAATGCTGTAATACGCTTTAATTATGATTTAACAGATAGAGTTTTCTTAGAAGAAGATTGGAATGATTTCTCAATATTTAAAGCTAAAGTCACTAATGAATTTATTTATCCATGGACGAAAACTATTTAAAAAGATATACAGTTATTTTAGGTGGTGGTAGTGGTGTTTTATTTCAACCTTTAGATGAAACAAAAACTTACATTCTTTCCGCAAGGCATATCTTTTATAAAGATGTAGAGAATGACAGAGGTCAGAAAACAAATATACTAACTGAAAAAATTAGTTTTTATTTCTCGTATGCTCAAAATGACAAAAAAGAAATAGAAATTAAAATAGGTGAAAATTATTTTGAGCACTCTGATGAAAATATAGATGCTGCTATTTTAATTTTAAATGAAAATTTGGGCTTAAATCAAATTTTTGTTGATGAAAATTGTATCGCATTTAATGAATGTTTGCTTTGTGGTTATCCTAACAAAATAAATGATAATGATAATGATAAGTACAGTAATCATCAAATTAATCGTAAAATCGATACAACCAATAACGGGTACTTAAGATTAGAGACCAACTTTGGAAATCTAAATCATGAAGATATTATTGGTTTTTCTGGTGGTGGAATTTTGAGATTAAATAATGGAGTGATTAATATCATTGGTATTCAATCATCTACAATTACAGATTATGCAAATGGTCAAATAGATATTGTTCCGATTAATAAGTTTATTCAAATAGTTGAGGAGAACAATTTGTCAGAAATGATCCCTTCATTTTTGAAAAGTTTTGAGTTCTTAAAGGATAAAGTTTTTGATATTTCTGCGGGCATCTTGGACGAAAATATTTCATACACAAGAAAGTTTCTGAAGGATAAAACGTTAGAGGTTATTAATAGTGATATTACTCCAATATTTATTAAAAATCTTTTTAAAGAGAGATTATTAATAAATGAAAATAGTGGTGTAAAACTCAATGATGAACTAATCTATGTTACTTGGTTAGAGTTTTTAACATTAATAAATATTGCAAAAGAAATAGCTTGTAGTCAAAATGATCTAGAAGGTATTTTTTCAATGACAAGACTATTGTATAAAAATACTGATGATGATTGGCAAAGCGATAATTTCTTAGGAGACTGTTTGTCATCAAACTACTTGGGATTAAATGAAAATGGAACAGTTTTTATAAAAACAAAAAGCAATCCAATTGCGGGGAATATAGCTTATTACAAATTGGAAAAAGGAAGTTTAGTGCCGAGAATTGATTCATTTAGAAAAAGTCATGAGAATGGAACTTTATCAGTTGTTAATGATGTTGGCAGACCAATAGATGATATTACTGATTTTATATTTGATAAGTACAATTTTGTACATTTTGAGTATTTAAAAAAATATATGCTCATTGAGAATAGTGAAAATTTCAAAACTTATAAGAGGTCAAATGAGCCTGAGCTATTAATTAAATTAAAAGAAGAATATGGAAAAGTATTTGGAATATAGTAAGGAAATCATAAATCAATTAAAAGAAAAATACAAAACTTGTGATTTTCAATTTCGTCTAGAAAAATCTAATGTAAAAGTATCTGTATTTTTTGTATTGACAAATAGTTCTAATCTTTCTGAAGAAAACCTTTGGGAAAATATTTCAAAGGAAATTGCATTAAAATATCAATCTAAATTAGAAACAGTGTATGAAAAGTGGAACCTCTACATCATATATGTGACTATTGATATAACTTCCAAAGAACTCAAAAACAAAATTGAGAATGATAAATTTTCAAGTAGAAAGATTGTAGAGGATTCTTATGATAGAGAATTTAATGATTATGAGGCGAATCGTTTAATTGTAAAACACATTACTAACTCAGATTTAAAAGAAATTGTAGAAGCAACTCAAGAAGTCACTATTTCAGCATACATACCAAAGAATGAAAAACTTTGGAAACTGTTGTCAGATGAGGAAAAACTTATTGGTGACAGGAAAGCTCAAGAAGCATTCATTAAAAAAATAAATACAATATGAAAATCAAAAGCGTAAAAATTACTGGTTTCAGAGCATTTGAAAAAGTAGAAGATGCCACTTTTGATTTTACAAAAGGTGGTGAAATAATGAATTTCGCTTCTATATACGCTCCAAATGGTTTTGGTAAAACCTCTTTCTACGATGCTGTTGAATGGGGAATTACTCATAAAATTCAGCGTTTCGATAGAATGGTTGATTTCGAAAAAGTAAGGAAAGATAATGATGCTCCTTTGTTGTTGAATAAAGCATCTCTATTAGGAGAAGTATCAATAGAGACTAATTTAAAGCCTTTTAAAAATGTTATTAATAAACGTAAGAAATATGATTATAAAGCGATAGCCGAAAATGAATATTTTCAAAAGCAATTCTTATCACAAGATCTAATTGATGCTTTTCTTAAGGAAGAAAAGGCTGATAAACGTTATGAAACCTTTTTAGAAATTGATGAGAATTTAAAAAAATACGATTCAGTTTACAAAAAAATTAACATTCTTTTGGGATATATTTCAGACCAAAGACAAGAATTAGTTAAAAGGAAAGGAGATGAAGAAAAAAAACTTCAAGGAGAAATCGATTTTGATCAAGAATTTAAAAAGTTTGATGAGATTAATGAAGTAATTAGATCGCTCAAGAAAGAAAGTGAGAATTTAGATATAATTGATCAAAACACATTTAATCAAAGCTCCTATGATAATTTATCTCGTAATATTGATGTTCGACTATTATTATTAAAAGATGATTTAGAAAAAAGTAAGTCACGAATAATTAATATTATACTAGCAAGAGATGGGGAAGAATCTGAAGATAATAAATTAAACGGTGGGGTTTTATCTTACCTTGACAATAAGAGTCGTATTGTAAAATTAGATGAGGAAATTAAAGAATTAGATAAGATAATAAAGTGGTTTAAAGACCAAGAAAAGGTTACTAATGAATTTAATGTTACCGAAGAGAATTTAAAAATTCAACAAAATAAATTGGAGCGTGCTCTCAATATTGAGAAGCAATTCGAAACATTTCTTAGTATACAAAAAGAAATAGATAATTTAGATAAAGATATCGTTGGGCTTAAAGACAATTTACTTACTTCCGAACGTGAGAAGTCTGATGCTGAAAAGGATAAAAATGATAAAGTTATAAAGTTTAACGATGTAAAGAAATCTCTTGAAAATAATCAATCTAAATTAAATAATATACCAACTCAAAAAAAACAGTTTGAATTAGCTTCTCAGACTATCGTTGATTCACAAAAGGTTATTGATGATTTAATAAAATCGATTACAACAGAAGAAAAGAAACAGAATGACTTAAAAATAATTTTGGATGAGTTTGGATATTATGAAAATAAGATCAACGATGATATTGAACTTTTGTTGGAATTTAAATTATTTGACGAGCATAAAGAATTAGTTACTCATTACATAAATGAGAAAAAAAATCTAGAAAAATTAAAGAAAGATATTCAGGAAATTCAATTTAAAATTGACAGTCAAAACCAGTTAAATAAAGAACTTAATGACTTTATAAATTCAGGATTGGAACTTGTAAACAAGTCAAAAAGTTCAGACTGTCCTTTATGTAACCATAAGTATGACACCTTTGAAAAACTATCTGAAAATATCTTATCTAATAAGTTATTAGATGGTCAGTTAAAAAGATATCTAGAACAAAAGGTTGAAATAGAGTGGAAAATCAATAATCTAGTAACAGAGCTGTCAGTTGCAAAAGAAAACATCGAGAATTTTCTTTCTTCAATTAAACAGCCCTATTTATCGAATTTTAGAAACGCACAAAATACAATAGGTAAATTAGATTCTGATAGAAAGATTTATTCAGAGAAATTGAATAGTAATCAATCGATCTTAAGTGGCATTAATTTATTATTAGAAGATTCAAAGACTTTTGATGAATTAGCAGCCAAAATACAAAATGATATAGCGAAAACGGATAATCAAATTGTCGAGTTATCTGGTGAAATTAAAAAAAATGATGAAATATTATTAGAGAAAGAAACATTAATTAAATCAACTACTGAGAAGCTAGAAATTTCAGAAAACAACCTATTAAAACATCAGTCTTCAAATGAACACAAGGATGTCCGAGAGTATTTTATTGGAGAATTGAACTCTAATAATATTGAAAAATCTAAACTATTAGAAAGCATATCCAATATTAACGCAACTCTCAATAACTTAACAGATAAAAAAGCGAGTTTTAAAAAATCTTTAGAAGAATTAATGCTAAAACTATCTAATCATACTTTATTGAAGGAAGAATACATTAAAAAAGCTCAAGAATTAGATGATGCAAAAAGGATAATATTGAGAGTTTACGAAAGTTATGAAAATTTTATTCTATCAGAATTTGGTATGAAAATAAGTGATAAAGATAAATCTCAAATTGAAGCAGCATTTTTAGATTTGATTGGAAAACAAAAGGAGGTTGAAATACAAGTTGAATATAAAATTGAAAAATATAAAATTCTAAAAATTTTGAATGATGCCTGTATAAAAGCTACTGAATCTAAAAGAGTAAAGGATGAAATTGATAGGATCAATTCGAGTCTTAAGGAGTTAGGTAGTGCTGATGAGGAACTAAATAATGAAAAAGAAACTCTAAAAACGTACCTGAAAGATACAATTGAAGCCTATTTTTATACAACTCTCATAAACGCTATTTATAGAAAAATTGATCCTCATCCCGACTACAAAGAAATTGAATTTGAATGTGATTTTGGAGAAATTAAACCTAGATTACAAATCTATACGAAAGATAGTAAAGGAATAAAAAGCATTCCCTCATTATATTTCAGTACAGCACAGGTGAATATTCTTAGTTTAAGTATATTTTTAACAAGAGCTTTAAAAACAACAGATAATGAAGGTAATTCTGTAGATTGTATTTTTATTGACGATCCAATTCAATCAATGGATAGTATTAATATTCTTTCATTTATAGATTTATTTCGCGGGATTACGTTGTCGCTAGATAAGCAATTAATTGTTTCTACCCATGAGGAAAATTTTCATCTTTTATTAAAAAAGAAAATTCCATCAGAATTATTTAAATCAAAGTTTTTAGAGTTTGAAACTTTTGGAAAACTAAAATCTTTTTGAGAAAAGAGAGAAAAGCAAAAATATTTTTTTTTATTTAACATGGATAAAGATCTTGAATTACTCGTTAGTTATTGCTTCATTAACCACAAAACACAATATAATTCTAGCAACAAAATTGTTACAAAAAAATTAATCGATTCTGGAGTTCTTACAAAAATTGAAAATGAAACTTTAGAAGTGTATGAGATTAATTTTTACTCAGATTTTTTCAATAAAAAACTTTCAGTCTACTCAGAAAATATTTTGGGTAAAAAAATGCCTTCAAATCTACCTGAAGCATATCAATTTGTAGATGACTTCTTCAATAAGATCAATATATATAATGGAAATTATCTTTGGAGTGGGGCTAGACAAATAACTCAAGGCTTATTATCCTCCATGTTGAAATTTTTTTTGGAAAATGGTTTAGATATTAATGAAATCTTTAAAATTTTAGAAAAAGAGGAGAAACGAAAGCCTCACATTATAGATTTTAGATTGTCTTATTTATTTGCAATCTCAAAATTTGCAAGTTTAAGTGATTTAAAAAAATGCATAATAGAACTTGCTAACTCCTCCAAAAATTATGAAGCTGAGGCTTTTCTAGGAGATTTACCGAGATTAAATCCCGATTTGGCGATAGAGTTATATAATTCTGTACTCGAGGAAGGCACTGATATGAAACATTTTTTTTTGGCGAAAATACTATACAATTTTATAAAAATTGATGTAGACTTTGTTTTTGAAGAAGCAAAAAAAATATTTGTGAGCTTACCCACTACAGCTCTATTTATTTTTGGCAGAATACCATTTACCAATGAGGACGATATCATAGAAGTTGATAAGATTGTAGATAATTCAAAATTTTCCGATGATCAGATTTCTGAATACAGCTACTTCCTTTGCAAGCTTATAATGAATAAATCTACACCACAACTCATAAAGAATAAATATTTTGAAATATTAGATAATTTAATAGTCTCAACCGAAGACAATGTTTTAAATGCAGTTTTTCATACTATTACTTTTCAACTAAAAGATAACGATGAAGAAAAGTATAAATTACTCCATCAATATTTATCAAGAACACAAAATTTTTCAGTAGTACAAAATTTCTTTCACAATTTTAGCGAACCAAAATATCTGTTCCACCTGATGGTTATGACATCTAGAACAACAGGCTGGCGCTATGCTACCGAACTATTTGATAGTGCTCTGCAAAATTTTTGGAATATCAAGAATGAAGAGACTGAGCATTGTATATTCGAGCTATTTAGCAGTAGAAAGCATAGTTTATTAGGTGTTCAAGTAATTATGTCTGGTTATTCCAAACCATATAATGTTGACTTAAAAAAATCAACAAATATTCAGCAATTAAATGCGATTGTGGCTTGTTGTAAATATCCAATCTTCTTTGAACGACTTTTGCCATTAATCTTACCATTAAGAAACTCTAAATCAAGTAAAATTAGAGATTGTTTGATTTCACAATTATCAATATTGATAAAAGAAGCATATGGTAAAACATTATATGAGTTGATTGAATCACAAATCACAAAGTCAAAAGCAAATCAGAAATTTTTAGAAAAAATGCATATTGCACTAGATGAATACCTGATTGATAAAGTTGAGCGAGAAAGTATAAATGAATTTAATCCTTATTTAAATGAGGATGAACACTTGAACTTATATTATAGGTTACAAAATGAAAGTCAATCTAAAGCTAGCAAAAACGCTGATAAAAAATCAATATTTGGTCAGTTTGCAAGCACTAAAATTATTGTGAGAGGTAACTCTTTTAAGATAGGAGATAAAGAAATTAATCCATTGGGAAAAGTAAGTGTTAGTGCAATGATTGATAAAAGGGCTTATAAAGATCCCGAAGCTTTTGAAATATCTTTAAATAATTTTGAAAATGGAAATTAGAAATTTAATAGTTAAAGAATATTTAGAATCGCTAACCGAAAAAGATGAATTGAACAAAATATTTCCAATTCTCTTAGAAGCTCAAGGATTCGAAATTTTAACTAAACCAACTGAAAATTTAGGACTTAAAGAATATGGAAAAGATATAGTTGCTATTGGGGTTGATCCGGAAGATAATATAAAAAAAAGATTTTTTTTTGAATTAAAAGGAGGTAAGGATCGAGATATAACTGAAGAAAAATTTAATGCTTCTGATGGTATTGCTAGTTCTTTGCTTGATGCTGCTTATGTGCCGTATGTGTCTCAATATCCTAAATATGAAACTCTTCCCTTGAAAATTGTTATTGTTCATAATGGTACAGCTAAAGGAAATGTATCTCAATTAATGAACAATATGTTTTTGAGCATGTCACGTAGCACAAACAATACAACTTTTGATAGATGGGATATTTCTAGATTGACTAAAATATTCACTGAAAAACTGTTCAATGCTTATCTTTTGACGGATGATGTTAATGTAAGATTGTTTAATAAAACTCTGATAAATCTCGATGCTGATGAAAATGTTTCTAGTGATTTTGTAAAGTTATTAGAAAATTTGTTGTCACTGTTTCAATTTGATCGAAAAAAGCTCCGAAAAAATAGAAATAATCAGATGTTGTTTGAGACTTTTAAGTTAATCTCATTCATTGTTTTTACTGAGTCAAAAAGATATAACAATTTAAATATTGCAAAAAAATATCTGCTCTGCTTATTGATTAAAGTTTGGCATTGGGCACTTAAAAATAAATTGGAAGATAATAAATTCGTGTGCAAATATTTCGAGCAGTTATATCAGTTTTACTTTGATGAAGTTTTGCAAGATTATTTTGAAAAGACTTTACCAATTGCGCTTAAAAAAGACGGTCTTTACTATGAGAGAGGTGGTATGTATGAAGAGATTGGATACAACCTCAGATCATTTGACTTTTTGGAGTTTTATGTGATTTATATTAAGTATTGGCTATCTAGTCATAATACTAAAACTAACAAAGATGCAGCAAGGTTCATTTTAGAAGAGGTTATAGAACAAAATAGGCTTTGTATGAAGCCTTTAATCGATTATCATTCTAATGTAATTGTTTCTGTTACAAACTTATTTTTAGATTTTGGCGACCAATATACTGCAAAAGAATATTTAAAAAGTGTTATTTATAATATTAGAAAAAGGAAGATAGACAATAATTTTTTACCTGATGCTAATAACAGTATTGAGAATGTCATTAAATTTAAAATGACTGGGACAAAACCAATCTTTTATTCTGATTCAACATCCCCACTATTGGCGACCATATTTATCTACATTGCTATTTTAGACCTAGAAAAAGAATATAAGGAATTGCGAGAATTTGTCTTAGAAAAAAAAATTGACCTTGGTTATTTTGTTCCACATTTTGGAATTAATTCTATTTCAAAACATCTAATTGAAGATGTTGAAAATGATTTTGAAGAACAATTATTTTCAAAACCCTTATTTAATGAAGGCTATCAACGAGACCTATCATTGAAAAAAATCGATTATTCAAATTTTAGTATGAACGGGGATTTGAGTTTCGACGAGTTTAAAAAATATGTGCTAAGTTCAAAAGATGAGTTTGAATATTTTTATAGAACTGATAATGCAGGATTTCCATTGATGAAAGATTTAGTACACGTGTTCTATCTGATACCATATTTTCCAGATACATGGGGAGATCAAATTAAAAGATTAATAACGTAAATAATCTTCAAAATCTTTGATGAAATTCATAAGGCTTAGTGAAATTCTAATTAATACTTACGATAAACTAATAATCACCGAGGAAATAATAGAAGGAATTAAATTACCTTACGAAGCTTTTGAAATAAAAAAATGCTTCATAAATAAACCAGATTTTAGATGAAATAAACAGAGCGAAAAGAAACGGTATTGAAGAATGCTGATAATAAAATATTAATTTAAAAACACAGATATGAAAGAGTTATTATATGGAGATATAAAAGAATCAGATGAAATTTTTTATGTTGGACTTGAAAATATTGAAGAGTTAAAAGATGACTATTATGAAATCGTTTTTGATGGTATTAAGAGTGATACTATAAAATTTTACAAGAAATCATCACTTGAGGAATCGTTTGAAGAGATTAGAAGTTTTCTATTTTCAATAGAAATACATAAAGATGAGTACAAGGAATTTAAAGATTTCTTTAAACATGAAATTTTTAAAAGTAGATGGTTTTCATTAAGAGTGTCAGAAAAAGAGACTAGGTTACCAGTAAGTATTATTCAAGATGTCAATGAGGATGTTGTTGAAAAAAAATATATTGTCTCTATAAAACAAATTAATAATCGAAATAATATTAATAAAGTTCTAAGTAAATATTTTTCTTGGAATAATTTTGAAAAATCCAATAAGGAAGAAATATTCAACATATTAAATTCTATGTATGAGAAAAAAAATCATTTTAATCATAAGTTAAATGTATATAATGTAGGACAAGGTAGTTTGACAGCTGTAACAACTCAAGATAATATTCCTATTTTTTATTTTGATTTAGGTGGAGGCTTTGCTTGGAATACCAAAACATATCCAGTCACGTTGGATTTATGTTTCACTTTTGTAAAAACTATTATAATTTCTCATTGGGATGGAGACCATTTAGAGACAGCTAGACGATATCTCGCAAAAAATTCAACACAGTTGAAAGATATTAATTGGATTACTCCGGAACAAAATATAACACCATTATATTTTAAGCTTGCTGCTAAAATGAGAGCAACAGGTAGACTCATTTTATGGCCAAAAACTCTGCATGGCAATGTTAAAACTTGGTTTGGTGAATTAATAAAATGCACAGGATCAGATAAGAATCATTCAGGTCTAGCATTAATTGTTGACTCTCCTAACAATTCTATAAAAAAGGTTTTAAATCCAGCTGATGCAGCATATAAATATATACCTTCAATCAAAAAAAATCAGTTTGATGGATTGTTGGCGACTCATCATGGAGCAAACTTTGATGACAACAACTCTCCTATTCCTCTATGTTCAAATGGAAATATTGTATATTCTCATGCTACGACGAAATACGGACATCCCAAGCCTAGTGCTATATTAGCTCATGATAACTGGAATTGGAACAACAAATTATTTACTCCCAATAATCACATTTCTTTTGTAACAACAAATAATAATTTGGATGTAGGTTGTGGAGGTTATTCTTGTAGTTTAAAAATACATCAAACATTTTAATTTCAATAGCAAAAAAAAACATAATGATTTACAGTAAATTCAAAGAAGTAAAAAATGATTTAATAAATTATGTTGATAATAATCAGTTAAAATTTATCTCTAGTACAACAGTGGGATTAAAATACCTTTGGCTTACAGATCTTGAAGGATATTTTGATGATTCGATTGTTCATTTTGAAGTAATAATTGAGAAAGGCATTATTTCGGTGGATGTACATTTTGAAAATAAACATTATAATCAAGAATTATTTAATTTGTTGAAACAAAATCTACCCGCTAATATTTCAGTAAAGAAATGGCAGGGTAAAGCAATTACTCATAACAGAAAATTTGATATAAGCACAGACATTGAAGTCGTAGACATTATAAAATGTTTAACTGAATTGTACGAGTTTACCTACCCACTTCTTATTAACAGGCTTAAAGAAATATTTCAACAATTAAAAGACCATATCGATATGGAAGATAAAATAAAACTACTTCAATACAAAAAACAAATCATCTTACAAGGTCCACCAGGAACTGGTAAAACCAGAGAAGCAAAACTGATAGCAAATAAGATTTTACTAAATGAGCTAAATAGAAATAGCTATTTTGGTAATAATTTGGTTAAAGATGAGACTGTTTTTTCAATAGCTAAAAATGCAAAATATACAGTAAAAAATATATCAGAAAATAATATCGAGTTAGAAGGTAAAGATATACAAGATAAAAAAATTACGAAAAGTAAAATCATTGATTTCGTTAAAGCACAAAATTGGGATGCAGTATCTAATGGTAATGATAGAGGAGCACAAGCAGTTGCATACCATCTCTATCAGAAGTTTCTAGAAAATCAATTTAAAATAATACAGTTTCATCCAAGCTACACTTACGATGATTTTGTAAGAGGTATTGTTGCTAAACCTGACGAAGAAGGAAATGGATTAGTTTACGATGCAGAAAATAAAATACTTGCCAAATTTGCAAAAGAAGCGTTGATAAATTTTTATAGAAGTTCTGATCACACAAACAGTAATAGTATTGATATCTGGATTGACAAAAGTTTTGAAGATTTTAAGAATGATTTAGATGGTAACCTTAATGATGAGGGCTATGTACTATCTGAGAAGGTAAATATTTTTAAAGTAAGAAACAAAGATTTTTTATATGGAAAAGATTGGAAAACACCAGGACATTTGAAATTTGAAGAATTTAAAAATCTTATTAAAGCGGTTATTAATCAAGAAATTGATTTAGCATCACCAAAACTGGACAAAGATAGATTTGTGCATTCAAACTATAGATTTACATATTATGGTTCCCTTTTAAAAAAATTCTTTGAGAAATATTCCTATAAGCCAGGGAGTGAAAATGTAGATCTTAAAAATTATGTATTAGTTATCGACGAAATCAACCGAGCTAACGTTTCCTCAGTTTTAGGTGAACTCATTTACGCACTCGAATACCGTGGCGAAGAAGTTGAAAGTATGTATGAAGTAAACAATTCTCAGAAATTAATTCTTCCTCCTAACCTTTATATCATCGGTACAATGAACACAGCAGACAGAAGTGTTGGACACATTGATTATGCTATTAGAAGACGATTTGCGTTTGTAGATGTGTTGCCTAAAGAACTGGACGATGATAAAATTGTATTCCATAAAGATTGGTTTAAAAAAGTAAGTGAACTGTTTATTATTAATTACGATGAATATGTTTCTAATGAGAAAACACCCCTAAAACGAGGAAAAACACTTTCAGCAGAATTCAGACCAGAAGATGTTTGGATTGGTCACTCTTATTTTATCCAAAAGAAATTAGAAGATGGAAGCTTAGAACCAGATGATTTCCGTATTCGTATCGATTACGAGATTAAGCCAATCTTACTAGAATATGCAAAAGATGGAGTTCTCACAGGAAAGGTAGGTGAGATAACTGTAGAAGATTATATAAAATCTTTATAATGGGCATCTTATTAAAGGAACATATTGCATATAAATTAACATTAACGGATAATTTTAATCTTGTCGAGGAAAAAGATAAGAAAGATTTTATCTGGAATCATTCGTTAGATAAAATCAAACCTCGCAAATTCAAAACCGAACGTGGTAAAGATTATCATTGTTTTTCTTGCAAGATTTCCGAAAATGAAGTTGTTTTAAACAGCGATTATTTTGTAGGTTTAGATTGGTTGACCAAAGATCGATATCTTCACGTAGAGCCTAAACTTAATTTTTGTGTTGCCGAAACTTTCGAAGAGGCTATTAAAAATGAGAATGAAAATATTTCTGATGATGGAATAGAAAAATTTAATAAAAATACAGAACAGAAAGTAAAAAAAGAGGATTCGTTAAAGGAAGTCGATGTAATTGCTATGTTGATGAAAATTATGTCACACAGAGAAGTGGCAAAAGAAACCGATAAGTTACTGTTAATCGACTGGGAATCAACTGAAATTGAGATCGAACAAAAACAAGATTTACTTACCCCTTTTTTAGTAGTGAAATTTCTAAAACTTCTTCAAGATATTGCACGAAAAGGTTTGAAGAAGTCCTATTACAAAGTTCAGGAAAGCCTTCGTAGTAGAGTGAAGGGGAAAATCTTGATAGGGCAGCAAATAAAACAAAATGTTTTTAAAAACCGCTTAACCAATACTGTTTGTGAGTATGAGGTTTTCGGAGAAAATTCTGTTGAAAACCGCTTCCTGAAAAAAGTGTTTTTATTCTGTACACAGTATGTAGAGAATAACGAATACTATTTTAAAAATGTTAATGATATTTCTTGGATGATTAATTACATTCGTCCGACTTTTGAGCACATTAGCTCTGAAGTTGATATTCAGGAAATAAAATACTTAAAACACAATCCATTTTTCAAAGAATACAAAGAAGCCATCAAAATTGGACAACAGATTTTAAAAAGATTTTCATATAACATAACCAGAACAACATCCGAAAAAATATCAACACCCCCATTTTGGATTGATATGCCCAAAATGTTTGAGTTATATGTTTATTCAAAGTTTCTGGAAGAGAACCCAAGTCTTTCTGCATCGCATTTTAATTATCAATTTTCTACTCATGGTAATTCACTTGATTTTTTGATTTGTACAGAATATACGAAGATCGTTGTCGATACAAAATATAAACTCAAATACAATTATAGCCAAATCCACCAAGACATCAGACAAGTCGCTGGATACGCAAGATTAAATAAAGTTAGAGAAAAATTAAAATACTCGGATAATGAAGAAATTCCATGTTTAATTATTTATCCAAAGCCAATTGAGAATAATGAGAATGATAATGAGAGGTTAAGAATTGAAAATTTACTGATAACAGAAATTGGCGCTTATCATAAAGTTTTTAAATTAGGAATATCATTGCCTATATTTTAACCGCTGTAACATCGTAAAGATGTTACATTACACTTCATACTGCAAATATCTTGTCAAAATATTGCCCCAATTTATCTTCTAAAATATCAATTAATTCTTTTGAATAATATTTATAAAGATCTGGAATATTCAGAACCGTAATATCCTTTGTTAACTTAGCTCTTAAAAAATCAGTGATTTGCTTTTTATGTCTATTTTCCATAACAAAAATTAAATCAGCCTCTTCCAACAATGCAATAGTTAACGGATTGGTTCCTTCACGTTCGCAAATTTTCAAGTTTGTTCCTGCGGAAGTAAATGTTTTTTCAGGATATTTTGCACTGAAATAATCTTCAGCTGTTTTTGATCTTTGTTTGTTTGCGGAACAGATAAATAGTATATTTTGATGCACTATATCCAGGGTTTAATTTATTTGATTTTGAAAATTACAAAGATAAAATTAATTGTATTCAAAGTATTGAGTGTCTATAAGTGATAAATTAAAACACAATGCATTCTGTCGTAAATATCTGCTAAATTTGCGACAGGAACATCTTGAGAATTCAATTTAAACAATGGCAATGAGACACTTGTTTACTCTAAAAAGGCCGAGAGGGGTTCGCTAGTTATTGCTATATAAATTAGATTTAAACCAACTCATAATTCGTACTCCTACCACCAGAATCAGTTTTCTTCAGTATATTCTTCTGAATTAAATCTGTAATATCTCGTAGTGCTGTATCTGCCGATGTTTTATTAATTTTCGCCCATTTGGCAGTGGTCAGGTTACCATCAAAATAATCTAATAACTTATTTAGTATTTTTATTTGTCGCTCATTAAAAACTATATCTTTATTATTTTGCCAGAATTGATGCTTCTCCATTACTTTTTGCACTGTTTTATCTGCATCTTTTATGGCTGATAGAAGATTATGACAATACCAATTTAGCCAGTTCGTAATATCAGAATTCCCTTTCTGGGTTTTTTCTAAGATTTCGTAATATTCCTTTCTGTTTTTTCTGATTTGAGAAGACATACTATAAAAACGTTGATTAATCCCATCAGACCTTGTTAATTGTAAATCTGCAATACTGCGAGCAATACGCCCATTTCCATCGTCAAATGGATGTATTGTGACAAACCAAAAATGAGCAATAGCAGATTTTAAAACAGAATCTAGTTCCAGTTGGCTATTGAACCATTCTAGGAATTGATTCATCTCAAATTCAATTCGATCGGATGCCGGAGCCTCGTAATGAACTTTTTCACGCCCCATTGCACCAGAAACAACTTGCATTGCTCCATTTTCATCATTTCTGTATTGTGCAACTTGTATTTTATACATCCCACTTCTTCCTGTAGGAAATAATAATGAATGCCAACCGAATAACCGATCTTCAGTAAGTTTTTCCTCTGCTTTTTTTGTGGCATCAATCATCATTTCGACGACACCATCTACATTTCGATCAGATGGTATTGAGCCAACAATATCTAAGCCTAATCTTCGTGCAATAGATGAACGTACCTGATCTTTATCTAAAAATTCTCCTTCAATTTCAGATGTTTTAATTACATCCTCCGTAAGAGTCATTAAGTTAGCTTCTTCCATCAGGTCAAAACCCAAAACCTCTAGTTTGCCTATGAGTTTCCCTTGTAAATTTCTAACTTCACCAAGAATCTGAATAAACTCATCGCTTTCCCAAGAAAATTGAGTCCAGTTTGTATTTAGATGGATATAACGAGCCATGATAATTTGTTTGCGGTAAATATAAGAATTATTCACCGCAAAAAATGCGGTGATAATGTTTTTATTTACCGCATCGGCTATTTTGAAGTGTATAAGTAATGAGTTTATGCGGTATGAATTTGTAATAATAAGATAAATAACAAGTGTTTTTTTATTAAATAAAGGAACAATCTAATTTTTTTGTAAGAAAGTAAATTATTTTCAGAAATGAAGCGGTACTACTTTTGTACATCTTGATACTTGTAAAATACTGTAAATGAATTAGTTTTTACTTTCTGTATCGGGAAATAAATATGCTTTCTCTTGCTTTCTTTTAGTTTCTTGTATTTGATTAATAGCTATTTATGTAATTTTTATTTTCTTTTATAAGACTTTGTTTGTACTTTTGTTACCAATCATGTAC